>JAFUVR010000036.1 GCA_017477485.1 Bacteroidales bacterium | reverse complement strand
CAATGTGTCAAGCATCGCTTTCATTTCTTCTTTGAACGGGTCGGACGCGCCTTTGATGGCTTCGATGCGCCTTTTCAGACTCTCATACTTTGCAGCTATTTGACCCAATGCGTGTTTGAGGAAACGGTTTTCCAGAGTGTCGTTGCTCTGCACTTGTTGCTCCACCCTATATAGGTGTGCAGGCTCCTTTCGGTGCTCAGCCAGCTCATTCTCAATGGCGATGGGTATTCTTGTCAATTTGTCGGCACGGATGTATGTCTCGATGCCGTGAAGTCTGTGGCGTGGACGCTCAATGATGCTTTTCACGGCATTCACAAATTTCTTTTGTTCTCCTGCAAAGATGCTCCACCATACAAGTTCGGGCGTTTCACCTTCTGTGTCAGGTGAAAATCCGTGGAAAGTACGCTTCATGTAGTCGAGTGACAACATGCGGTACTCGCTCTCTATGTCTTCGATTATCTTTCGCCAATGCTCATGATAATTGAGTTTGGTACTCAACACATCGAAGCCAAAGCGGAAGTGGCGTATTTCCGTTCCAACAGTATAGTCAATCAGAATCTCGCTCTTGCCTATGTCGTTGCCGTAGTTGAGGAATCCTGCGAGGATGCCCCTACGAAAACTGAAGTTCTCATTGTCACATTGTAGGATGCTACCGAATCGGGCATTCCTGACATAGCTCTTGAAGTCCACCCATATTGGGTATTCGGCATTGTCGAAGAATACAGCCGCTTGGGTCTCACCGTTTGCTATTTCTTGGCTGGTTCCGTCCTTATCCAGTCTGACTACAGACGCAACACCATCCGACCATGAGTAAGTGGAGGTCAGATTTTCTGCTCCAACATTCCTCACAGCCTTGTCCCAAATTGCATCGAACTTGCCACATTCGATGCTCATTGTGAAGTCTTGGTGTTCTATCGTCAGAAGTTCCATAAGAAATTAACTCCAAAAACTGGTGTAACCAGATGTCAGACGCTTCTTCATTTCCATTAGCTTTGCCAAAGATACGGAAACGTATGCTTTCTTACCCTCTCCTTCTTCAAACAAATTCGGGCAGACTGTTACAAGACCCGTTTTAATTGTATTCTCCAGTCCATCAAGAAAACTTGCACTGACCTTTGTCTCGTCACCTTCGATACGCGAGAGTATCTTCATGTTCATTATCTCGTCCAAGGCGCGAGCTATGACATAGTCCTGAGGATGCTTTTCCGTAAAACAGATTAACCAGTTGCTCTCGGATTAAAACCATTCCATTGCTTTCAATGACGTTATCGAGGTAATATTTCTTATTACCCCACATACGCATAGCCCACAGAGGTGCTATAAGATTAAAAAAATCTTCTTTAGACAGGTTCTGCAATCGTTCTTTTGTGTACGATTGCATATCTTTACACATGGCATGGCGGTCGTTGAAATCCAATTCCACTTCCGTCTTATTACTGTCTGCCCATTTCTTATAGTTTGAAAGGGCGGTTGAGTATAACTTCTCGTTCATAACTTCTATTCTATGAAAAAATATTTTATATTGTTAAGGTTGTCAACACGCCAAGCATTGGTGGCAAGGACTCTGCTTAATGCATCTTATTCGTCGAAAAAGTCCTCCAATGGACGTATTCTTGCACGATATGTATTGATCTTGTTTTTCAATTTTGGGGTCTTGGGAAAACTTATCTCGTGAGAATTATCAAAATGGAAAACTGCATAATAGGGGGAATGTTTAGGGTGGAATCCATATCCTTCTAGCGTTTCTTTTGACCAGATTTTAAATGTCCCTTTCGACCTCAATCTGAATAAGTGAGTGTCTTCTCCATTTGTGTGGAGTAAAACATATTGCATTCTTTCAAAACCATAAGTAACCAATACAGAACCTTTCGAATCTCCAATCCTCACATAGCAGATACCTGTTTCCATCATCTTTGATTTTAATTCAGGGCGAGCATGATTGACAAGAACCATAACCTGTTCAGGATCCTCTTCCATTCTCTGTTTCATCTCGTTGAAATGAATGGGATTATTTATCTGCTCTTTTCTTTTTATGCTTAGATTAAGGTAATCCATATTCTCGTCAATTCCGATAAACTGCCGTCCCATTAGGTTTGCGGCAATACCTGTTGTCGAACTACCTGCGAAAGGATCAAGAATTCTATCTCCTATATTTGTTGAAGCCAAAATGGCTCTGTATAAAAGCCGAAGTGGCTTTTGTGTTGGATGTTTGCCATTTTGCTTCTCCCATGTGCTTGCTGCTGAAAGTTTCCAAACATCTTGCATCTGAACACCACCATTTATTTTCATTAGCGCGTCCATATTAAACGTATAGTTCTTACAACTTCTACGTGTAGCCCATATTAAAAACTCAGCACAGAAATTAAATCGCTTATCTGATAAAGTCACAGGAGGATCAGGTTTCTGCCATACAACAATATTGATGATTTTGAAGCCTAGTTCATCAAGACATTTCTCAACAGAGAAAATATTGTGATACGTTCCACAGATCCAAATTGTTCCATTCTGTTTGAGTAATTTGGTACAAGGCTCAAGCCATTTTCTATTGAAAGCGTCCTTCTCGTCTCTTGGACGGACCCGATCCCATTGGCCTTTATCAAACTTAATATATTGGCCATTCACATTTACTTTGCCGTTACCAGTTGAAAGGAAATAGGGAGGGTCGGTAAATATCATATCAAAAGAGTCCTTGATATTGTGTAAAACCTCAAAAGAATCACCCTGATATAGTGTGAAAGATTTATCTGTGGATATGTAATACGGATATAACATGATTTACTAAAGAATCGACTGGACATGTGTAATATCCAATACTTTGTTTCTATTTACAACATACTGTAAAAATTCTGGTGATAAAACCAATTCTTGTATTTTGTCTTGTTTCGTGACAGAAATAATAAACTGTTTATTAGAGTCTAATATATGATTAGTGAGCTTTACTTGTCCTTGGTCATCAATAAGAAGAATATTTGTGTCAAACAGCTTATGGTGATTTTGGCATAGCCATAATCCATTGTGACCACTTGTAGCATGTTCAAATTTTTCTTCGTCAGTCAAAGATGCCTTTTTGATTTCTGCTACAGGCCAAATGTGAGCACCCTGGATTATTTCAGGTATTTCGCATCCACATAACGCACATTTCTTTGGACCTATACGATCAAGCAGATTATAAGTATAGCATGCATCTCGTAGTTTGATTGAATTTGGTTTTTCTCCTGCTTTTATTCTATCAAATTTAAGAGTGGTATTATGTATCTCAAATTTAAGATGTGGATAGGTCTTCTTGTATTGGGCAATTGAAGCAAGAGATGATTTCGGTAGATGTTTAAGATTGCCCTCAATTATTGTGTATAGCTCGACTGGCCTGTCAGTTAGAATAAATGAAGATATTGCAAATAATGTTGATTCATATTTACTCGCGCCATAAGTTTTGGCATATATCTGTACGGAATCTGCAGATTTAGTAATATATGACGAATTGTTCGATGCATTCCTCTTCTTTGTCTTATTTCTCCAATTGATTAATTCGTCTAATGAAGAAAAAGGTGTCCGATCTGCAAATTTAGCCACATTTGCATTTTTTACTCTAGAGATATTCAAGAACTTATAGCCAACAGTCATTAATAATTTATATCCAAACTGAAGGTAATTTGTGAACAAATTTCCCGTATGTTCTACAAAGTAAAAATTCAGAGTCTTCTTACGGGATTTGTCTGCAATAAACATATTTAATACCGTGGGGGCGCTCTGAAGTGTAGAATTTCTGCCCTCTGCTTTATCTTCAGACAATGTCACATAGTGTTTAGTACCTTTGTATTCAACAAATACAAGGCGTCCTATATTAACACCCTTATTTGAATTGTCTATTATTACCTCATATTCCTCTTGATTGGTTGTAAGTATGCAAATATCCTTTAACACATCTGATTTCAGTAAATTAGAAAACAGATTTTTCTTTTTTTGGCCGTTGGGTTTATACGTAATTTTAGCCTTCATAATATATCAATAATTTGTTATTAACACTTCACGACGATTATTATATCTTCCTTGAGGGACCTCGATGTCTATGACGCGATAACCGTTCCTTTCTGCCCAATTTGCAACATCTGCATTGTAAAAATCCTCAACCTGCAAAACGTATGACAACATGAATTTGGCTTCACGTTGATGAATCTGATTCAGAAACAGACATAGATGCTGCTCATGTTCTATCGTCCAACCTTCAAAACCTCGTTTTCCATCATTGTAAACGCCCAAAGTTGAGCGATAAGGTGGGTCGGCATATACGAATGTGTCTGTGTTTATCTGGTCTATCAACCTTTCAAAAGGCACATTTAGGTATTCAACATTCTTTGACTTGGAGCATCTTGCAAATGTGATAAACTTCGAAAGTAGGCATTCATTGAACCAACGCGAACCAATTGGGTTGTTGAAACCATGATCAGTATTAAATCGTATTTGCTGTTGGAACCCATATAATATAAGAGTATACAGCATACGTGGATCTCTCTTTGGTATCGGCGTACTATTATATTTATTCCTTAATGCCACATAACCTTCTGTGCAGTTTGGAGCTAATTCATATTTTTGAATTAATTTAGACACATAAGTTAGATACTCATACGTATCTAAGCAGAAAGACTGTATTAGACCCTCGACAAAGGGATTGATGTCGTTGTAAATAATACGTTCTGCCGATATATTGATACCGACATTAAATCCACCTCCAAAAGCATCAATAAATGTTTGTAATGGTTCTTGTGGTAAATATTCCTTGATAATAGGAACCATCTTTGTCTTGCTGCCTGTATAGTTAAGGGGAGATTGTACAATCACCTCATTAGCAGGCTTCTTCTGTATGTAGAATAAGTATTCCTGATGGCCTTCAGCTCCCTGACATTTCGTGTTGTTGTATTTCTTGTAGTCGATGGTAACACAATCATACGTTTCTTCAACGCCGAAACGTTTAAGGGTCTTTTCAATGTAATCCTTTGACATAAAGCCGTCGTTGTTATAACTAAGGACAATATGTGATGCTCTCGTTTCTGCCACAACCTTCTCGAAAAGGATGTGGGCATGATACATCTTCGACCAATTTGATCGCATCGGTGTTGTTGGACGAGATCCCGTTACTCTACTAATTGGAGGGTTGTCGTTTAGTATCAATGTTTCCAAAAGATGATACTGAGTACCATATTGATTTTGAGTATATGGAGGGTCAAGATACAAAATATCACACTCTATATCTGAAATGATATTCTCAATTTTGTCATTCTGGCTCTCAACAATATCACATTGTCCTTCGTTGGAATCAATCTTGCTGAAGACGATGGGCTTTAAAGCACGTTTATCCCAATGTTTAAGAAATGCGCCGTAGACTCCGGCCGTATTAGAAACATCAGAAACCGATTCCAACAAACATGCTAAAAGATACACGTATTCTTCTTCTGTGATTTGACCGTGCTCTTTCCAGTCCTCAATTTGCATTCTGAAATAGTCTATACGAGCGGCATTATCTTCTGAAAAGTACATACGCTCAGAGCCACCTAAAGAATAGTTCTGGTAAATGAATCCATGGATTGTATTATTATTATCATTGAAGAAAGCGAAAGGATCAAAACCAAGTCTTTCAAACGTACAATGGTTCGCATATAATCTTCCTCTTGTGAAAATCGTAGAGCATTTCAATGAGTCATTAATTATAATATGGCTATATATCGACTTCATGCTATCCGCTACAGACCCCATACCACAAAAGGCATCAAAGAAAACCAGATTTCCTTGAAGCGGATTGTGATTCCTAAGGAGTGCCCTAATAGAATCTGTCAATGTTTCTTTACTCCCTAAATATCTCATTTGTTTTTCTTCTTATTCTGTTTATTCTGTCCACAACAAATCGTCTACACTCACTTCTAAGGATTTTGAGATAAGGATGAGCATTTCCACATTTGGCTGAGCTACATTGGTGACCCACTTTGATACCATTGCTGGGTCTTTACCCACCAACTCTGCCAAACGCTTATTTGTCATGTTCTTCTCTGCTAAAACCACCTTTAGGCGGTTTAAACGTTTTCTTTCCATTGATTTTATTCTTGATTTTGCTACAAAGATACTCATAATTCTTCAAAAACAATGAGATATTTGCCAAAAATAAACATCTATAGACATAAAAATGTTGATTTTGACATTCTTTCGACAAGGTTATGGCTACAAATGACGATATTTCAAGTCACATTGCATTATAGAAACTCTATGATACTGCGTGACAGAAAAGGGGAGACTGAATCAAAATGTTTACGCATTGTTTACGCAGACAAGAAAAAAGGAGTTACGCAGTTGTGTAACTCATTGTGTTTCAATGTGGACCAGCCAGGGTTTGAACCTGGGACCTCCAGATTATGAGTCTGTTTGGGTGTTTGGAGATGGTTAGGATGTCTTGATTTTGTCTTGGTGTCTTTTTCCAGGGGAGAGGAACGGGTAAGGCAACGGGATGTTTTGTATGCGGCACTATGTCGCAGTGTTGGAGGACGGGCGATGGAAGTGGTGGTGCAATGGGCGGTTCTGTCTGCACGGGCTATGGGTATGGGTGCTGGATGTAGCAAAAAAATGCGGATGTGATGGTGGAAAACTGTATTTTTGTGGTTAGATAATGACGGAAAAAAACTTGTAAGGATATGAATATTGAAGAAGTGAGGGATTATGCCCTGAGTCTGAACAGTCGGGTTACGGAACGGCTTTTCGCCGACCGATGGCTGTCGTGGCGTATCTGTGGGAAGTGGTTTTTGCTCACCGAACTTGACACTCCCGAGCCGTGGGTGGCTGTGAAGCTGAAGCCCGAGGTGGGCCTGCAACTCCGCGAACGCTACGACGGCGTGCGTCCTGCCTATCACATGAACAAGAAGCATTGGAGCGATCTCTCGCTCTTGTAGCTCGATGATGCTTTTGTCAAGCAACAGATTAAGGCCTCCTACGACCTCGTGGTGAGTGGTTTGCCTAAGAAGGTCATTGCAGGGCTGTGATGGCTGATTTGTTAGCGGGCCCCCACTGATGGCGGGAGAAGATGAATGTTGCGCAGCAGTGATCTGTGCGTGGTCTGTCTTGTTGAGGCATAGGGCTATGTCTGTGGGTGCGGAAGTCGCAATAAGCGGTTATATTTTTTTTGTTGAAACATTATGGCACGCTATTTTTATCTGTTGCGTTTTTTTTTGTCACATCTTTCTCTGTATTCGTAGTCCTACGGGGATGTGGTGTATGATTTGATGGTGTTTTGTATTTGTCTGTATATGATTTGGTTGAAATTTGTGGTGTTGGGGGGGTGCTGCTTTTTGGGAAGGCATGTGGTGGCGTGTTTGTTCGATGCTTCTGATGCGGGTGTCATCTTAATGCCTGTTTTTTCGTTATTATTTTATATTTTTGCAGTCAAATCCGACTCACTCGGATGTGTGTAAAAATATCAATCTAAATTAGCTACATTGGTTAGATGAAAAACAAGTATTACGATTTGATAGATCAGACCTTCAACTTCCCGCAGGATGAATTCCGTACCGAAGATGGCGAACTGATGTTTCATGACATTCCTCTCATGGAGATTATTAAGCAGTATGGTACACCGCTGAAAATTACCTATCTACCTAAGATTAGTTCGCAGATACAGCGGGCTAAACGTATGTTCAATGTGGCTATTGCCAAGACCGACTATCGAGGCAGCTACAACTATTGCTATTGTACCAAGAGCAGTCACTTCGAGTTTGTGCTCGAGGAGGCATTGAAGAACGACATTAACCTTGAGACCTCGTCGGCGTTCGACATCAACCTTATCCGCGAACTATATGAACAGCAGCTCATCGACAAGGATATCTTCGTGGTGTGCAATGGCTACAAGAAGCAGCAGTATATCGATAACATCGCGGAACTCTATGCTGACGGATTCCGCAACGTCGTACCCATCCTCGATAATAAGAACGAATACTACGCCCTCGACCAGCTTATTCCCGATGATGCGGCACCTATGAAACTGGGCATCCGTATTGCTTCCGAAGAGGAGCCGAAGTTCGACTTCTACACCTCTCGTCTCGGCATCCGCTATAACGACATCCTCAGTTTCTATGAAGAACAGATCAAGCCCAATCGCAAGTTCCAGTTCAAGATGCTTCACTTCTTTATCAACACAGGTATTCGTGACACGGCATATTATTGGAACGAGTTGGCGAAGTGTGTCAATGTCTATTGCGACCTCAAGCATGTATGTCCCGAGCTCGACTCGCTCAACATAGGTGGCGGTTTCCCGCAGAAGACGTCGCTGGCCAGCAACTTTGATTATGACTACATGGCCGAGGAGATTCTGGCCCAGATTAAGAATATTTGTGCTTCGCGCGATATTGAAGAACCCAACATCTTTACCGAGTTCGGCTCCTTCACCGTGGGCGAAAGCGGAGCCACACTCTACAGCATCCTTGACCAGAAGCAGCAGAACGACCGCGAGCTGTGGTACATGATAGACAGTTCCTTCATCACCACGCTGCCCGATACATGGGGCATCAATCAGCGCTTCATCATGTTACCCATCAACCATTGGGACAGTGAGTACCAACGTGTTTTTCTTGGCGGCCTTACCTGTGACAGCGAGGATTACTACAACGCTGATTCACATGCCAACGCGATTTTCCTTCCCAAGTTGCAGAAAGATGAGCCTCTCTATATCGGTTTCTTCCACACGGGTGCCTATCAGGAAAGTCTTGGCGGCTATGGCGGCATACAGCATTGCCTTATTCCTGCTCCCAAGCACATCATCATCGACAAGGACGAGAATGGCGAGTACTTCACCAAACTATTTGCTAAAGAGCAGTCGCACAAGTCGATGCTTAAGATTCTCGGATACTGATAGTATTCCGCTTGTTTTGTAGAAAAGAAAGGAGTCCAAAGATTGTCCAGCCTGACGCTGGTTTATCTTTGGACTTCTGTTATTATGGCACTGTGTGCTGGCCACTTCTGTGTTGTGGCGACAGATGCTTATGTTGGGAATGGTTTGGCCTATCGTCGGGTAAGCAGGTCTTTTGTGAGGCGTCGTAGGCGTTGATGCAATCGGAAGGGAGAGGGGAGGGTAAGCCCATTCGAGAGTGTGTGTGGCGATGGTGGCTACTGTCGACTGACTTTGGGGGTAGTGGTGCCGTGGGGCGTGGCGATGCGGAGCAAGTAGATGCCATGGGGTAGGGGAGAGAGGTCTATCTGTGTCTTGGCTGCGTGAGGAGCAAGGAGAAGGATCTGACGGCCTCGGAGGTCGAAGAGTGTGACTTGCTGCATGTCGGGGGCTTCGATGGTGAGGAGTGCCCGAGTGGGATTGGGGTAGAGTCTTGCGGGAGAGAGCGGACTTAGCGTCTCGATTGTGAGGGGCCGGATGTCGAGGGGGACGGAGTCGGCGGTGGAGCAGCCTGCGGTGATGCCTACAACAGTGTAGGTGGTCGGTCCTGAGGGTGAGACGATGATGGAGGGGGTGGTATCGCCAGTGTTCCATCTATATGATACGGCTCCCGTAGCAGTGAGAAATGCCGACTGGCCGGGGAGTACCGCACTATCGCTGACCGTGATGGCGAGGGCTGGACTGGCTACGACGGAGAGGCGTAGGAGTGTCAGTGTGTCGCCATTGATGTGGGAGAGTAGCTGAACACCGGCTTGACGTGTGTCGGCTTGCTGGTCGAAGAAGGGGTAGGGCTCGTCGCGACATACGGTATCGGCATAGAAATGGGTTACAAGGCTGGTCGTATCGGGTAGCCGCAGGGCATCAAGCCATACGCAGTCGCTGTCGACGGAGCGGCTCATGTCCTTCTGATAGGTAAAGACCAGAGTGTGGGACCCCGAGTCGACGGGTGCCGAGAGGTGTTGCCATAGTCCTGTATGGCCAGAGGCATTGAGGAGTGTGATGTCGTCGAGGGTAGCGATAAAGAGGTCGTTGTCGGGCTCGCTGGCTACGCGGTAGTAGAAGCTGACGCTGTCGGTGCCGAGGCTTCGGAAAGAGAGGGCGAGCGAGGAACTCTGCCCGTTGGCGAGAGGCCGGAAGGAGCATGCGGCATAGGCCCCGCTGAGAGCCGCAGAGGAGCTGATCTGCCACGGGTATTCGGCAGTGTTACGCCATGCGAGGCGTGAGAAGTCGGCTGTGGAGAAGTCGTCGCTGTAGAAGGGCATGATGGTGGGCAGCTCAATATCATGGGTGCCGAAGTGGGCCGTCAGCAGGAGCGGCAGCTCGCGGAGGCGGAGGCAGAGACTGTCGAGGGTGATAGAAAAACGGATGGTGGCACTGCTGTCGGGCGCAAGTGCATCGACGGTCTGTTGGTCCGAGCTGTGGGCGAGTCCGAAAGGCTGTGTGATGGAACAAGAGAAGGGACGGGAGGTGGCATGGCCGTGGTTGGCGATGGTCAGAAGGACATCTATGGCAGCACCTGGGGCCACAGTGCCGCGGGTGTCGATGCGTGTTATGCTGAGGACGGGGGCCTGCACAATCATCCGGACAGGGAGGCGGACGACGAGGGTGTCGGCGATGAACTGCAGAGAGGCAACAATCTCTGTTTGGTCGGCAACGGAAGGGGCTATCAGTGTGTGGCACACCATGGACTGCTGCGAGGAGTGGGCGGGGGCGAGTTGATGGATGTATTCGTTGGTGTGGAGGGGGGTGATAAGCTGTGGGTCGCCCCTGAGGAGGTAGTTGATATAGCGGAGTGTGTCGGTGCTGAGGTTGACAAGGCCGAAGGAGAGAGAGGCGGTGTCGCCGGCGATGCAGCGATTTACTTGCAAGGAGGTGATTCCAAGGTGGATAGCGGCGTCATTGCTGAGGGAGAGGAGGTTTTGTGCGGGGATGCGGTTCTGTGCTGTACCGGTAACGTGGAGCACGGAGTCGGCCATGTAGGGGTCGAAATGGAGGATGGCAGAGCCTTCGGCGTCGGCGAAGACAGCGTCGACGAGCTGGTTGTCGTCGGTGGTGAGTGCGATGCGAGCAAAGGGTTCGGTGATGACCACCACGGTACCCGTGCTGCGGCTCACGGGAGATGACACCTGCATGTTGAGGGGCTGAGCCTCGCCAAGCCATGGCTGCATCGACGGGTCGCCGAGGAGGTGGTAGATTTCCCAATAGTAAAGGCTGTAGTCCGCAAGGCCTTCGGACATGACAGCCATATCGCCGGCCTGAATCATGGCGCCCATGCTGGTAGCATGGATGCCGGAGGGTTCGCCGTGCTGATGGAAGAGACGGTCGTACATGCCGACATGGTTCGCATCGTAGCGTGCCGTCGGGACGTGCATCTCGGGCGAGATGGCGTTGCGGAATCCCACGCTCCAGTAGAAGTCATCGTCCCAAAAGGTAGAGTTGCTGGCACCTATGTAGGCCGCTGCGCCGGCTCGGTTGCCGCGTTGCAGAAGCGCCTCGCCAAAGCAGGTGGAGGTGCTGAAACGGTTGGTGAGGCAGCAGTTGCCTATCATGACCGACGGCTTGTCATAGTTGGCCATGGAGGCCACCTGGTTGACGTTGAACTGGGGGCCAGACCAGCCTCGTTCGGTGCCATGACCCGAGTAGTTGATCCAGCCGGCTCCCTCGCTGTAGTGGCGCAGGAGTGTCGATTGGGCATCAGTGGTATGGCTGCTGCCGCTGACGGTTACGCCCGTGGGGACGAGGGTGGTGTTGTTCTTGTAGTAGTAGACAGTGTGATAGCCGTTGGCGGCGGTGATATAGTTGGACGCAGCGTAATCCATGGAGGGGTCGCAGTTGGTATAGGCGTAGTCGCCGGCGGTCTTGCCGTCATAGCCGGCGGTGAGGATGGCACGGCCCAGATAGGAGGGGTCGTCAAAGGAATACTGTTCGTAGTAGAGGATCTTGTCAATCTGGTTGCGCATCAGCTCGGGCGTACTGGCCGAGAGCCTCCCGTAGAGACAGTCCGGCAGGTTGTCGTCGGTCCATGTGAAAAAGTAGAGGTCGGTGATGTGGGCTATGTCGCCGGTGATGGTGTTGTCCGTCACGCGGGTGAAGAATGGTTGCAACTGTCCGTATTCGCCAGCCAGCAGCACATAGGATGGCGCGGGGCGTGTGGCGGTGGCACTGGTATACTGCCGTTTGAGATAGGCACGAATGGACTCGCGAGTGACGCCTACCTCGGGGTCGTCAAGATAGACCACGTCGGTCTCGAAACCTTGGCGGCGTTTCCAGTTGGCGAAGTCGTCGAAGAGGCCCCGATACATGGGATGAGCGATGACGACGTAGCGCAGCGGTGCCTGCCGTGAGGCTTTGGAAGCCTTGACGGTCAGCGGTATGAGTCCTTGGGGTGCCGGCATGGCTACAGACTGATGGTTGGCGAGTAGCTGGGTGGCTTTGCTGTCGGCGTTATGGTAGCGCAGCACGATGTCGGCATGTTTGGTAAAGAAAAACTGCTGTCGGGCAGGGTTGTAGGCGAGAGGTGCTATGGAGAGGAGCGCTAGGCGCCGGCTGCGTGCTATGCCGAGAGGCTCGATGCTGACAAGGGTGGAGCCAAAGAACGTGTCGGCAACGAGGGCCGCGGCGTCGATGACGAGGTGCTGCACGGTGTCGTTCTTGCGTCGGTGAGGCTGGATGGGTATCAGCGGATGAGAGATGCCAAGGTCGGCAGCGCTGAGCGTTTGGCGGTCGCATTGGGTGACGACCACCTCGATGCTGTCGCATACGGGTATCTCGATCAGTCTTCGATAGACTGGCAGCTGTGGTTGTCCAGCCTGCTGACTGGTGCCGCATTGCGGGATGGACACCCTGTCGTAAAGCGTGCCTCCGAGGTTCACTGTAGAGACCACGGGGGCGGCACTCTCAAACGAGATGACAGCCTGCCGCAAGCTGTTCTCCACTGTCTTGAGCTGCTGGCCTTGTATGGATGCTATGGTGCATACGGCGAGTAGGAAGAGCGAAACGATGTTTTTCATGGCAAATCGAATATGTCGGCTTCGGACCACGGCGCGTACAACTCGATGGCCTGCTGGCTGACGGGATGGATAAAAGAAAGCCGACGTGCATGGAGCGAGATGTTGCCGTCGGGGTTGGAGCGAGGTGCACCGTATTTGAGGTCGCCGCGGATGGGACATCCCATGTGGGATAGTTGGCAGCGTATTTGGTGGTGCCGTCCGGTGTGGAGCTCTATTTCGAGCAGGTGATAGCCGCCGCGCGAAGTGGCGAGGATGCGATAGTCGAGGCGGGCTTCCTTGGCGCCGTCCGTGTCAGGACCGACCACATACGACTTGTTCTGTCGCTCGTTGCGCACCAGCCAGTCGTGCAGCGTGCCCTCGGGCTGCGGTGGCATCTGTCGGGTGATGGCCCAATAGGTTTTGTGGAACTCTCGGCTCTGCACCAAGGCGTTCATGCGTGCCAGCGCCTTGCTTGTCTTGGCGAAGACCACTACGCCGCTCACGGGACGGTCCAGCCGGTGCACCACGCCGCAGAAGACATTGCCCGTCTTGTGGTCGCGCTCTTTGAGCAGGTCTTTGACGAGGTCGCACAGCGGTCGGTCGCCCGTCTTGTCGCCTTGCACTATCTGGCCCGCCTTCTTGTTGAGGGCTATGAGGTGGTTGTCCTCGTAGATAATCTGGTCGGCGATGGTCGTCATGATGGGGTTTGAAGAAGATGTCCGCCGCAGGCGTATGTGGCGGAACCTGTGGCTATTCCTGATGCTTGGGTGGGGCAATCAATGCTATGGGCGTCATGGCGTTGCGTACCTTGTCTTGCAGGTCGACATTGATTTGGAAAGTCTTGGGTACGAAAATGTCTACCCGCGAGCCGAACTTGATGAATCCCATCTCTTGGTTTTGGCACACCTGCTCGTTCTCATGAGCGTAGCACACGATGCGGCGTGCCATGGTGCCTGCCACCTGACGGAGCACAATCTTCTGTCCGTTCTTGAGCTTCAGCCCCACGGTGGTGCGTTCGTTGAGGTCGCTGCTCTTGGGGTAAGAGGCCACAAAATAGTTGCCCCGATGGTATTTGGCATATTCCACCACGCCGTCGCATGGATAGCGGTTGACATGCACGTCGGTGCCGCTCATGAAAATGCTGATCATCATACATTCTTCCTTGATATACTCCTTCTCCATCACCTCCTCGATGGCCACGATGGTGCCGTCGGCAGGAGCTATGAGCTGGTCGGGATCGTTGGTGAATACGCGACGCGGGATGCGGAAGAAGAGCGACACGGCGGCCCATGACAATAGCAGGATGACCATGAACAGACCGTGGAAGAATGTCCAATTGTCGACGCAGAATATCATGGCCGCATAGATGGCCAGCACTATGGCCAGCGTGACGAAAATGATGCGGCGCCCTTCGCGGTGGAAATACATTTTAATCTGGTTTTAAGAGGTATGCAAATAATAATGGCTCAATGAGGCTGGATGCCCCGATGTCCTTGCGGAATATGCTTGTACTGAATGGTTTATTTGGATTGTGATTCCGTGATGCGGACGAAGATTGTTTTGTCTAAGAACCCTGTCGACTCCAATCCGGGTACTTTCGTTTTTTTTCGTTTTCTAAAATCTTATCATCAGGTAGGCGGCAACAAAGGGTGTAATAATCAAAAGACTGTCGAAACGGTCAAGAAAACCGCCATGTCCGGGCATGATGTTGCCGCTGTCCTTGAGACCCACAGAGCGTTTGAGCATCGACTCGGCGAGGTCGCCCAGCGTGCCAACTATGCTGCATAGCAGGCCGACGACACACCAGTCGTACCACATCAGTCCTGTGTCGAACAGCGGTCCCACCAGCAGTGCCGTGGCTATGGTGCCTGCCACTCCGATGGCTGTGCCCTCCCATGTCTTGCCTGGCGAGTGGCGGGGCCACATCTTGTGGCGACCCAAGAGCGAGCCTCCCATATAGGCAAACGAGTCGTTGAGCCACACAAGGATGAGCACCATCATCATCACGTTCCAGCGGCTGTGGAGCAGTGGCATAAGACCCAGCGGCAGTGCTGCATAAATGGCGGGAAGAAGGGTGTGGGCAGCGTCGGCAAAGGGCTGTTCGGAGTGATGCCACAACTGGAGAATGAGGAGCATCGGCAGGGCGAGGAGCATGACCAGCAAGGCCGGACGTAGCATGCCATAAGCCGACAGGGCGAATCCGATGCACACCATGGCCGACAAAAAATAACCCATGGTTCGCATTGGATGCACTCCTTGACGGGCCACGATGCGATAGTACTCAAAGGTGCATCCCTCGGCGACGAAGAGCATGAACGCTGCGAAGATGATGGCACCCCATAGGGGACTGCCCGTCAGCCGGTCGGCATAGATGCTGCCTACGAAAAGTAGGGCATAGATGGAGGCTGAGAGGGTACGGGTCCAGAAGGTTTTCATTGCATGTGTTTTTTGGGAAGGGGCAAAAAAAACTGTGTTATTCCGGATTATCTGTTTTTTCTGCATTATTGGGGATTTCCAGACTATTCTTTTCTTCTGCATCATCTGGCATTTCCTGATTGTCAGATTTATCCGGATGTTCTGGAATAATTGGTGTCTCTTGTTTATCAGATGGCTTGGGGACACTGTCCGAAGTGGTGGGTTTGCGGTCGAGGTCCTTGCGTCGGTCTTCTTCCCACGGGCGTGGGCCGAAGATGCGCTCCAAGTCCTCGCGGAAGAGCACCTCTTTTTCGTATAGCTGGGTGGCGAGTTGGTCAAGTTGGTCGCGGTGGTCGCGGATGATGGAGAGTGCACGTTGGTAGGCCTCTTCGACCATGCGGCGCACTTCGGCATCAATTTTCTCGTTGGTCTCTTCGCTGAAAGGCTTGGTGAAGTTGAAGTCGGACTGCCCGGTGGAGTCGTAGTAGCTGATGTTGCCCACTTCCTTGCTCATGCCGTAGTAGGCCACCATGGAGAATGCCATCTTAGTGGCACGCTCTATGTCGTTGAGGGCACCGGTACTGATCTTGCCATAGAAAACCTCTTCGGAGGCACGTCCGGCCATGAGCGAGGTCATCTCGTCGAACATCTGTTCGTATGTGGTGATTTGCCGCTCTTCGGGCAGATACCATGCGGCACCGAGGGCCTTGCCGCGTGGCACTATGGTTACCTTCACCAGAGGACTGGCCCATCGCAGCAGCCAGCTCACGGCGGCATGGCCGGACTCGTGGTGGGCTACGGTGTGTTTCTCTTGGTCGGAGAGCACCTTGGTGCGTTTTTCGAGGCCGCCAACGATGCGGTCTATGGCGTCGAGGAAATCCTGCCGTTCTATCTTGTTCTTGCCTTTGCGGGCGGCTACGAGGGCGGCTTCGTTGCAGACATTGGCGATGTCGGCTCCCGAGAATCCCGGGGTCTGCTTGGCGAGAAAACTGCGACTGATTTTGCCTTCGCCCTCTTTGCAAATCTTGAGTCCGCGCATGTGGACCTTGAAGATGGCCTTGCGTTCCTCGAGGTCGGGCAGTTCGACATAAATCTGGCGGTCGAAGCGGCCGGCGCGGAGCAGGGCCTTGTCGAGCACGTCGGCACGGTTGGTGGCAGCCATGACAATGATGTTGGTGCCGCTGCTGAATCCGTCCATCTCGGTGAGGAGCTGGTTGAGGGTGTTCTCACGTTCGTCGTTGGCGTTGCTCAGCCCGCTGCGTCCGCGGGCGCGTCCCACTGCGTCAATCTCGTCGATGAAGATAATGCAGGGCGATTTCTTCTTGGCCTCTTCGAAGAGGTCGCGCACTCGCGATGCACCTACGCCCACGAACATCTCCACAAAGTCGCTGCCCGAGAGCGAGAAGAAAGGCACGTTGGCCTCGCCGGCCACCGCTTTGGCCAGCAGCGTCTTGCCAGTACCTGGAGGTCCTACGAGGAGTACGCCCTTGGGTATCTTGCCGCCGAGGTCGGTGTACCGTTTCGGATTTTTCAGAAAGTCCACCACCTCCATGACCTCTTCCTTGGCGCCTGCCAGGCCGGCCACGTCTTTGAAGGTGATGTTGGTCGGCGTCTTGCCGTCGTAGACTTTGGCCCGCGACTTGCCCACACCGAAGATGCCTCCTCCGCCGCCCATCTGGCGGGCCGAGGCACGGTTCATGAATACGAAGAAGAGAATAAGGATGAGGAAGGGACCGAAGATGACCAGTATCTCGCGCCATGCACTGGAGCGACGCTCGATACTGTATCCGACGTGCTCGCCAGTTTCGGATTCTATGCGTTCCAGTTCGCGGTCGAAATGTTCGAGCGATCCCACGCTGTTGTAGCGGTAGAAACCGCGTTCGGTGGTACGTTGGCCTGTGAAGGTGCGTCCGTAGAGCTCGCGATAGGTGGTGTCGCGCCGTAGTGCCTCGTCGCTGATGTACACCTCGGCATATTCTTCGTTGACTACTACTATCTTTTCGTAGTCCTTGTGGCGTATGATGGTCGAGAATTTCTCCCAGTCTATCTCTTTCTGGCTGGCATTGTTGCCAGAGAGTAGCATGCTGCCCAACCCTATGATGATGACGGCATAGATGACATACATGATGACGGACCCCTTAGGTCGTGAGGGCTTAGGCTGTTGGGGAGGCTGATTGTTGGGAATGTTGGCCATGGGTGGGTGTTTTTGTTTTTGGGAGCGGTTGTTGTGGATGAGGGTTGTGGGTGAGGTCGTGTCTCTTGCTGATGGAAATGGAGCGAGAGGTATGGTCCTGTTGGATGGGGTTTCTTTTGGGAATTGGGCTCGTGTGGCAGCGTCGGAGCTGAAGGGTGAGCAGTGTGGTGGTGCGCCTATTGTTTAGAGGCCAGCTCGATGTGCTTGCCATCGTCCCATAGCTGGTCCAGCCTGTAGAAGTCGCGTTTCTCTTTTTGGAAGATGTGTACCACCACGTCGAAATAGTCCATCAGGATCCATTCGGCATTTTGGTAGCCTTCCACCTTGGAGGGGTTGAGGCCCGTGGCCTTCTTGACTACTTCGTGAACGGCATCGCTCATGGCGCTGACGTGCGACGGCACGTTGCCCGAGGCAATGACGAAAAACTCGGCAGGAGCCGAGGCAATGTCTCTGAGGTCAAGGATGACGATGTCGGTGCCCTTCTTATCGTCAAGGGCTTGGGCGGCAAGGCGTGCCAGTATTTCTGATTCTTTCATGAATGGGGATAGGTGTGAGTGTGAATGGTGTAAAGGTTTTGGGGTGAGGATTTGCGTGAGGCGTTGGGGTGTGTGGTGTGCGAGGTCTATGATGTGTTGTCGTGTGTGGCGCTGTCAGAAGTGCTCTATGCGTTGTGTGTGTCGGGTGTCGAGGTGTCGACGATGTGGGCTTCGATGTGTCGGCGACCGTCGTGCTCGTCAATCTCGATGCGTACATAGCGGTCCGGCAGCAGTGATTCTATTTTCTCGGTCCACTCGGTAAAACAATACTCGCCCGAGTAAAAATACTCCTCATAGCCTATGTCATAAGCCTCGTCAAGGTTCTTCAGCCGGTAGAAATCGAAGTGGTAGACGGGGTGTCCCGTAGCATCGCTATACTGGTTGACGATGGCGAATGTGGGACTGCACACGTTGTCTTCGACGCCCAGCTGGTGGCATATCTCCTTGATGAGGGTTGTCTTGCCCACGCCCATACTGCCAAAGAACGCAAAGAATCGCTCCTCTCTGAATGAGGAAAGCAAGAGAGATGCCGCTTCGGCGAGCTGGTCAATATGGCATAGGTCGTATGTCAATTTGTCGCAGCCTGTTGTGGCGTTTGTGGCTGATGTGGAATTGTTGGTATTCAATTGAATATGGTGCTTGATTGGAGTGGATGGTGAGTGACGGACTATCGCAGGCGGTCGGCGGCACGCACTTTTTCTTCGTCCTTGCGTATGGCCCTCTGGGCGAGGAAAAGCAGCAGGAGGGCAGCAACAGGAGCCCATGTGCCGAGGGCATAGGTCACCGACGGGGCGTCGGCACCATAGGGTGTGGTGAAGGCTTTGCCATAAGCATCAACGGCCCAGATGAAGATGAGGAACACGTAGACGGCCCCCAGCAGCAAACTTACGGCCACGATGCGCATCTGCAGCACGCGGTTGTGATAGAGCATGATGCTGGTGGCGGCAATAGCCATGCAGGCAAAGAGCAGTACCACGAGGGGCCATGTCTTGATAAATCCTTTCTGCGGCGCCACGATGGTAGCGGCTCCTTGGCTGTAATCCTCGCCAGCCGCCACAGCGGTCTTTGGGAAGAGATTCAGCTCGGCCACCACGGTCTGCTGGGTGCTCTGTATGGGTGCTGCATAGCGTGCTATGGGGAAGAATAGGCAGAGGGCCAGTGCACACACGGCGAGGATGAGATAGACGGTTTGGATGCGTTGTAACATGGGGTTGGTTTTTGATGAATTAGCGTTGTGGTGTGGTTGGGAAGTTATGTGATAATCGTACTATTGGGCGTACTCTTTTTGGAGAAATGTGTTTGTGCTATTCGAATTATACGTGTTTATTTTTTGCACTCGGTGTGAGGATTCATGCCGAGTGTTCAGGCCTTTCGCCTCGTCAGAGGCTATTGGCCATCTTGTCGATGTTGCGGTAATGCCATTTGCCGAGCACTACGGCATCCTGCATGAGAAGGAAGCCCGGATTGGAGCGTAGCATGGTCTCTATGGCTTTCTCGTCAGCAAAGTACCACTCGATGTCGCTCATGTCGTGGGCATCCTTGAAAGCGTCGGCCTCCTCGGGCAGGGCGGCGGTGAGCACCACCATGTAGTAGTTGTGGCGGTTGGCCAGGTCGTAGGCTTGCTTCATGGCCGCGATGCCGCGGTCGTTGATTTTGGCGAGGTGGTGGAGGGTCACGATGAGCAGCGTGTCGGGCGACTCGATGATATCCACGGCCATATCGTTGTTGTCAGCATCGAGCATCGAAAAGCCGTCGGCATGAATCTCGTGGGGGTCGCTCACGCGGCTCGACACCCATTCCCATTTCTCGTCAAAGTCGCTCTCCGCTGTGTAACGTTCCATGAGTTCTTTGTTCGAGAGTTCTATGGTCTCGCCGGTGGCCTTGTTCTGATAGGTGGCGAAGCTCTCGGCCTGCAGTGTGGGGTCGGTGTTCATCATCTTGTTGCCCACCTTCCACGGGCGGAAGTCGATGCAGGGCTCGTTGTTGATATTGTAGAGGCCGAAGATCAGCATGGCCACGATGGCTGCGAGGGTGATGATGCTGTCGCGCATTATGCGGTTACGACGGCGCACGTTGCGTGTCAGCACGATCCAAATGGTGGGGATGTCGAGCACTATGTTTTTCAAGAATGTCTGTAGCGGTGTCAGCTTCACGGCGTCGCCAAAGCATCCGCAGTCGTTGATGCCGTAGGTGGTGCTGAAGGCATCGAGGGCGGTACTGAAGGTGAAGAAGGCCATCATGGCTGCCAGTAGCCAGGCACCCAGCCGACGGAAGGCTCCGGTAATCATCAGTACGCCAACCAGAAACTCGCAGATGATGAGTGCCATGGCGATAAACGTGGCCATGGGGATCAGGCCTTGGAAGGAGATGAGGCTCCCGCTCCATGCGGCAAAATATTCTTCTATCTTGTAGGCTGTACCCATGGGGTCTACGCCTTTCACAAAGCTGGAGAAGAGAAACACGAGGCCCACAATCCAGCGAGCAATGACGTTGAGGGTGTAGGTGGTTTTGGTGTCTTTCATGATTGTATGTTTGTTTGTGGTTTATCCTTTTGTCAGTTTCTGGCCTGCCTTCTTTGAATTGGCTGTTGCCGTCGTCGTTGTCCTGTTGGCTTACTGTCCTTCGCCAAGTCGGCCATCGTTATCGAGCCTCGTCTTCCGTCATGCGAATCAGGCAGAAGAGCGCATAGTTCATGATGTCCATATATCCGGCATCTACGCCCTCCGAGATGAGCGTGCGCCCGTGGTTGTCTTCAATCTGCTTGATGCGGTTGATCTTCATCAGTATCAGGTCTACCATAGAGCTGATGCGCATGTGCCGCCAGGCCTCGCCGTAGTCGTGATTCTTGTTGAGCATGAGGGCCGTGGACCCTTGCACATGCTTGTCGTAGAGTGCGAGGGCTTCTTGCAGTGGCAGCTCCTGGCGTCCGTCGGTGCCCAGCTCTATTTGCATCAGCGCCATGGCGGCATAGTTGACGATGGCCACAAACTCGGCTCTCGTCCCCTCAGCCACACGTTGCTCGCCACTCTCCTCGATGCTGCGGATGCGGTTGGCCTTGATAAAGATCTGGTCGGTGAGCGATGGCAGCCGCATGATGCGCCACGACGTGCCGTAGTCGCGTGTCTTTTTCTCGAAAATGCCGCGGCAGGCGGCTATCTCTTGCTGGAATTCCTGTTCGGTCGATGCCATGGTGGTCTTTGACTCTGTCTTTTGTACTTATTTTTTATATATTTGCACAATACCAATAACAGCTGCCTACATTCTCTCACAGTCTGATAGACAGGATGATAGATGTAGCAGGATAGGATAAGGCAATGAACAAAAGTACATTTTTTTCTCCATTCTCGCTCAATTGTCGTAAAAACATCATCTCCTACGACCGTCCCAGCGTGATGGGCATCCTCAACGTCACGCCCGACTCGTTCTTCGATGGCGGTACCCACACCACGCCCGAAGCCTATCTTTCCCATGCACGCCATCTCCTTGACGAAGGGGCCGACATCCTCGATGTCGGCGTCGTCTCGTCGCGCCCCGGTGCACACCTCCTCGAGCCCGATGTCGAGGCCCAACGGCTTTCTGCCGTGATGCGTCTCCTGCGCAGCGAATTGCCCGACGATACTATACTTTCTGTCGACACTTGCTACTCCCGTCCTGCCGCCGCCGCCGTCGAGGCTGGAGCCGACATCATCAACGACATCAGCGGTGGTCAGTTCGACCCGCAGATGTTTGCCACCGTGGCTTCCCTCCGAGTGCCTTACGTGCTTAGCCACACCCGCGGACTTCCCTCTCAGATGCAGCAACTTGCCCACTACGACGACCTCCTCCGCGACCTCCAGCACTACTTCTCTGAGAAACTCGACACCCTCTACCGTCTCGGCGTGGCCGATGTCATCCTCGACCCCGGCTTCGGATTCGCTAAGACCCAGCAACACAACTACCTCCTCCTTCGTCATCTCGACCAGCTCTGCACCACGTTTACCGAGCCTGTACTCGTGGGCATCAGCCGCAAAAGGATGATTTACAACGCGCTCGACACCACCCCGCAGCAGGCACTCAACGGCACCACCGTTCTCAACACTGCCGCCCTCATGCAAGGCGCCCGTATGTTGCGCGTCCACGACCCTCGCCAGGCTCGCGAGGCCATAACTCTCTGTTCCCACATCCTCGCTGCCGACGATGTCTAATAGCCCTCTTTTGCCACCACGCCTCCCTTCCGCCAATATCTCAATACATGCTCCCCTTGCCTCATCCCTTCTTATCCAATCACCATCTTCGTAAGTCATGACCCATCTTTTGCTCTTCATCCAAGGCCTGCCGCGTATCCGTTTTGTCGACATCCTTGACATCCTCCTTGTGGCATTCCTCCTCTACGAATGCTACCGGCTGGCCCGTGGCACCAATGTGATGCGTATCTTCTGGACCATTGTGGCCCTCTACGTCCTTTGGCGCGTGGTCGATTTGCTGGGCATGCGCCTCTCGTCCGAGATCCTCGGTGCCATCATGGGCGCCGGCTTGCTGGCCATCGTTGTAGTCTTCCAGCCCGAGATACGCAAATTCCTCCTTATGCTGGGCACCAAGGCCTCGCCCGAGCTGCGTCTGCGCATGGTGAAACGCCTCTTTGCCCGTGGTGCCGACATGCCGAGGGCTAAAACCAACCTCGATCCCTACATCCAGGCCTGCATGCACATGTCTGCCACCAAGACGGGAGCACTTATCATCTTCAAGCGCGAAAACTCGCTCGACGACATCATCGCCACCGGCGAACGCATCGATGCCGTCGTCTCCTCGGCACTCCTCGAAACCCTCTTCTTCAAAAACTCACCCCTCCACGATGGCGCCGTCCTCGTCAGTGCCAATACTGTCTTGGCGGCACGTTGCATCCTGCCCGTAACCGACCGTACCGACGTGGACCCCAACCTCGGCCTGCGTCACCGTAGCGCCATCGGCGTTACCGAACAGCTCGACGTGGTGGCCGTCGTGGTCAGCGAAGAGACGGGGGCCATCTCCTACGCCTTCGATGGCGAGGTCTACCACGACGTCTCGCCCATCGTCCTCCGCAAGTTCCTTGAAGAAAAACTGGCTTGAACCAGATATGAACGAAGGCAAGATTGACTCGATGTTTTGATCATCTGCCTCTCAATTATCGACATTGGAGGAACTAAGATTTCTAATTTCCCAAATAAAAAAACCGGCAAAATGTGGTGAGAAATGAGCCCTCATTGCCGATAAACAGACATTGCGGACTTTTTTTTCAGGCGGTTGTTCTCAACCATTTTTTTTAGCAGACATCTGATTCTGAAGATGAAATAAAAACCCTTTGTTGACTTTCTCTCATCATCGTTAGATGTTAGAGTTTTCAGAAACTAATGCATTCGTTTCATCCCGATAATCATGTCGTAGAGCTCTGATGTGCTAATGCCTACGCAGCGGGCCTGTTTGGAGACGATGCTTTCGGCACTCTGGCCAGGGATGGTGTTCACTTCGAGGAAGAATAGTTCACCATGGTCGGTGTTGTAGATGAAGTCGAAGCGCACAAAAAATGGAGAATAAAATTCTATAAGATGAGTGTGTAAGTACTGTCCATTACCATTATTATCGTATTCCTAAATGAGATTTATTATCTTGATTATTATGTTTTCAGCGAGGTTTGATGACGGTCCATACATAGCTGTCTGATAAAAAGTGTATCTTTGCTCATTATTTTTATTTATTAGCAACAGCGAATTAACAATATGAAGAGACTTCTTTTATATTTGGTTGTCATTGTACCAATTGCCTTGACGAGTTGTACTACAACAATGCAGACTATCTCTACATCAAACTATTTAGGAGAAATTGACAAGATTAATAGCAATTTGTTTTCTATGGGATATAAACTTTCTGGAAAAACGCATGACGAAAAAAATGAAGTTTATGTTTCCTCCATTTCATATAGCACTGATTATGGATATGGATCAGCTATGGACAATGATTACTATTGGTATGACACATATCGGTTTATAGATGACAAAAACAATACTGCGAGTTATCAAGTGAAATATAAATGCAGAAGAGATGATCGAGATGGAATATATGTGTCGAATGTCAGCATTACGCGTTGTGATTGCTCTGATACACAGGATTATAGTCGTATATGTGGGGCGTATGGGATTACGAATGCTCTCAATTATATTGAAAATGATCAAGTGTCAACATTTGATGACGATGCGGCCAATTATCTACTTGGATACGCTATTGGGTTAGGGTTAGGATTTATTATATGTATTCCATTACTTTCATATTAAATGTAGAAAATGGTTATAACTTATGAAAAATACCCGTTACTATCGTTAGTCGGTAAAGATGTGCCACAACGTAGCAGGTGCGAGGTGATTATTCGTAGTGAGGATGCAACAGTTTGGCAGTATGACCCCGACGCATATGATGCTGCCTTGTCAATGTTACGCTATACCCTTTCCGATTCTGTACTCCCTTATTGTGGTAAAAACGCATATGTCCTGACCCAGCAGTATGTGGACGCTTTTAACAGAAGTGCAAACGCTTTTCGCAAACTTTCAAAAGGCATTGAACTTGAAAAACTTTTTGAAAACTGTATGATTATGGTTGGTGGGTCTACTTATGTTGGATACCAAATGAAAGAAGGTCCTTATCGTGACAACTACTTGCTATCACTGTTCCAAACAGTACGTCAAGAGAAAGGCAAACGAGGCATGGTGGTTTATCTCGGAAGCCTGATTTTCAAGAAAAATGACGAACATGGCTACCGATTCGAAATGGTTCTCCTCTCGCCAATGTTCGGAACCAATGCGGAAGAATATGCCGATACTGAGCGTTTTGTTGACCAGTTTCTTGGTTTTTTGATTTTTAAACACTATGCTAAAGTTGAACTCGATATGGTGCAGGGTAGGCAGCGAAAAAAAAGTGAAATAATCGGAGATAAGATTGTCAACAATACGCTCTCGGGAGTTCGGGTGATGGACAGCCGATGGTATACTTCTGTGCTTCGTACAGAAGGTTTTTCCGTGTGCGGTCATTTTCGTTTTTACAAAAGTTGTAACAGATTGGTTTACGTCAACGAATTTCAAAAATACGGCTATCATCGTCACGCTAAAATCCTTGACGACCCTGCGGCAGAGCCTGACACAACGGCATTGAAACAATCCCTTGCCCAGTTGGTAGCTGAAGGTATAATCATACAATAATTAAGATTATTCCCGAATCATGTTGGTTTTGTCAAGCCCGCGAGCAAAAGAAGTGTAAAGTATGCGTTTTCTATAGCAATAAGCCATACTTTTTACTACCGTTATTATGTAAGGTGTTTTATAGCATAGTATTGGTAGATAGTATGTTATGCTATGCTAGGTGGTTCCCTGTCCTCTTTTTCAAGAGTGTATTGAACATTCTCATGAAGGATACCAGTTTGGTCCTACTGACGTTTTCTCACTAAAAGGCAGTTTGCCTTTCATCTTTTTCTTGTAGTCTTGCATCCATATTTGCTTCAAGACCTTTTATCACTAATCGGTCTTTTGGATGGTCACTTCGTGTCCAACGTCCTACTTGATAGATAGCAACTTTTACGTGAATCATTTATCTAATAGCCGCAGTTAGAATAATAACTATGCAATGGATTGATCGTTATGAGATATCAAACTGGTCACGGGTCATAGCATTTCTAATGAACGATTTTTTGGAAAAAACAAAAGCCAACGGGCAGCCTTTGCATTTCGCAGGCTGCCCGTTGGCTATGGGTAATATTGCGTCGGTTGCGCACCGACAGGAATTGGGCCCCTTAACGAAGGGACCAAGTCATCGGTTATTATCAGTATTGCGTCGGTCGTGAATTGCGGGCGTCAAAAACATACAGTCGAAAATGTAGCATAGGGTCGGTGGTGCTGTAGGCCAAGCGGTGTCCCCTTTCGTAGATCGGTTGATGCTTGCGTGATGGCATGTTTTCCCCATCATCCCTTATTGTGCGCAGTCGATAATCATGTCGTAGAGCTCTGATGTGCTGATGCCTACGCAGCGGGCCTGTTTGGGGACGATGCTTTCGGCACTCTGGCCAGGGATGGTGTTCACTTCGAGGAAGAATAGTTCACCATGGTCGGTGTTGTAGATGAAGTCGAAGCGCACCATGCCGCGGCAGTTGAGGAGGTCGTAGAGCTGGGCGGACACCTGTTGTATGTGCTGCGAGATGCTGTCGTCGATGGGGGCGGGGGTGAGTTCGTCGGCAAAACCGTTGTATTTGGCTTCGTAGTCGAAAAATTCGTGGCCGCCTTTGGGCACCAGTTCCGTTACAGGGAAGACGTGTAGCTGTCCGTTGGCACGTATCACGCCGCAGTCAATCTCGCGCCCGCTGATGAATTGTTCCACCATGACGGCGTTGTCTTTCTCGAAAGCCCATTCGATGGCAGGCCGCAACTGTTCGCGACTCTTGACCTTGGTGGTGGCTACGCTGCTACCTCCCGAGGCGGGTTTGACGAAGAGGGGCAGGCCCAGCTTGGCGATGAGGTCCTCTTCATCGATGTTTTGGCCGGCGAGGAGTACCACCGACTCGGCCACGCTGACTACGCCGAAACTCCGCACCACGGGGTTGCAGTACCCCTTGTTGAAGGTGAGTGCCGAGGTGTAGAAGCCGCAGGTGGTGTAGGGCAGCCCTATCATGTCGAAATAGCCCTGCATCATGCCGTTCTCGCCCGGAGTACCGTGGATGATGATGAAGGCCAGGTCGAAGGTGATGCGCTGTCCGTTGTCGACAATGGAGAAGTCGTTTTTGTCGACAGGGCTTTGGCTGCCGTCGTCGTGCAGGTAGTGCCAGCCCGTGGTGTCGATGAGTATCTGGTAGACGGTGTATTTCGTGCGGTCCAACGAGGCGTAGACCTGTTTGCCACTGGCTATGGAGATGACTTTCTCGTCAGAATAGCCACCCATGACTAATGCTACTTTTTTCATAGGGGTGATGTTTCGATATTTGGAAAAATGTTGTTTGATTCTTTTGGAGAGCGGGTGTGTAGAGATTGGTGTCGCGAGGGCGGCGGCAAGGCCTATGGCTTTCAGCCTTGGGCAATGGGCCTGTGTTGCTGCTGGCGGATGGATTTCTCGTGGTGGCGGCAACTGTTTTGGGTGACGCTGTCAAAGAAGGTTTCCTGAAAGTGGTGCCAGATGATGTCGACGGCCAGCGGCGAGGGATGCGCCATGTCGCGGTCGTAAAAGCGATAGTCGCGCAACTGGTCGAGGAGCAGCTCGTAGGCTGGAAAATAGTATGCTGCCGACGGACGGTTGCGTTGTGGCAGATGGTCGATGGTGTTGAGATATTGTTGCTGGGCGAGCAGCAGGGTGGCTTTGCTGAGCTGGTTGGCGTGAGCTCCGTCGGCCATGTGGCGTATGGGACTCACGGTGATGATGAGCCGTTTCCCATGGAGGGGCAGTGAGGCGAGGGCTGCGGTGCACTCGTCGATGGTGAGCCTCCGACGGCAGAAGGTGTCGGCTGGCAGCCTGTGGCAGTTGGCTACAGTGCGGCATGGCTGCTGTGAAAGCTCATAGACGTGGGCGGTGCCGAGGGTTATTACCACCGTTGAGCACTCTTGGAAGTACCGGGCTGTGGTGGCGAGCGACTGGTTGCACTTCCGTAGGCATCCCTCGCGGTCTGTGGCGGAGAAACTGCCGTGGTGGAGCCACGAGTGCCAGAGACCGTCATGACAGACGAGGTCGTCGTCGTGCATGGTATCGCCTGCGGCGGCACGCAGCAGACAGGTGGCTATGGATAGCGGGTTGTAGAGTGTGCCGAAGGGATTGCAGAGCACGTCGAAGCCCGCCTGCTGGAGCCGGCTGCCCATATTGTCAGCAAAACAGGATCCGAGGAGCAGGAGCCTGTCGTCGTGGTTGATGGCAAAGGGTGGTGTGTCGATTGCGACAACGGTCTGGAGTGGGGGAGCGACGGACATGGTGGAGGATGGGATTAGAAGCGGAGCACCACCTTGCGGGCCGGCAGTCCGTCTATGCGCACGAGATAGACACCCGTGGCGGGGAGCGGCAGGCTGAGGTGATGGGAGGCTGAGGTGCGGGTGGCTATGATGCGTCCTGCCATGTCGTAGACAGCCACGTGGCGTCCGCTCACTTGGTCAAGGTGTAGTGTGCGGCCCTCGGTCCACAGCGTTATGTCGTCGGATGCGATGCCTCCGATGCCCTGCACGGGCGGTGCCGGTGGTGTCTCTACCGTGATGCTGATGTCGTCGATGCCCATGGTGCGCTGGTGCTCCGAGAAGTAGTGGACAGCCACATAGTGGGTCTTGGCGGGCATACGCACGGTGATGCGTTTCCATCCCATCTTGGTGATATTGATGGTGGTGGCCACCGAGTCGAAGGAGGCGAGGCTGCCGTCGGAGTCAGAAAGCAGCACTTCAAACTGTTCGGGATAGCTGTAGTTGCGCTGGTAGTAGAGCTGGAGGGTCCCCTGTCCGCCGAGTTCCATGTAGGGCGAGATGAGATACTGGTCGTAGTGTGCGGCCTCGTTGGGACTGCCCATAGAGAAATAGCGATTCCCGCGGTGGGCGTTGGTGTTAGAGGAGACGATGCCGAGGCTGTTCATGTTGGCCTTGTCGATGCTGGCATAGGTCCAGCAGAGCAGCGAGTCCTCGAAGCCCTCGGCATAGGGGAAGGTGTCGATGATGCCGCACTCGTTCTGTCGTATGTTGAGATAGGCTGTCTCGCGGCCTTGCGTGAAGGTCACAACGGTAGAGCGGTTGAGGTCGGAGTGGTTGGTGTCGATGGTGATGGTGACGAGTGTGGTGTCGGCGTCGCCAGAGTCGGGGGTGATGTGCACCCAGTCGGCGTCGCAATGGGCATACCATGTGGTGTCGAGCAGCTGGCTGCTGCTGACAAAGGTGGACATCGTGCCGCCGGCCCTGCCGGTGGAGAGACGGTCGGGACTGCATTTGAGCACCCCGTTGGGGATGAGGCCCACGATGGCCGAGTTGTTGCCGTTGAAGGTGTAGGTGGCGTTGCCGCCAGCACCGCCGCCGCCAGGGCTAAGGGCTCCCATGGCATAGTATCCGTCGTAGGCTCCGCCCCATCCCCAGTTGATGTGGAAGAGGGTCTCCGCGTCATAGCCATCCACCACGAAAGCATGGCCGCCGCTGGGGTCGGTGCCGGTATAGAGCATGGGCCGTCCGGCGTCAAGCTCGTTCATCAGCAGCTGTGCCCAGTCGTTGTCGTTGTACTGTTCGCGATATTTGCATTCGAGGGTAGGTTGATAGTCGAAGAAGTCGACAAAGGAGGTGATGGCTTTAGTGTGGTTCTGTGGTGCCTGGCAGGTGTAGGAACTGCTCTCGTAGGGGGTATAGATCATGTTGACCGACACCCCGCAGTGGTAGATGAGGGTGGCCACGGCCTGTCGTTCTTCGGCGGTGTTGAACTGGTAGTCGGGCATGTGGTCCCAGTCGTAGGTGGTGTTGACCATGTCGGCTTCCAGCAGGCCGTAGGCGTTGTGGCTGTAGCTGTGGGAACGTTTGCCGTGGAGGGGATAGTTCCAGTATTTGAGGAGCTGTGCCATGGCCACGGCTACGCATCCTGCCACCGAGCGGCGGTTGAGCACGCTGTCGTAGGGGCAGAGGAGGTTGTAGGGACCGCCTTGGTTCCACTTGGTGCTGACCAGCGGGGGCACTGCCCGCTTGGCTGTCTTGCTGTGGCCGCGCAACAGGCGCTCCCATTCGGCGGCCACCGCCTTGTCCTGCTCGGCATGGTCCAGCTCCATCTGCTGCATCACCGACGCATAGTCTGCCATCCAGTCGATAAGTTGCACGGGACGGTTGTCTACGTCGAATGCACCCTCCATGCCATAGGCCAGCACGGGACGCACCAATGTGCTGCCGGCCACCACGACGAATCCGCTGTCGCATCCCCAGAGATATACTTCCTCGAAGCCCGAGGCAGCGGTGAGGTTGATGAGCGTCAGTTGCTGCAGATGCTTAGGAGCATGGGTGGCCCAAAACTGTTGTGCTACGCGGCGTGCCGTTGTGCTGTCGACGCGTTCGGCCTGCATGGCGGTCAGACCGATAAGGAACAATAGAAAGGGGATGATGCGTTTCATGGTGTGTGTGGTTGGAGTGGGTGGAAGCGGTGAATGAGGCAGGGCGAGGATGAGTCCGATGTCTTTTCGTTCGTTTTTTTTAGGGGGAGAACGAGGAAGGAGTCTATACGGAAAGCGTTAGAAGACGATGACCTTGCGCGGCTTCATGGTGCCGGCCTTGACGAGGTAGGCGCCACGGGCGGGAACTACGAAACGGACACTTTCAGAAGAGGTCATCTGCTGCGCTACGAGTCGTCCAGCCACGTCGAACAGGCTCACCGTCTGTCCGGCACAGCCCTGCACGATGATGGTGTTCCCCTGCACGGTGGCACTCATCGGCTGACGCACGGCGTTATCGATGCCTACCGACTCGCTCTCGATGGTGATGTCGTCGATGTAGAGGTATTTGCCTTCCGAGGTACAATAGTTGATGGCCACGTAGCGTGCCTCGGCGGGTACGGCTACGGAGTGTTCTGTCCATGCCGACTGCGCACCGACCACCGTGTCGCCCAGCGGTCCGAAACATTCGGGCGTGCTACCCGTGGTGGAGTACATGACGAGGAATCGCTCGGTGCCGTTGCCGTTGCGGCGATAGAAGAAGGAGAAGGTGGCCGGCGCGGTGAGGCGCATCCGTGGCGAGACGAGATACTGGTTGTAGTCATTGACTTTCTTGGCCCCCATGAAGCGGAAGATATACTGTGGCGAGCGGGCGTTGTTGTTGAGGTTGCGACCCACGAGGTTGTTGTCCACGTTGCGGCTCAGCGAGGTCCATCCCATCATGCCCTCTTCAAACGACTGCTCGTAGGGAAAGCGGGCTATGGGGACAATCTGCTCCTCGTTGGGTGTCATGGTGATGCGGTCGATGACCCACTCGCGTCCTTCGATGGTGCGGTTGTCATAGACTATGGCGATGTAGCGGGCCTCCTGCGGCACAATGGCCGTGAAGGTGTTCCAGTCGGAGGCCGTGATGCCTGCGTCGGCTACGAGATAGATGAAACTCTCCGGGGCGTCGTCGGTGGTGGAGTAGAGGACGACGAAGTGCTCCTTGTAGTTCCAGAGGCGTTTGTATTGGAAGGAGAGGGTGATGTCGGACGGGAGTTCGAGGCGCGGGCTGATGAGGAACTGCTGGCGCTGGGCCTCACGGCGGCTGTAGGTGTAACGGAGCGCATAGCGGCCCTCGGCCACGTCCTCGTTTTTGCTGGTGAGGGTGAAGGCAGAGTCGTGGGTGCCGCCGACCGTCTCGGTGTGCCAGCAGTCGGTGGTGAGACCTTCGAAACTCTCTGTGTAGGGATAGTCCACCACGGTGCCGCAGCTGTATTGGCGGATGGTTACCGTGCGACGCTCGGTGCCCTGCTCGATGGTGATGGTGGCGGTGCGCGTGCTGCCCGTGGTGTTGGTGTCGGCACGCAGGATGAGCTTGCCTTTGAGCCCCTCGCCGTAGCCGCTGGAGGTGATGAAGTCAACCCACTCGCTGTTGCTCACGGCGGTCCATCCGCGGCGACTGCTGGAGGTGTAGATGTTGATGGCCACACTGTCGCCATTGACCGACATGTCCATCTCGTTTACGGGAACGCGCAGCCCGTCGGGCGGCACGATGCCGAAGAGGACGTGGTTGAAACTGTTGAACTCGCTGCTTCCGCCGCTGCCAATGCCGGCCGAGCCGGGGGCAAGGTTGCCCATCTGGTAGAAGCCGTCGCCGTAGCCGCCCCAGCCCCAGTTCATGTGGAAACGCAGCTCGGCATCGTAACCGTCACACACCCATGCGTGACATCCGCCGTCGCCGCTGCCACAGCCGCTGTAGTACATCGGATTTCCGCGGTCCAGCTCGGCTTTGAGATACTCCGTCCACTCGTCGTCGCTGCTGAAGGAGGTCCTGTTGACGAACCACATGTTGGCGTCGTCATAGCCGAAGAAGTTGATAAAGGCGGGACGTGTGTTGTTGCTGTTGGCACCGCTGCCACCGTTGGCGCTGACATCGTAGCCCATATTGACAGCCACGCCGCAATGATACATCAAGGTGGCTACTGCGTCAATCTCCACCTGCGAGCTGGTGCGCGAGAGGGCTGCAGGCATGTGTGCCCAGTCGTAGGTAGTGGCTCCGAAGTCGGCACTCTGGGCTCCGTAACGGAGGCTGTTGTAGGTGTGTGAACCGATGCCCGTGGCGGGATACTGCCAGTAGTTCATCACCTGGGCCATAGCGGTGGCCATGCAGCCTGTTACGGCGTTCTCGTTGTGCTCCTCGTCATAGGGGCAGAGGTCGTTGTAGTAGGGCGACTGGTTCCACGAAGTCTCCATCAGCGGCCCTACGCCGCCTTTGGCGGCTTTGCCTTTGCCGTCTTGCTCAAGGCGGGCCCATGCACCTTTGACCGCGGCCGTGGGCTCTGCACCTGTGGCACGCAGGGTGGCAATCTGTTCGTCGTAGCCCGAGAGCCAGAAACGCAGCTCGGGCGAGAGGCGGTCGGGCTGCACGGTGCCACGCATCGAATAGCCAAGGATGGGGAGCGCCGCATCGTCGGCGGACACCATGACGAAGGCGTCGTCGGCCACAAAGAGATAGACAGAGGACATGCCGAGGGCAGGACTGGCGTCTTTGAGAAGGGGGGTGCTATATCCGTGTTGCTGGAGAAAATGACTTGCCACAGCGAGGGCTCGCTGTGGGTCTACAGGGGACGCCTTGATGTGGGCGGTGGCCAGCACGGCAAGTAATACAAGGCTGAGTATTCGTTTCATAGCGTGAAGAGATTAGTGTATAGATTAGTACATAATCAAGGGGCAAAATTACATTTTTTTGCTGACATATCATGCAACAGACTGCTGTATCGCTCGGACAATGCTGCATGGGTAAATAAAAAAGCAAGACGGGGAAACATGCAGTCGTTTCTCCGTCTTGCTACTGGTTAGAGAGAGAGGGTACCGGTGGCAGTGGTGCCGTCTGTCTTCAAAAAACTCGATTAGTCGAGATTGGCGATGTCTTGAGTGTGTGTGAAGTAGACTCTGTCGGGATAGGTCGTTCTGACTATCAGATGGTTGGGGTGTTATTGACGAAAGCAAAATGGCCGATTACCTCTGATGTGCAGTTGGCATAGCGTCCGACAGTACGTGTAGTCTTGGACAAAGCACTTGAGCCGTACTGGGGCATGAAGACGATGGTGCCTACATAGGCATCGTTGATGGTCCCATTTGTTTCATAGTCGTGGAGTTGCATCTCGACCGAGAACTTGTGGCCTATCATTGTGATGCCGTTTTCGGTGGTTGTTGATTCGCGAATTGGCGTAGGAACACAGCGAGTGGAGCCAGTAAGGTTGTCCTCTTCGATATCGCCGGTAATTTATGTTCTGCGAGGTAGGTAGGAGGCCTTAGTCCTCATCGTCATCCTCATCGCTAAATATGTACTGGATAGCAGCACGCACCTCTGCCTTGCTCTTGCCCTTGAACATGTCGGACATATTCATGCTGATGGTCTTTCCCGAGATAGAATAATCTGAAGGGTCGTCGTCTTCGTCAAGGTCAGCTATGGCAAGATTATATGCCTGGCGAGCAAGTTCCTCGGTGGGATAGGTGCCATAAAGAATGGCTGAGATGGCCTTGCCTTTGCTATCAAATTCTACCTCGATGCGTGCGTCAACATTTGTATTAAGGTCTTCGTCGTACGATATGAAAGTAGCAGTAAGGCTGTTGGCACTCTCTGTAAACTGAATACCCGTCTCGGTATTTTGGTTATTGTTGTTTTGATTATTGTTGCTGCTGTTGTTGTCATCATCTTTTTCGCAGCCAACGAACATCATGGCCGATGCGACCATAGCCGCAAATAAAAACTTGATGTTTTTCATAAATGTTTTTTTTTTGTGTTTTATAATGTAGTTATTGTATGTCAAGAGACTGATTCCTTTGATTGTTTCGTCTTTATCGTGTATCACGATGCACCTTGCAAATATACGCTTTTTCTTTATGATTTTACTTTTTTATTGTTACTTCTAATCCGTAGGACAAACAAATATTAAATAATAGATGAAAAAACGAAGCCCCGCTCCCTGGGAAGGGGCGGGGCTTGCAGCGGAGAGTGCTAACTAAAGCTTGATGGGGGTCAGGCCACGGTGATGGAGGCCACATGGAGGGTGGGGGAGACGCGCGAGCCGTCGACGCTTCGGCTGACGAGATAGACGTGCACTTCGTCGCCAGACCAAAGGGCGGGATAGGCCACGCTGAGGGAGCTGTCGAGACGGGTGGCGCTGGAGACATCGTAGGTAGAGGCTTGGCGCGTGGCGTTGTAGAGGCATGCCATGACCACGTCGCTGGCCAGCACTTCGGGCGAGATGCCAGAGTTGTCGGTCCATGTGATGTCGATGGTCTGGCCGGAACCCTGCACGGCGGCGGGGCTTGCGGGGTTGATGTGAGAACCAGAGGAGAGCGAGACCTGCGTGTAGTCGAGTGAGACGTTGGTGCCAGTGCCTTGCACGCAGCCGTTGGCAAGGTTGTCGCGGGTGGCGGCGTTGCCAGCGGTGATGTCAGTGGCATGGTTGGCGTAGCCCACGCTGATGAACCCTGTGCAAGTGGCTACGAAACGCCCTACGAGGGCAAAGCGGGCGCGGGCTGCCTGCTGCGCAGGGGTGTTGGGGTTGCTGACGTGTGCGGGGAGAGAACGCATGACGTTGCGACCTTTCCACATGCTGCCGACGACGGTGCCGACCTTGCCGATGAAACCTCCGAGGATACCTTTTTTGTAAGTTGCCATAGTTGTAAATTTTTTTAGGTGAATAAATGATTTGATTTAACCTGTAACTTGTCGACTTGTTACGGTTGCAAAAATACAGGCCGTGGCTGCGGACTGGCGGAGGATAGTGTGGGCTGTACGAGGGGAGTGCGGTGGGTGTCGTGTGGTACAGGATACAAAGGTCGTGTGTGGACTGAATGACGCGAGAGATTGGTGTGACGGCCGTGGGCTGTTTTTATTGGGCGTAGCTGTCCTGTGAAGGTCCTATCGGTGTCCTGTCATGGCGGGAGAATGGGGGCGGTATAAACCACGATTTGAGTGTCGGTTGATAAAAAAAGTAATGGTAGGCACGATGTGATGGGTGATAAGGGTGCTGCAAGTGGGTGTCTTGCAATTATTGAATTAATATTGTGTTGGATATGAGATTATGTGTTAATGGAGAAAGGTGTGAGCATGTTGATAATATTGTAAGTTGTTTGAGTATTGTTGATTACCATGTTACTAATATGTTGATAACTTTTCGCTATTCAGTGAAACATTTTCTCTACATTTGTTTTTCAGGTGAATACGGATTATTGTTTTAACAATCTAAAACTGAGTATTATGAATAACGACAATGCAAAACATCTTGCCATGAGGGCCAAAATGGGTGTTGAAATGGCCACGACAAACTTTGGCAAGGTTGCGGAGGGGATGATGGAGATGTTTGAGGGTCAGCTCTCGCTGGTAGACCAGGAGGGCGACAGTGTGAGCTATTCGCAGGATTTGGAGGAGTTGCAGCGTGACGTGATGAGAGGAGGTCGTGATATCACGGAGCAGATTTCCTATCTGCAAGGAGCCATGGAGTACTATGGAAATGTTAGGACGGATTTGGTGGATCCGATCAGGCAAATGATAGAGGAGCGACTGCGGGTATTGCAGTCAATAACGGACACCCGACGGCGGTCGCGAGAGATTGTGACGGCATACGAGAACGAGATTATGAACGATGATCCGACGTTCGGAGTGCCTAAGGCGGTTCGGGCATGTGCGGGACGCGATGCTCAGGCTGCCTCTGAGAGAGAGGCAGGGCGATGTTCTCGGATAGAAGGTTTTCATGTCTTTTCGAAAGAGGTAGACGCTGGCGACATCCGCTCGCTTCAGAACCGACTGATGGAGATGGGGCTGCTTGAGCCCTGCGAGGGATGCGTGGCGAAAGACCCTCTGTTGGCGCTGTTAGGTATGCGGGGCCACGGTCTTCGTCGCCGACAGCCGATGGTGTGGATGGGTAAGATTAACCAGTTGCACTATCTGATCAACGAGCTTTATGAGGCGGGTGTGATAGTGTGTGCAGATGGAAGGAAGTGGCAGGTGGCCTCGCAACTCTTTATTGACAGTCGTACGGGACGTCTCTTCACCAGCCGCCAACTGACGAAGGCGACGAAAATCAACTACGACGACGAGCAGATCGTGAAACGCTGTATCCCCAAGTCATGCAGACGTAAGGAGAAGTAGCGGATTCCGCTGTCGAACATGAAGAAGACGAGGGCGTCGTTCCATCCATGGAGCGACGCCCTCGTTGTTGGATTTGGCCAAATTATTGTTGAATTTTATTACTGTCCGCTAAACCTTCGTCGTTAGAATAAAATCAGGGCTACTACCAGATACGATGTCAGCCCTTTGGGTTACCTTTGTAGTGACGAAACAAAATCAAACGTAACCATGGGCAAAAGTATATCTTTTTTCGTTTTTAGGAACCGATGTCCGCTAAAAAAGAAGGAATATGATGTATGAAGGGGGCTCGCTTTTTGAAAAAAAATCCGCAATGCTTTTTTATCGGCATTGCGGACGATGATTTGCACTCATAGAACTTTTAGCGGACAGCGTTAGTTTTTTTATGAGGCTGAGCCTTGGTTAGCTTTTTTGGCTCTTTTTTGTAGTATGTGGTGTTTGGTGTGTGATTGATATATGTTTTTTTTTTGAACGTATTATTTTATCTTGTAGAAGATGGCGTAGAGAACGGGGATGAAGATGAGGACGATGATGGTGCCGATGGTGAGGCCGCCCATAATGGTAGCGGCAAGGGAGGCGAACATGTCGTCGAAAAGCAGCGGAACCATGCCGAGGACCGTGGTGAGGGATGCCATAGCGACAGGACGCAGACGCGAGAGGGCGGAGTCGATGAGAGCATGGCGTCCGTTCTTGCCGGTGGCGAGCTGTAGTCTGATCTCATCTACGAGCACAATGCCGTTTTTAAGCATCATGCCTACCAGTCCCAGCACGCCAACGATGGCCACGAAGCCGAAGTTCTGCCCGCTGAGCAACATGGCGGGCACTACGCCTACAAAGATGAAGGGGATGCTACAGAAGAGCAGCAACGGGGAACGATAGTCCTTGAATAGCCATACGAGGATGACAATCATGAGAAGAATGGCCAAAGGATAATTGGCGAAGAGGTTCTCCATGGAGATGTCGGTGGCCATTTTCTCGCCGCCCCACACAATCTTGTAGCCTTCGGGCAAGTGGATACGCTCTATCTCACGAGCAAGGATTTTGCGGGCATCTTCGTTGCCATAGCCTTTGGCAGGGGCACCAAGGATGCTCTGCGTGCGTTGGCCGTTATAGCGTGGAATGACAGGGTCTTCCCATGCCACGTGGATGCCATTGCTCACCTCGTTGAGTCGGCTGGTCTTGTAGAGTGAGGCCAGCGGGTTGCTTCCAGATACTGCGTTGGACAGGGCTTCGCTGCCCGTGAGTTGGTTGAAGTTGGGCAGTACGCCGAAGACGGTGGCGTTGGAGACATCGTCGATAGGACGGTTGTTGGCATCTGTGATGTTGAGGTAGATGTTGTGCATGACGCGTCCATCGTAGTAGCTGGAGACGGGGAGACCATCGGTGCTGGACATCAGTGAGAGCCCGATGTCGGAACGTGTGATGCCTTTGTTGCGTGCTCTCGACTGGTCGTAGTCTACGGCGAGGTAGGGCACCCGTGGACTCCAATCAGTAGTAGCGGGGTTGAGCACTCCGGTGCTTTTGACGATGGCCATAGCCGAGTCGGCAAGATGGTGGAGCACTTCGGGGTTGGGACCTATGAATTGTATCTCGATAGGATACTTCATGAACATCAGGTTGTAGCGTTTGAAGCGTAGGTAGGCATCGGGATGTTCGGCGGCGAAACGATCTTGAAGCTCGTGAATGTGGCGTTCAAGGATTTTGCTGTTCTTGAAGTCGATGATGAGTTCGCCATAGGAGAGCGAGGGCAGGGCCACGGAACGCACAAGGTTGTAGCGGCAGGGGGTACCTCCGATGGAGGTGGTTACATGGGTTATGTAGTCGTACTCCATGAGTTGTTGCCGGATCTCTTCGAGGTCGGCACGCACTTGTGCGGGACTGGCGCCTTCGGGTAGCTTATACTCCATGTAGAGCTGGTCGTACTCCATGTCGGGGAAGAGCCCTTGCGGCATGGCGGTATAGCCGATGCCGGCGAGGATGAGGAGACCAAGCATGATAAGGACCGTCTCGCGACGGCGGGCCAATGCCCAGTCGAGAATACGTCGTAAGAGCTGGTACCACCGCCCCGTATATTGCTTGGTCGTTTCGGTGGCCTCTGCTGTGGCGTTGTCAGTTGTCAGGCTTTCGTTGGCCGATGGCAGTTCTGCATTGTCGTCGGCATGAGCCTCGGTAACAGTGGTAGTAGTCTCGTCGTCGGCGGTAGCGGGAGCCTCATCTTTTCGGTAGATCCAGCGAGATGCGATGACAGGGACAATAACAAGGGCCAGTATCCATGAGATTATCAAAGCCACGGCGAGGACGATAAACATGTCGCGCACGTAGAGCCCGGTGACGTCGGGACTGAGAAAGATGGGGAGGAAGGCCAAGATGGCAATGGCCGTAGCACCGAGGAGCGGCATGGCGGTCTTGCGGCAGATGGCCGTGAGGGCCTCTTGCCGTGGTCGTCCCGCGGCTTTGTCTACGAGGATGCCGTCGATGATGACGATGGCGTTATCCACCAGCATGCCCATGACGAGGATAAAGGAGCCGAGGGAGACGCGTTGGAGGGTTCCATCGAATTGGAAGAGTACAAAGATGGTGCTGAGAACGGTGATGACGAGCGTGATGCCGAGGATGATGCCAGAGCGCATATTCATGCAGAAAATAAGCAGGATGACCACAAGCAATACCGACTCGATGAGGTTGACGACAAAGGTGTTGAGGGCAGAGCCTACGCGTTCGGGCTGATAGAAGACTTTCTCGAACGTTACTCCGGCGGGGAAGCGGTCGCGGCTGAGCTGTTGGAGGGTTTTGTCGACTTGTTTCCCGATTTTGATGATGTCGGTGCCGGACTGAGCGGCAATGCTGATGCCGAGGGCTGGCTGGCCGTCGCGGTAAAACTCTTCGCGCGAGAGTTTCTCGTCGGCCATCTCTATGGTGGCTATGTCGCCAAGCCGTATCTGGTCGTCCTCGTGGCCTTGTAGGATGAGATCCTTGATGTCGTCGGTGGTCTTGTATCGGTCGTCGACAGCCACGCGGATGCGGTGGCCGCCGCTGACGAAATAGCCGGAATAGACGTTGGCATTCTGCCCGTTGAGGGTGTAGATGACCTCGGCGGGGCTGATGTGGAGGCTGGAGATGCGGTCTTGTTTCAGGGAGATGTTGATGCACTGGGTGCGGGCACCGTAGATGTCTATGCGCCCCACGCCTTTGATGGACTGTAGTTCGCGGCGGGCCATCTCGGCATATTCTTCAAGATGCTTGAGGCTCATACCGTCGCCGGTTACGGCATAGAACATACCGGAGACATCGCCGAAATCGTCGCGCACCATGACTTGTGCTCCAGCAGGCAAGGGGGTGGCGTTGATGTGATTGCGGATGATGTTCCAATTGGGCTGCAACTCGTCTTCGGGCACCTTGGCGTCGAGGCTGACGAGTATGAAACACATGTCGGCATAGCTGTAGCTCTGGACGAATCCGATGCCGTTAATCTTGCGGATGGCTTTTTCAAGCGGATCGGTAAGTTCCATCTCTACCTGGCTGGCCGAGGCACCTGGAAATATGCCAACGACGACGGCCTGTCGGACCACGATCTCGGGGTCTTCGAGTTTGGGCATGCGGATGTAGGCAAAGACACCGGCAAAAACCAGCACGGCCACTACAAGTGCTAAGAGTTTTTGGTTGCCTAAGGCCCATTTGGAGATATCAAGTTTCATGGGAGTAGGAATGTCTGTGAAGGTTATTTTGTTTGTGGAGGATGGAGAGGTTGGAGTAATATTATTAATCCTGAGTGGTCTGTGTTGCAGGAGTGTGCTGGACTTAGTCTTTGATAACGATTTCGGCGGGGTCGGTAAGGGGACGCACGTGTTCGCCGTCGGTGAGATGATGCACGCCAGAGGCAACCACGCGGTCGCCGTCTTGCAGGCCGGTGTTTACCACGGCGTTGCCGTCAGGGCGGAAACTGCTGACCTCTACAGGGGCTGCAACGATGGTGCTCGTAGCCTCGTCATATCGGTAGACATAGCTCTGCTGCCCTTGCGCCCAAATGGCTCCTACGGGCACCAGTACCTCGTTAGACTGCTTGCCGGAAGCACCATACTCGGCATAGACCATGACACTCATACCCGGGGTGATGCCGCCAACGGGTGAAGCGGCTACGAGGCGGGCCTGATATAGCTGGTTGGAATTGGCTTTAGGTGTGAATGACTTGAGACGCAGCGGGATGCGCTGGCCAGGCATGGAGCTGAATACTGCATAGTAGGAGTTGATCTGTCGACGGCGCATATACTCTGTCTCGGGGATATTGATGACTATATCGGCCGCATTGGACGAGAAGATGGAGACCACAGGGATGCCAGGCGCGACAGCCTCGCGGTCGGCACGATGGACTTTCTCTACATATCCGTCATAGGGCGAAAAGAGCATGCAGTCCTTCAGCTGGTCCTGATGGTGGGTCAGTTTGGCGGTAATCTGTTCAAGACCGTAGCGGGCTTTGTCGTAGTTGTTATCGGATACTGCTTTTTCGGCGTGCATGGCAATGACACGTTCACACTCAGCCTTGATCTGATTGTATTCGGACTGGGTGGCGTTGAGCTGCGTTTGATAATCGCGAGAGTCGAGCCGCGCGATGAGTTGCCCTTTCTGTACATGATCGCCCTCATTGACAAGCACTTTGTCAATGGTTCCTACGAGCATGAAAGAGAGGTCGGTGGTGGTCCCTGCCTCAGTTTTGCCGGGATAGGTGGCAATACGTGAACCGGTTACGGATTGAGCGACGGCAAGGTCGACAAGCTTGGATTCAACCGTTTTCTTAGAGCCACAGGAGGATAATAGCAAGGCTGCCAGAGTGAAAAGTACTACAGAGATTGGACGTGTCATATTGTAGGGTATCAATTATTATTTTACAAATTATTTATAGACTAATCTTTTTTGAATGGAGGAGTAAAGTTTTGAGAATGAAAAAAATGTAAAAGAATAGGATTATCTATTGGACTATTGGCCGACAGGGAAAAGAAATTCGTTGGGAGAAGCATTAACAATGTTATCGAAGTGATTGGCATTGTACATCATCACGTGAGAGCCGACGGTCTGCGTGGACAATGCGTAATAGAGGTTACGGTAGGTGATATTGGGGTTGGTGGTTATGGTATTGGTGAGCAGTTCGGTGAAACGATTGGTGCGATAGATTCCATCTACTTTGCCCGAGGCCTTGGAGGTTTCAAAGGGACTGGCAGCCGTAAGCATGAGTACGCCGGGGTAGTTATCCATCTCTGAAGCCAGTCCGATAGAGCCGCTATAGCATGTCTCGATAAGCCACAGCATCTTGCGGTAGCACTGGCGGGTTCGCATCGTGGTTAGCAGATGCGTCATACGGTCCGTGGTGAGTCCGTTCTCCTCACCTCTTTCAGCCATGAGCATAGACCCTTGTTCGCCATGCCCACTCCAAAAAACAAGCACATTGTCGGAGCCGGAGGCATTGATGACCGTTGGCAGGCGACTGGAACTCTGGCCTGAGAGAATCAGCTCGATATCGTCTGCTTGGATATCGTCAAGATTGTAATCTATATGTACGTCGGTATACAGATTGACATTGTTATAGTTGAGGACTTGTCCAGGATGGGGGTTCTGAGGATTATTGGCTATATCATCCTTCATGATGAGGATGATGTGGTCGTCGTCGTAGCCATTGGCCTTTAATATCTGGTATATACTGAGGACATCGGCCTGGTGACGATAGTTTTTCCATGATTCGGAGGCGGCCACGAGAAGCGCCCAATTGCCTTGGAGAGCGGGATAGCTGAACACGTTTTCGGGCTCCTCCTCGAACCATTGGTTGACCGTTGCTGCCCAGTTCCATGAGGCCAACGATGCCTCCGTGCGGTGACTTCCGTCGGAACTCAGATAGTTGAGTGTGATAAACTGCCTGTTGTATACCATCCAGTGGGCATAGACGGAGTGCACGACGGTAGACATCAATTCTGAGTCGAAATCAAGGGGTCCAGTGGCTCCAATGATATTGTAAGGATTGCTCCCTTTGCGTAATTCTTTAATCAGCAGATATATGCCTTCGTCGCCCCATATATATTGTCTGGTGCGTTTCGACCCATCGTCGTTTTTGGTCGCAACAATGTCCTTGATAGACTCGAACATGTTGTTAAAACGTCCGGCATCTATATTGCAGATGGCGAGTGCCGACAGGATCAGTGCATCGTAATATTGGGCTATGTCGGGTTCCAGTTCGCGCATGAAATGTACCCGATAGGCTATTTCGAATGCCGAGGTGGGATCGACAGAGGGGGTGATGCCTTCGCAAAACTCCGACGGGATATCTCCCTCAAGCAGATTCGGACTATAGGCTGCGTCAGAGAAAAGAAGGTAGGGTGATTCGCTCATATGCGCGTCACGATATTTAAGAATGATGCCCGCGTCTTCTACATCGGACGGTACGCAGACGAGCAACTGCTTCTCCTGCCCGAATGCTTCCTCGATGGCCGCTGCAATATCGCCCCGCCCCTCATAGGGATAGAGCCCTTTTATTTGAAGCCCTAACTCAGTAGCCTGAAAGGCAAACCAGTCGACAAAGGTCTTTCCGTAGGCATTGTCGCACACAAGGAGCGATACGCTCTTCGCTCCCATGGATTTGGCACGGCTGAGGAGAATCTCGCATTGCGTTACATCCGACTCGACAAGTGCCCAGAAGAATCTTTTTTCGGAAAACTCTCTGATCAGTTCGGCAGAGGTAGCGCAGGGTGCGATAAGGGTCTTCTTGGTACGCTTCAATACATTACCCACCGTACTGACATGTTCGGACGAGAGCGGGCCTATCACCGCCATGATGTCGGGCCGCAGGCGTAGGTCGTCGGCTAGTTGTTCGAGGTCTTCTTTATCCTCGTCATACCATTCAATCTGGATAGATACCGCTGTGTCAAACGTCGATTGGGCTGTCTGGAGTGTTTGGACTGCCCACGCAAGGGCTTCCTGCATGTGGCCGTTGTGTCGTTCGAGCGGATAGATTACTGCCACCTTGTACTCTTTGGTCACTTGGTTGGAAACGGGTGCCGTGGCCTTGTCATCGTCCTTGTTACAAGAGACCGTGAGCAGGACGACGAGAAGAAGAAGCATGGTGGCAAGAATCTTATGCAAAGTAGGCTCGATTCTGCGGGACGTATATTCGAACTTGTTGTCGATGGCTCCGAGGGTACTCCGTGTCAGCATTGGCTTAAAAAGGTCTATATGCAATTGTGTCATAGCAAGTCTAACTAATGAGCGTAGGCACTATCCAGATATCTCTGTTCGAAAGCAATGGAGACTTGCTGAATGCTATCTATAAATCGATAATCGACCATATCCTGATAGAGGGGCGATACAATATATACTGCATGTTCCGTACCGAGGCCAAAGGTGACTTTTTTGTCCATTTTCTTATGTTGTAGCCAATCGGTAACGAATTGTTCGAGGACTAAATCATAGCGTTTGACGATAGAGAAGAGTATCTGAGTGGAATAGCAATATTGATCGGCATCCATTCCGCAGGTGTAGATGCGCCTGTCGTCTAAACGTTCGGCCATCTCACTGCGCATGAAGCGGAACAGCCCTTGATTGCTGTAGCCGCAAAGCGGGTATACAAAATCAAAACCCAGATAATTTAGCAAAGTGCATAGCTGAAAAGCCGAGTCTGGCAGATTGTAGCCTTGGTTGGCACTGTCTGCCAAGGTTAGTGTAAAATTCATAAAGTGTTCTGTCGTCCCTCTATAGCCCAGCCAAAAAGCATTGGCAGCCTCGTTGATGGGAAAATCAATGTTATTGGCTTTCAGTACAAAGGGGGTCTCTGATCCAAGGTTTTTGACGAACAATCCGGCCATATAGCTAAGTCCGTAGAGGGTGATATATCGGGAGTAGCAATTCTCGATACTGACGCGACTGTCGAGAAACAGGACGTCATCCTGCCCCTTCGGACGCCAATGGGGATTTTTTTCAAACCATGCTCCATAAGCATCTCCCACAGTGACGAGCAAACGGCGATATTCCGATGAGTCATCGGCGAACCATTGCTCTATATACTTGTAGGCTTCCTGTTCATCCTGTGGTATCAACGGACGGATGGCAACAATCTGATCGCCTTTATAATACTCCTTAATACGATAGATGCCCTCATACACATTGTCGGAAAACCCACGGTCGCCCAATCCTCCCGGAACAAAAACCGCCGTTATCTCAACGACTTCGGCCTGCGTCCGCGTCGGAGTCTCTTCGTCGTCTTTGCATGATGCAAGGATGGGCAACAGCGTCGCCATGCAAAGAACAGCGATTAGCTTTTTATATGACAATAGCCTCATTATTGGGGGATTGGAGTTGAGATAGAATAGAGATGGAGCGTTCGGCGTTATAATGACCTACTTTATCAATACGCTCTTCTTTACTGGGCTTGAAACAGAGAAGACTGATAGATTTTGCCAGCAGCCTTACGCCATTTCATCATCTTATTTTTAAGCTGGAATTTGGATTCCACCATTTCTGCATAAGCCTGCTGCCATAGCAGCTGGGCTGTAAGGAGTTCGCTGAGCGACTCCATACCTACAGAGTAGGCCTTCTTGCTGATACGGAGGTTCTCTTCGCACTGCTCCACATTGCGCTGACGCATGTTG
>JAFUVR010000035.1 GCA_017477485.1 Bacteroidales bacterium | reverse complement strand
GCGGAGGTCCTGCCCCTGGAATGAACACCGTGGTGGCCTCTGTAGCAAAAACATTCCTTCGCGACGGCTACCGTGTCATCGGTCTTCATGCCGGCTATTCAGCACTCTTCACCGACAAACCCCGTATGCAAGAAATTGACTTCCTTCTTGCTGACGAGATTTTCAACAAAGGTGGCTCAGTCCTTAAAATGAGCCGTTTCAAACCTTCCGACGACGACTTCGCCAATCGGTTTAACCTTGCTTTCTTTCGCGACAATGAGGTCAAACTGCTCGTGACCGTTGGCGGCGACGACACGGCATCCACTGCTAACCGTGTGGCCAAGTTTCTTGCCGAACATCACTATCCGATTGCCAACATCCACGTCCCTAAGACCATCGATAACGACCTTCCGCTGCCCAACAGCAGTCCCACCTTTGGCTATAATAGTGCCAAAGCACAGGGCACGGTCATCGGTACCGCTGTTATGGAAGATGCCCGTACCAGCGAGAACTGGTTTCTCGTCAGTGCCATGGGACGCTCTGCCGGTCACCTTGCACTCGGCATAGCTGGTGCCTGCCACTATCCTATGGTAGTTATCCCCGAGTTTTTTAATAAAACCGAAATCACCATCGATAAAATCGTCAGTCTTGTCGTCTCATCTATCGTCAAGCGTAAGATCATGGGTATTAACTATGGTGTTGCTATGATTTCCGAAGGCGTTTTTCATTCTCTTAGCGACGATGAGATACGCCGTTCGGGCATCCACTTCACCTACGACGAACATGGTCACCCCGAGCTTGGCAAGGTCTCCAAGGCCCACATCTTCAACGACCTTCTGGAGCGTCGTCTCAAAGAACTTCATATCTCTACCAAGACACGCCCTGTCGAAGTAGGTTATGAGATTCGCTGCCACACACCCATCGCCTTCGACCTTACTTATTGTTCTCTCATGGGCATGGGCGTACATACTCTTTTCAATCAAGGTTGCACGGGTTGTATGGTTTATGTCGACCATCAAGGAAATGTTTCGCCGCTGTTCCTTAAAGATATCCAAGATCCCGCAACCGGTAAGATACTTCCTCGTCGCGTCAATGTCGAGTCCAACAAGGTACAGTCCTATGTCAACGACATCATGGACTATATAACACCTGCCGACTACGACGCTGCCCGTCAGTATCTCCCCAATCCGGAAAACTACGACTTCAAAAAAATTCTCAACTGGTAATATCTCCCTGCGGAGGGCACTGCTTTCAAGAGGCCATGCCCTCCGCTCTTTTTTTTGTAAGCACTTCTATTGGGTATTCTCCATTTCATCGTCTTATGCGAATGCAGGCCACAATAATTTAATACGCTCCTCCTCATGCGTTTCCATCACAATACATCGCACATCTTTTTCCTTTTGGGCCTCCTCCTTCTCATTGCCTCGCCTGTCGGAGCCCAGACAAAAAAACAGCTCGAACGTGAAAAACAGCAAATCGAGCAACAAATCAAGAAACTCAATGCTGAGCTTGACGCCGCCAAGAAAAACACCAAGAGCAGCTCGGCACAACTCAACGTCCTCAATAAGAAAATCCAAGAGCGTACGCGCCTCATCAATAATATAAACTCACAAATGCAGCTCCTTGACCGTCAGATCGGCCACACGCAGGACAGCATCGCGCAGCTGCAAATCCAGATAGACTCTCTCAAACACGAATATGGCAACATCATACGTGTCCTCTATGCTGAACGCAACCGCCTGTCTGGCGAGGTTTTTATGATGGATGCCGACTCTTATAATAGGGCTTTCTTACGACGCAAGTATTTCCAAGAATATTCCCGCTATCGCAAACTTCAAGCGGCTGCCATTCGCCAACGAGAGGACGAGATGCAAACCATCAATAACGCGCTCCAACGACAGAAAAACGAAAAAAATAATCTTCTCTCACAAGAGCAGAACCAAAAAAACGCGCTTGCTCGCGAAAAACAACAGCAGCAACGCCAACTCACCCAGTCTCAGCAGCGTGAAAAAAATCTAAAAGCACAACTATCGAAGAAGGAAAAAGAGAGAATCAAGCTGCAGCAGCAAATCCAGAAAATCATCAACGAGGAAATTGCTAAGGCTCGCCGTGCTGCTGAGGCCGAAAAGAAAGCACGTGAACAAGCTGCCCGCAATGCTAAGAATGCTAAAAGCAACAAATCCGCCGAGAAGCCTAAATCTACCGCCACTGATGCGCTCTCGTCCAACTTCGCTTCCAATAAAGGCAAACTCTCATGGCCTGTCTACTATAAGAAAGTATCTCGCGAATATGGTCGTTATACCCATGAGTCCGGCGGCGAGAACATGAACAATGGCATTGACCTTATCACCGCCTCAGGTGCCGATGTCTTTGCCATTTTCAACGGCACAGTTTCTCGTGTTTTCACTTGTCCCAACGGCACCAAAGGCATCATCGTACGCCACGGCGACTATATGACCGTCTACGCTAATCTTGGCTCCGTGGCTGTTTCCGAAGGGAAGCAAGTCTCAACCAAACAGAAATTGGGAACCGTGCACCCTGGCACCGACGGCACATCCGAATTTAGTTTCCAAATATGGAAAAGCACCCAGAGCCAAAATCCGCGTAACTGGCTGCGATAAGCACACCTCTGACTGTTTATCGGTGGAAGGTCCTACGCTGCGCCAGTTCTAATCAAGCCAATAGTTATGGAGTTCTGAAGATAAGCGGTTTTTACCGGAATACAATAAAAGGTTGGCAGTACATAAAGCCAACCTTTTATTATTATAGTGTAATGTGTTGATAAATAGATATTACATACTTAAAGCTTCTATCTGCGCTTTGAGTGCGGCGATTTTGCTTTCAGCATCGGCTTTCTTTTTGCGTTCCAGATTGACAACCTGTTCGGGGGCCCCGTTGACAAACTTTTCGTTACCAAGTTTCTTCATTACGCTGTTCAGAAAACCTTCGGCGTAGCGGAGGTCTTCTTGGAGCTTTTGGAGTTCGGCTTCTTTGTCGATGTTTTGGCTCATGGGGACGAAACACTCGGTAGTACCTACCATGAAGCTAATGGCACCTTGTACTTTGTCGTCGACCGACTCGATAGAGCCAACGTTGCCCAATTTGCGTATGATGCCGTAGAAGTCATGCGGAGCATCGCCATGTATGAACAAGTCTAACACCTCCTTAGGCGAGAGCCCTTTGCTGTTGCGCATGTTACGAATGCCTGCAATGATTTCCTGTGCCATCGTGCAGTTTCTTAGCACTCGTTGGTCGAAGAAGGCGGGTTCGGGTTGGCGCTGCGTCATGATGGTTGCATTGCCGTCGCGCTCTCGCAGGCAGTGCCATATCTCTTCTGTCACGAAAGGCATGAAGGGATGTAGCATGCACATCAGGCGTTCAAAGATGGAGAGCGTACTCTCATAGGTTTCAGCATCGATGGCTTCGCCATGAGCTGGCTTGATCATTTCGAGATACCATGAGCAGAAGTCATCCCACACCAGCTTATAGCACTTCATCAGGGCCTCGCTGAGTCGATATTCCTCAAAATCATGCTCGATGTCTGCCAATACACATGCCATACGTTGTTCCATCCATTCGATGCTCACACGGTTGTCGGTGTTCTGCTGTGCTGTGTCGGACACTTGCCAGCCTTTGACGAGGCGCAAGGCGTTCCATATCTTGTTGGCAAAATTGCGGCCCTGTTCGCAGATGCTCTCGTCGAAGGGGAGGTCGTTGCCTGCAGGTGCAGTAAGCAGCATGCCCATTCGGACTCCGTCGGCACCGTACTTGTCAATCAAAGCTATGGGGTCGGGGCTGTTGCCGAGCGATTTGGACATCTTGCGTCCCAACTTGTCGCGCACGATTCCGGTGAAGTAAACGTGTTTGAACGGGATATCACCAGCAAACAGTTCGCCAGCCATTATCATACGTGCCACCCAGAAGAAGATAATATCTGGCCCCGTGATGAGGTCGTCGGTGGGATAGTAATATTGAACTTCTTTGTTGCCGGGATTGCGGATGCCATCGAAAAGCGATATGGGCCAAAGCCAGCTGCTGAACCATGTGTCGAGCACGTCCTCGTCTTGACGCAGGTCGTCCATGGAGTGTACAGCCTGCGGGTATCTCTCTTTGGCCAAACGCAATGCCTCTTCGTCAGAAACGGCTACGATAACCTCTGTGCGTCCCTCAACATCCACAAAATATGCAGGAATGCGCTGACCCCACCACAGCTGGCGACTGATGCACCAGTCTTTGATGTTCTCCATCCAATGACGGTATGTGTTTTTGAATTTGGCTGGGTGGAACTGAATGTCGTTATTCTCTACAACTTCGAGGGCTTTTTTTGCCACCTCTTCCATGCGCATGAACCACTGGGCGGACAACTTAGGTTCAATGACTGCATCGGTACGCTCGCTATGTCCCACGTTGTTGGTGTAGTCTTCAATCTTCTCGATCAATCCGGCAGCGTCAAGGTCTTTGACAATCTGTTTGCGACAAACGAAACGATCCATTCCGGCATATTGGGCTCCGTGCTCGTTCAGCGTACCATTGTCATTAAATATGTCAATGGTTTCAAGATTATACTTCATGCCCAGATTGTAGTCGTTGATGTCGTGGGCTGGTGTTACTTTCAGTGCACCGGTACCGAATTCGCGGTCCACATACTCGTCCATGATGATTTTGACGCTACGTCCCACGCCCGGCACAATGACACGTTTTCCCTTGAGCCACGCATAGCGAGGGTCGTCGGGATGTACGCACACGGCGGTATCGCCGAGAATGGTTTCGGGACGCGTGGTGGCCACAACGATGTAGGGTTTGCCGTCCAAGGTGCGTATGCCACTCTCCTCGGTGGGCGTATAGGTTTCATCGGTGTCGACGAAATAGCGGAGATAGAAGAGTTTGCCGTGGCTTTCCTTATAGATTACCTCCTCGTCGCTGACAGCCGTAAGGGCTTTGGGGTCCCAGTTTACCATACGAACGCCTCGATAGATAAGGCCCTTGTTGTAGAGGTCTACAAACACACGGATGACGCTTTCGTAGCGAATGGGGTCCATGGTGAATGCTGTGCGGTCCCAGTCGCAGCTGGCTCCAAGACGGCGCAACTGTTTGAGAATGATGCCACCATGTTCCTCTTTCCACTGCCATGCGTATTTCATGAATTCATCGCGTGTCAAATCACGTTTGTCGATGCCACGCTCTATGAGCATGTTGACCACCTTGGCTTCGGTGGCTATAGAGGCATGGTCGGTGCCTGGCACCCAGCAGGCATTTTTCCCTTTCATGCGGGCACGACGTACCAGTACGTCCTGTATCGTGTTGTTGAGCATGTGGCCCATGTGCAGTACGCCCGTAACGTTTGGGGGCGGGATTACTATGGTGTAGGGCTGACGATGGTCAGGTTCAGAATGGAAAATCTTTTTTTCAAGCCAAAAGGCATACCATTTTTCCTCTACTGACGAGGGAACATACTTCGACTCGATTGTCATGTTCGTTGTTTTGTTTATACAGTTATGTTTATGTTTGATTTATCTTTAAGAAAGAAGGCCTACGGTTCGTATGACACTTTATATGTAATAGGGGTGCAGAAATAAAACTATATTTTGAGATTGCGTCTGTCTATGGCTCGAATAAAGGTTTAAGAAGTGGGCTATATCGTGTAGATATACAAATTATTATAATGTCATTCTGCAATAGATTGCCATCTAATGGGGGACTGACCTTCCTGTTGTAGATACTGGTTGCACAAAGAGAAATGATGACAACCGAAAAAGCCTCTGTAGGCTGAGAGTGGAGACGGATGGGGAGCCATCAAGATAAGGTGCTTAGAGTTGTCTATCAGTGAACGCTTCTGTATGGCGTAGCTACCCCATAATAGGAAGACTAACCCGTTCCGTTGTTGCGAGAGTGCGCAGATAGCAGCATCAGTGAAACGTTCCCAGCCTTTGTTTTGATGAGCCCCTGCTTGGTGAGCCCTTACGGTGAGCGTGGCGTTGAGCAGCAAGACGCCTTGGTCGGCCCAGCTGCCCAGATAGCCTTTTGTGTAAGGAATGTTTAGCCCCAGGTCATCGTTGATTTCTTTGATTATGTTCACCAACGAGGGTGGTACCTTTATTCCCTGAGGTACAGAGAAGCAGAGGCCGTGGGCTTGTCCGGGTTCATGATAAGGGTCCTGGCCAAGGATTACCACCTTCACTTTGTCGAAAGGAGTGCGGTCGAAAGCGGCAAAAATCTGACTGCCGGGAGGATAGCATACATGTTGTTTGCGTTCCTCAACCAAAAAGGCTTTCAGCTGAGCGAAATAATCCGATTCAAACTGTTGACGCAGCACCTCCAGCCACGAGGCTTCTATCTTTGGGGTAATCGACATGGTGAAAAAATGGCTGCTTATGATAAAAATTCGTTGTATTTCTTTTCTTTGCCTATGGTACTACTGATGCCGTGGCCGGGTAGCACCACATAGTCGTCGGGCAGCGTTAGCAGGCGCGAACGTATCTTGTCTATAAGCAGTTGATGGTTGCCGCCCGGCAGGTCGCTTCGCCCCACACTGAAACGGAACAGAGTATCGCCTGTCAGTACGCTTTTTTCGGAGTCCAACACATAGCAGAGACTTCCCGGACAATGCCCCGGCACATATCGGGCCTCGATGGTTAAGCCACCCACCGAAAGACGTTCGTCGTCAGCAATGTAGTGGCGTGGCAACTGTTCCAAAGCTACCGCATCAACAGCAAAGCCCATCACGCTGCCATAGAGTTCCGACTGGCGCAGTAGGTGGGCACCGCCTTCATGCATGGTTACCGGCAAATGATATCGCTCGCATATCTGCTGTAGCCCTGCAATATGGTCGATGTGGGCATGGGTCAGCAACACAAGGGTAGGGGAGAGATGTTCTTTGTCGATAAACTGGTTGAGCATGGCATCCTCATAGCTTGCTTCGGGAGCAGGGTCCACGACAGCGCACTGACGGGTTGCTTCGTCATATACTACGTAGCAATTGACTTGGAAGTGATTGAACTCAAACTGCTTGATCATGGTTGCTAATCAGTCTGAATTAGAGTGACAATGGCAAACGGGACAAGTGTTTTATACGGAGGTGGATAACCGTTTAGCGGGAAGAAATCCCATATAATGATCCAATAACCCTATTCGTTAATCCATTTCTCCACGGCTTCTTTCTGCACAGGTGGGATGTCGAGCTTGTTTTTCTTGCGTAGGCCGTTGAGGTCATTATAGAGTTTGTTGACGTTGGCTTCTTTCAGCTGTGCGAGGGTGTTGATGCCCGCCTTGCGGAGCATGGGAATCCATGCCTCGTCGACACCATGCTGCTTGAATTCCTCGTCGGTGGTGACTGCGGCCTTCTTCTCGGGTTTCATCTGCGGGAACAGCAGGACGTCCTGTATGCTTTGCTCGCCAGTCATCATCATCACCAAGCGGTCGATGCCGATGCCCATGCCGCTGGTGGGAGGCATGCCGTATTCCAGTGCGCGCACGAAATCCATGTCGATAAACATGGCTTCGTCGTCGCCTTTCTCGCTGAGTTTAAGCTGCTCTTGGAATCGTCCAAGTTGGTCGATAGGATCGTTCAGCTCGCTGTAGGCGTTGGCCAGCTCCTTGCCGTTGACGAAAAGTTCGAAACGCTCGGTCAGATTGGGATTGTCGCGGTGGCGTTTGCAGAGGGGCGACATCTCAATGGGATAGTCGGTAACAAAGGTGGGCTGGATGAGCTTGCCTTCGCATTTTTCACCAAAGATGGCGTCGATGAGCTTGCCTTTACCCATGG
>JAFUVR010000034.1 GCA_017477485.1 Bacteroidales bacterium | reverse complement strand
CGCCCTGCCGTGGGCCACGAGGGTCGGCCTGATGGTCGGCGGTGTAGTTGCCGGCCCAGTCGGAGCACCATTCGGCTACGTTGCCGCCCATATCGTAGAGGCCGAGCTCGTTGGGGAGGAGCCGACCGACGGGGTGGGTGACGTTGCCGCTGTTGCCGCAGTACCAGGCGTAGGCAAAAAGGTTGTCGGAGGTGCCGGGGTAGAGATGACCGGAGCCGCGATGGCCGCCGCGTGCCGCATATTCCCATTGGGCTTCGGTGGGAAGGTGGAAGCGATAGCCAGTGAGTTGGCTGAGGCGGGCGATGAAGATCTGGATTTGCGACCACGATACCTTATCGACCGGGAGGCTGTCGTTGCCACGGAAGATTGACGGGTTGTGGTCCATGACGGCATTCCATAGCTGTTGCGTCACCTCGAACCGTCCGATATAGAAGTCGGAGAGCGTAACCTCATGGGCAGGGAGAGAGCGCTCGGGGTCGTGAGCGTTAGAGCGTTCGTGGGTGAGCCCCATGGTGAACGTGCCGCCGCTGACGGGCATCATAACGATGGGGATGGTGTCGAACCAGATGATGGCGGAGCCGTCGTCGACCTCGACGATAAAATCGATGAGCCATTCCTCGATGCCGCTAATTTCGGGGAGGTCTTCGGCGGTGATTTTTTTGTCGCGGCCCGGGGCCACCGCCGGACCCACATCGCCATGAACGTCGACGAGGGGTTCGCTATAGGTGTGGCCGCCGTCAATGGAGACGCGGACACGGATGTCTGCCTGCTGGTCAAGCTGGTAGGTGATGGTGAGCGAGGTGTTCTGGAGGGTCCACATGATGCTGTCGACCTGCTGGGCAGACAAAAGGGAAGTGGCCGCCATGAGAAGCAGCCACATCCAAAATGATTTGCAAAGCTTGATATATGGCGATGCAGAAGATGACATGGACAGGGAAGAGAAAAGCGTGACGAGGCTGATTATCAGCTACGCTCGGCAGACCACTGCTCGGGATTTTTGCGCCACTGGGCGAGGGAGTCGAGATCGGAGCTGCTGACATAGTTCTCGCGGCTTGCCACTTGGATGAGAGTATCGTAGTTGCTGAGCGTGTGGAGTTCTACTTTGGCGTTGCCGAAATTCTGCTGTGCTACGGCGAGTCCATAGGTGAAGATGGCCACCATGCCTTTCACCACGCAACCTTTGGCGCGGAGCGCGTCGACAGCGATGAGGCTGCTCTTGCCCGTGGAGACGAGGTCTTCGATGACCACGACAGACTGACCCTCGTGGATTTCTCCCTCTATTTGGTTGGTGAGGCCATGGTTTTTGGCCTCGGAACGGACATAGACGAAAGGCTTGTCAAGTTCCTGAGCCACGAGTGCGCCCTGTGCGATGCCGCCCGTAGCGACGCCAGCGATGACCTCGACATCGGGGAAATGGGACTTGATAATATCAACAAACTGCTGACGGATGAAAGTGCGAATCTCGGGGTAGGAAAGCGTCACACGGTTGTCGCAATAGATAGGCGATTTGCGTCCGGAGGCCCAAGTGAAGGGGTGCTCATTATTGAGTTTGACTGCCTTGACCTGCAAGAGGTATTTGGCCGTGTTTTCGGCCATGAGGGATGTATTCATAGTGTAGAAAGATAAATGTTGTTCAACTAACGGGGTGCGTAGGTTTTTCAAAAATAACGTTAAATGGAGCAAAAATTATATCTTTGCAAATAAAAAAGCCATGATAATAGCTTACGGAAGGAACAGACTCTTCATCAAATTCTGCCCAACGGGGCTTCCGGAGGACACCTTGTACAGGAGGCTGGATGATGCGTTTCGACGTCTGAAAAAGGGGGAAGATGTTGGCGAAATGGTATGTGAGGAAGCAGTCGTGAAGCGCTATTGTGCAGAGCGTTACCCGACGGTGAGAGCCGCCGGCGGGGTGGTGTGTGACAGAGAGGGGCGACTGCTGCTAATGGAGCGAAGAGGTATGTGGGATCTGCCCAAAGGGAAGATAGAGGAAGGCGAGAGCCCAGAAGAGGCGGCGCTACGCGAAGTAAAGGAGGAGACAGGGCTTCAGACGCCAAAGATAGATGCGTCGCTGTGCGAAACATATCACATCCACAACCGCTACGGCCGCTGGGAGACCAAAGAGACCCATTGGTACCTGATGACCGTAGAGAATGAGGAGGAGCGGCTGGTGCCACAAGAGGAGGAAGATATCAGCCAATGTATGTGGATAGAAGAAGATGAGTGGGAAAGGAGGCTGAGCCGTTCTTTTGCCACCATGTGGCAGGTTGTGGAGAAACTTAATGAAGTGAAGCATAAGGAGACACGCGTACAGGAAAGCATCTGACACACGCTATCCCGAAGGGAAAATACCCTTATTATAGAATGCAAAAAAAGGATGAAATGGGAAATCAACTATATGCTATAGCGCTGGCGATGACGCCTGGACTGAGTTGCAGCGGCTGCAGGAAGTTGCTTGACATACACGCTGACCCTGAAGAAATATTCGGACTTACAAAGAAAGACCTTGTCGAACTTTTCGGCCAGCATCATCAGATCATAGACGCCATTGCAGGCAAGACGATGATGGGGCGAGCCGAGGAAGAGCTGGCTTGGGCGGAGAAGAACGACGTCAGGATACTGTTCATCACCGATGCCGACTATCCGCAACGACTGAAGCTGCCCGGGTGCGAAGACACGCCAACGCTGCTCTACCTGAAAGGCGCGTGCGACCTGAATGCGGAGCGAGTGGTGAGCGTGGTGGGAACACGCCGTGCCACGGAGTATGGCAAAGATATGACATCGAAACTGATAGGACAGCTACAGGGCGAAGGGGTGATGGTAGTGAGCGGCCTGGCTTACGGCATCGATGCGGCAGCCCACAGGTCATCGCTACAATATGGGCTGACAACGGTGGGTGTGCTTGGGCATGGACTGGACCAGATTTATCCGCCAGAGAACCGGGGGCTGGCCCGTGACATGGTGTATGGCGGAGGCGGCCTTATTACAGAATATCCGTCACAGACCAAAATCAATCCACGCTATTTTCCAGCGCGGAACCGCATTATAGCAGCGCTGAGCGACGCTACCATAGTGGTAGAGGCGGCAGAGAAAGGTGGCGCACTGATAACGGCAGGAATAGCCAACGGCTACCACCGCGACGTATTTGCCGTGCCCGGGCGTGTATACGACAGTTATTCTAAGGGATGCAACAACCTGATAGCCAACAATAGAGCCAATATCATAAGAACCATGGACGACCTGTACTACAGCATGGGATGGGAGCGAAAGTGCCGCGCAAAGAGCGGCATGGACGGAGTGCAGCAGCAGCTTTTTGTAGCGTTAAGCAATGAAGAACAGGCCATCTATGACATCTTGCAGGCCTCCCCCAATCTCACGATGGAAGAAATCAAAGCGAAAAGCGAACTATCGCTACCCAAAATAGCCAATGCACTCCTGAACATGGAACTGAACAGCATCGTAAAATGCCTGCCCGGAAAGCTCTACAGATGTTATTAAATATAATCACAACGCAAAAATATTCAACAAGATAGACAAAGCGAACAAAGACTGCAAGAATAAAAAAAAGCCCCGAATAAAAAAAAAAACGTAATTTCGCACTTTATTAGACCCAATGAACCAAAAGGAGCGAGTAAGCGAAAAGGACAGAGAGAGGACCAAGTTTTAGACTGATGCTCAACGAGGGGAAAATGGCCCATTCCTTAGAAAAAAAAATAAGGAAGAGCAACAAAACAAAAAGGAAAAGACACCTAAAACCACATATTGAGAACAATACACACAATATAAACTATGGAAAACCCAATCAAAGGACACCTGAGCCAGATTATCGGCGCCGTTGTAGACGTAACTTTTGACGACGGAGTAGCCTTGCCGGATATTTATGACGCCCTGTCTGTGCAGCGGCCAGACGGAAGCAGCATCATACTGGAGTGCCAGCAAGACATCGGAGAGAACACGATGCGCACCATAGCCATGGACAGCACCGACGGTCTGGAGCGCGGCATGGAGGCTGTAGCTTTGGGCGGACCGATCACGATGCCTGTGGGCGAAAACATCAACGGACGCCTGTTCAACGTTATAGGCGAGACGATAGACGGTATGGAGGCTCCCGAGCATACGACAAGATACAGCATACACCGGGAGCCGCCCAAATTTGAGAACCTGTCGACCACACAAGAGATTCTCTTCACCGGCATAAAAGTCATCGACCTCATCCAGCCATTCCTAAAGGGTGGTAAGATTGGTCTGTTTGGAGGTGCCGGAGTGGGAAAGACGGTGTTGATCCAAGAGCTTATCAACAACATAGCGAAGAAATACTCAGGCATGTCGGTGTTCACCGGCGTAGGAGAGCGTACCCGAGAGGGCAACGACCTGTTGCGCGAGATGATAGAGGCCGGGGTAATCAAATATGGCGAGGCGTTCCAGAAAAGCATGGAAGAAGGCAGCTGGGACCTGAGCAAAATAGACCGAGAGGCGCTGAAAGACTCGAAATGCACCATGGTGTTCGGACAGATGAACGAGACCCCCGGCGCACGCGCCCGAGTGGCGTTGGCAGGTCTGACCCTTGCCGAATACTACCGTGACGGCGACGAGAAGACCGGCGGACGCGACATCCTGCTGTTCATCGACAATATCTTCCGTTTCACACAGGCTGGTTCGGAGGTGTCGGCATTGCTGGGCCGCATGCCGTCGGCAGTGGGCTACCAGCCCACGCTGGCCTCAGAGATGGGACTGATGCAGGAACGTATTACCTCTACCAAGCGAGGGAGTATCACGTCGGTACAGGCCGTCTATGTGCCAGCCGACGACCTAACGGACCCAGCCCCAGCCACCACCTTTGCCCACCTTGACGCACAAACCGTTCTGAGCCGTAAGATTTCGGAGCTGGG
>JAFUVR010000033.1 GCA_017477485.1 Bacteroidales bacterium | reverse complement strand
CGCGCTCACGCTCACCCATATTCATCACCTTTAACTGTTGGCGCGCCATGTCGAGGCCGGGAGCATCCGCGTCGTCGGCAATGTTGCCTGATTTCAGAAACTCTATCCACTCTTCAAGTGGCGTCCGGGCTATATCGTTAAAGTCATTAACTTTAAGTATAAAATATTCGGGGAAAATGCCCGACACACTATTGACCTTGAACTTCTCCACCTGGAATGGGGAGAGATTCAGCAATTCGTTGTTGTGGAGTCCTCTAAATTCAGTCACCCCTCTATAGACATAATCTGTCCCGTTGCCCAAACTAAAATATACGATATTGATACTGTAAACCTTGCGTATGCTCTCGTAGCCTTGTCCGCGATTCAGGTACTGGGTTACGAGTTGCGAAGTGCCAAACAGCATCCGATGGAAATAGGCATACTCGTTGCTATTCTGCACCTCAATCAGATAGAGTTCGCCGTTGCCCCCCTCTGCCAAAACGTCAACACGGTTTTGTTTGCTGTACTCATCCTCCTGATTGCTCTCGCTTTCAAGCATCTCCTTGATTTTTATAGGCTCCTCCAAAAGCGTTGTCAGCAGCCCTTCTATGATGCCAAAGTTGGCTTTGTCTCTCAGCAGGCGCTTCATGGCCCAGTCAAATCGAATATATTTGCCTATCTCTTTCATGTGGAACAGATTTTTGATTGCTGCAAAGATACGTTTTTTTCTCAACGTTCCTCCCCGACATGTCATTTCGTCTTGTTTCAGCATCCTGATTTGACACTGGCCAGAATGGGTCAACTCACGCCGTTAGGAAAGCATTCGTTGGGAAAACATTTTCTACTACACAACACATTTGATAATACAACAAAAAAAGCACGGATTAGAACTTTCCGTGCTTTTTTTTGTTTCAGCAAAAATCAAATTATTTGCTTGCAGTTGCTCTCACGAATTTGAGTTTGGTAGCCTTGATATTGAGGTCCTTCACGGTGCAATCTTCCTTATCTTTATCCTCAATGTAACGCTCATAAGCACTTATCACAGAGAGATTGAAGTTATAAGAAAGATTTCCATTGGAGAAATCGGCATCGTCAATGGTGGAACCATTCTGCAAACGATAAAACCACCAGTTGCCAGTGAACTCCTCGAAATAGTCTGTCAATTCGTTCATTTCATTCCCATTGTTACCAAACTCAACGTTGGTCACTTTCCACATAGTGTCTCTAACAACGAAAGCGTCGAGGTAGGGCAGGGTAACATTGCCATCATCAGCCCAGTTGGCAGCGGCACGAGTGCGGGTATAGAGGGTGTCTACATCTGTTGAATAGAGGGCTTTCAGATAGTTGAACTCGGTGGTAGTGGTGCCATCGAAAGTGATAGAGAGCGTAGGAGTGGTTTCTTCCTGCTGCTGCTCTTCATTGTTGTTCTCCTCTTCATCGTCCTTTTTGCAGGCGGTGAACATGAGGCTGGTAGCTAAAAGGGCCAGACCGAAGATTTTCAGTGTTTTTTTCATAATTGTGTTTTTTTAAGGTTAATGTTTATTTGTTGATTGTATTGATTTCATCGGGGGTTAGACCTGTCATCTGTGCTATCTGGTCGGATGTCATACCCATGGAAAAGCTTGCTCGGCGCGCTGCATCTCAACGATGAAACGCTCGCCGCGGTCGGTGATGCACATCACATCGAAATAGGCTCGACGGTCCTTGTCAGTCCGTCCAATACGCTCGGTATTAAGATATTGGATATCGCTGATTGCCTCATGCTGGACCTGTGCCTCGTTCTCATACAGCAAAGCATTCAAGAAACCGATAAGGAGATCCTTATGGCTAACGCTACCGAACAAACGCTTGAAAGCGAAGTCGGTATAAAAATTGACATATCGCTGATTAGAGTACACTTCGACCCAATACTTTGAAATGCAAAATTAGAAAAAATTTCTCGATTAAGAAAAAAAATGTAATTTTGCCAACTATATAGCGGAAAAACAAGAGTCCGCCGATTAATAAAAAACACTTAATAAACAACAAATTAATAAACAACCATCATGAAAAAAAATCTTAGCATCATCGCTATGGCCGCCATCACCGTTCTGGGTCTGGCCGCTTGCAACAACAACCAGCAGCCCGCTGAGGAGCCTGCACAGGACACCACCATCGTCGTCGCCGAAGAGGCCGCCGCTCCCGCTGAGGTCGTCGTCGCCGAAGAGGTGAAGGATGAGCCCGTTAAGGAAGAGGCCACCACCGAAAACAAAGTCGTGAAGGCTGCCAAGAAAACCGCCGAGACCGCTCAGAAGGTCGCTACCGAGACCGAGAACACCGTGAAGGCTGTCGACAACGCTGCCACGACCATCAACAACTCCATCAAGGCTGTTGACAACACCGTGAAAGCCACCCAGAGCTCCAAGAAAGCCAAAAAAAGCCTTGCTGGTGGCAACAACACCCTCTAATCTACTATCTTTGCAGAATAGATTATGCAACCAAACAAGAGGGCGTCTAACGAAGGCGCTCTCTTTTTTATTCCTTGTGTACCATGAGATTCTTTAAGTATTCCATCTTCTTACTATCCTTTGCATGTCTCTTAGGCAGTTGCACAGAAGATGCCGACCAGAAAGCGATAAAAGAAGTTGCCCTCAACTATGTGGATGCCACAAGCAACTACGACCTCGAACTGGCCGAACAGTATGCCACCCAGCAGACAAAAGATATTACACTGTCTTTTTTCAAGAAGACGGTAATGCCTCATTTGGACTCCGCCACCATGCAGAAAAACATGCCTGCTGAAAACGAGATAGTGAGAGTTCGTATGATCTCGGACACCACGGCTGTAGCCTACTATCACAAAAAGACCCCCCGCGATGAGTATACCGACTCGCTCAACGTTGTGAAACAAAATGGACAGTGGCTGGTAGACTTCGTGGTAGTGATACCCTCATATCTCAACCTTATAAACGACACCACAACCCATAACCGACTACCCGACCGAGAAGAAATCAAACGTTCGCGCAAAAGCAAAAACTCAAGATAGAGGGTCCCGACAACAAGACAAAACGGATTATCCGACCGATAACGCGGCTTGGATAATCCGTTTTGCCTTTTGTGGGCATGGACGTACTATTTCCCCTATTCTGTTGAAATTCAACCACCCCATTCCGAAGACGGAGCATGTGCAACTGATATGCTTGCTTTTCGTAGACTGTCCTCCTCGCATCCCATCCCGAAAACGAAGCATGAACATGACGCCGCCGCGCTTCTCAACGTTCACGCCTATCACCCCATCCCGAAGACGGAGCAGGAACATGAACTTGAACGTAACGGACGAATTATCTCTAAATTACGTATACTCAGGACATCAGTTATTATGGGTAACAGCCGTGCGCCTCGCAATCTATTTCTCGTCCAGCACCATGTCGAACTGGTCGCATTCTCCTGTACGGTGGGCCAAATGCTTGGTGGATGGCGAGATGCCGAAGAGAGGCGAATAGGTACGCACCTTGATGGTCTTCCCGTCGGGCATGAACTCGAGGATGCGTAGCCATCCGTCGCCACCGTTGCCCTCCCAGCCGCCGCCAAGGATTTGGACATTGAACATCATCTGGTGTACCGTGCGTCCAGCATTGTTCTTGTCGCTGCGGTAGGCCACGGCATCTTCAAACTCGCCCGGGTGGCCGGTGTGTCCGCAGATGACAAGGTCGATATTGGCGGTCTGGCTCACCAACTTGTCCCATACGCCCTGTCCCCAGTTGGGGTTGGGAATGGTGTAGCGCTCGTTGTCGGTATAGGCTGCCGTGCGCTCGCGCAGAAAAGAGTGGGTCATGAAGATGACGCGGCAGTCCTTGTAGCGGTCACTCTCTGCCAGCTTTTTGGCCCATTCGAGAACCTCGTCGCGAGGAGCGAACTCGGTGGTGATAATCAGCAACGGGCCCCAGTTGTCGAGCTCGAAAAAGTAGGCGGAGTTTTCAAGCGAGGCGAAACCCTGGCGGTTGGGAAACTCGGCTACGAGACAGTCGCGCAGCTTGTTGTTGCGCTCGGCAGTGAAATATTCGTTGAAATGGGTGTTGCCATTCTCGGCACGGCGATAGCCATATTCGTGGTTGCCCGGGGAGATAATGTAGGGAACAAGGTTGTCAAGGCGGGCAAAGGCGCGCGAACCTGCTTCGTACATCTGGCGGCTGGTCTGGTTGAGCATCTTCCGGTTGAGGGCGTTGTTGTCATTCTGCTCCACAATATCGCCAGTGCAGAGGACGGCTTTGATATTGAGACTATCGAGGTTGTCAGCAATCCATGCGGTGCAGAGTTCAAACAGGGGCTGGTTGATGTCGTACTTGGTGTAGCCCTGTGGGTCGCCCAGCAGTATCATACTGAACGACTGGTTGTTTTCGAGGTGCTGCTGGTCGGCCCTGTGTTGCGAAAAAAGCGGCATGGCAGCCAGCAGGAGAGTGGCAAAGAGGAGGGCTAATTGTTTCATGGGGTGTGATGTTACGATATAAACAAAAAATTAGGACTGCATCAGGTGGCGCATCACCGAGGGACCATCCTTGATGACCTGCATAGCCCAGTAGAGTTTCAGCGTGGTCTGTTCTTCGGCAGACAGCTGCCACCGGATGTTGCTGTGGCGCATACGTTCGGTGAGAGCATAGAGGCTGAGGGCGGCGGAGACCGAGATGTTGAAACTCTCGGTGAAGCCGTACATGGGTATCTTGACAAAGGCGTCGGCGTTGTCAATGGCCTCCTGAGTCAGACCGGTCAGCTCGGTGCCGAAGACGAGGGCCACGGGCTGCGAGATGTCGAGGTCGGCTATCAAGGTGTCTTTCTCATGAGGGAGGGTGGCCACGATACGGTAGCCCCGCTGGCGGAGAGCGTCATAGCTATCGGTGATGGTGTGGTACTTGTAGATGTCCACCCATTTGTTGGAGCCCATAGCCACATCGGGATTAGGGCAGTACTGGTTGCGGTTTTCCACGACGTGGACATCCTGCACACCGAAGCAGTCGCACGAGCGGAGCACGGCGCTGGCGTTGTGAGCCTGATAGACATCCTCCAGCACGACACAGATGTGCCGGGTACGGTTGAGCACCAGGCGATCGAAAAGGTCGCGCTTGTTGTCGGAGAACAGTTCTGATGCGCGACGGTAGAGGTCCTGCCGCTCGTCGTGGGAAAGACCGTCGAAGAAATGATGATAGTCGGGGGTGATTTCTGGCATGGGAGTTTTTTTTTGTGGGGGGGGGGGCTTATAGAGATCCTATAGATTCTAAAATCATAGAGCATCTATAGCGACTCATGAAAATCTGAGGATATTGAGAGACTATGGTAGTCTGATGCTCTACAGAAGAGATGGGCTTTATCTATTCTTATGCGCTATCTACTTTTGTTGAGTTCGCGGAGACGGGAGTACTTCATAAAAGTGTACTGGGCGTTGAGACGGCAGATGGTATAGCCGGTGAAGCCGTCGAGAAAACCAAGGCGAAAGCAATAGTCGCGCAAGAAAGACCAGCAGGTCTTCAGGGTGATGCCCACCGTAGAGATACGCCGGCCGGAGGCATGTAGTTTCTTGGCTGCCAGCATGGCGTAGTGTGTCTGTCGTTCGGCATGCTCAACGATGCTGTAGTAGGAATAGTGCAACAGGTCGCCGTGGAGGATGGCGAAACGGGGGGCGTTGTCGAACACCAGCACCTCGTGCACCTCGCCTTCCCAACGGGCGGTGCCAGTAGGCCAGAGGCGGATCTTCGTGTCGGGGTACCATCCGCAGTGGCGCACAAAGCGACCGCAATAGTTGGTCAGCCGGTTCATGCGGTAGACCGTGTCGGTGCGGGCTCCCTCACGTTTGAGCTGGAGGAGGCTCTCACGCAGCGTGGGCGAGAGGGCCTCGTCGGCATCGATAGAGAGGATCCAGTCGCCATGAGCAAGGCCGTTGGCATAGTTTTTTTGCTCGGAATAGCCCTCCCAGCGGTGAAAGACGAAGAGGGCCCCGTGCTGTCGGCACAGCTCCTCGGTGCGGTCGGTGGAGCCCGAGTCGACCACTATGGTCTCGTCGGCCACTCCTTCGAGCGAGGCCAGACAGCGTCCGATGTTGCGCTCCTCGTTTTTGGTGATGATGATAGCGGAGATATTCATTGCGTGCTATTCATGACGCTCCGGCTTACGGAGTGCCAAAGTTTTATTTTGCAAAGTTACTACTTTTTTCTATTTTTGCATTTTTTAGAATTCAAAGCATCCACAACGCAGACATGATTATAGGATTCGACGCCAAACGCGCCTTCAACAACAAGACGGGACTGGGCAACTACAGCCGCATGGTGATCAGCCGCTACGCCATGGAGCATCGCGAGAACACCTGCATCCTTTACACGCCTTCCATCGACGAAGAGCTGGAGGGCTATTTCAAAGGTATCGCCAATGTGTCGTCGCGCCGTCCCATGGGGCTGAGCCGCTGCTTCAAGTCGCTGTGGCGCGAATACGGCATGTCGCGCCGTGTGCACGACGACGAGGTAGACATCTTCCACGGGCTCTCTCACGAACTGCCCTACGGCCTGGGCCGCGAGGTGCGCAAGGTGGTGACGATGCACGACCTCGTAGCATGGCGTTTCCCACACTACTTCAAGAAGATTGATGCCCACATCCACCAACGCAAACAGCGCCACGCCTGCCGTGTTGCCGACATAGTGGTGGCCATCAGCGAACAGACCAAACGCGACCTGATAGACATCATGCATGTGCCGGAGGAGAAAATCAGGGTCATCTATCAGTCGTGCGACGACATCTTCTGGTACCCTATAGAGCAATACGACCTCGACCAAACACGCAAGAAATACGAGCTGCCCAACAATTACCTTGTCTGTGTAGGCACCGTAGAGGAACGGAAGAACCAGCTCTCGGTGGTGCGTGCCATGCAGCAGGTACCTGAGGATATAAGCCTCGTCATCGTAGGGCGACTGCGCGGCAGCTACGGAAGCATGGTGCTCGACGAGATTGAACGGCTGAAGCTACGCAAACGCGTCATCGTCATTGACGATGCCGACTTCGATGACTTCCCCTATCTCTACGCCCTCAGCCGCGGAGCCGTCTACATGTCGCTCTTCGAGGGGTTTGGCATCCCTATTGTCGAAGCGCTGTGCTGCGGCGTACCGGTGCTGACATCCAACTGTTCCTCCATGCCCGAGGCCGGAGGCGATGCCGCCATCTATGCCGACCCGACAAATGTGGACGAGATAGCACGCCAGATGACCCTGCTGGCTACCGACGAGAATCTGCGTGCCGACTTGCTGGCCAAAGGGCCTGCCCAACGCGACAAATTCGCTCCTGCACGCATCACGGCAGATTTCCACAGCCTCTACACATCGCTTGTGCAGGACCTTGACGACAAGGAATAACCCCTCCCACCTTACACGTCTCACGTAATCGTGCCGCACATGCACCATAGCATAGCAACCAACAACACCATTATAACCATGAAAATCATCCATTTACGACAACTCATCATTGCCGCCCTCGCCTTGGTCATGGTGGCTTGCGGCAACTATGTGGAACGCAGGATTGACAGCCTTGAGCGACTGGTAGCCGATGTGGAGCGCGACGGAGCCAACTACACAGGGCAGAACTGGCATCAAGCGCAAGAGCGCTACGAAGACATTATGGAAGACCTTGGCGAACGCAGCGCCAATCTCACCGACGAACAGATGAAAGAGATAGGCCGCCTCAGTGCCCGCTATCACAAAGTGTTTCTGGCCAATGCTTCCGCCCTTGCCGCAGACTACATGAACGCCACCTCGCAAATCATGTCGGGCTATATGGAAGAGATGACGGACGAAGACTGGGCCGAATTCAGCCAACAAACGGAACAGACTTTTCAAGACTCGCTGGAGAAATACAACAAAATCTTCGACGAGATGTTCGACGACTGACCTGGCCTACAGCTCCACGCATCCCCCGACAACCGGTCAACAGAATGCGCATCGCAGACAGCACATGGCCCATGCGACACGATGTCCCGCTCGAGGAACGAATGAAAACGTTTTCGATAAGCCGAGAGCAATGGCAGCTTACTTTCATTGCCAAGGCGAGAACCGAAGGTCGTGAGTTCCTATGAATCAAATACCATCGAGCGAACAAAACGACTAATGAAATTGAACAGGAAAACGCCTCCCCGCCATACAAGTGCGGGGAGGCGTATTCTTTATCCCATAGCGGGCCATCGACGAAAGCCCGACCGGCATAGCCTATTCGACCGGAGGGAAAAAGCCGGTCAGAATGCCGCCAGCGGCAACAACAACCGCCCGACCGGCATAGCCTATTCGACCGGAGGGAAGGAGAGGTCGGACTTTCCGAGGTCGCGTGATGTGGCCACAGCAATGCCACGTTGCCCACGGTTGTTGACGGCACAATAGTAGTGGTAGGTGGTGCCATCGTGGCTGACGAGATAGCTCTTGTGGGCATAACGTTCATCATAGGGTTCGGAGGGGAAGACGAGGTCGTCGCCCTGCCAGTCGTACCAGTGGACGAGGTCGCGGCTGCAAGCGAAGGTGTTGAACGCCTTGTAGGGACGGCTGGGGCTGAAAGCACGGAAATAAAACATGACGTATAGGTCGCCGATGCGCTGTATGTGGGCATCGCCCGAGATGGTGCCTTGCTCCTCGTGGGCCACCACGGGGTTGCCTTCATAGCGTTGCCAGTGGCGCATGTCGTCGCTGAAAGCTATGCCGATACGTTCGGCACCGAGGCCCGTAGAGTCATTCACACCATAGGCGTTGTAGAACATCACAAAGTCGTGGCCAAAACGTCGCTCCCTGTCACGGAAGACTGCCGACTTGTACTGCGTCTCGCGTTCGAACCACTGTGCATTGCTGTCGGCCGGAGAGAGGACGGGAGCGGCTTCGGGAGTCCAGAGCCGTGCCACCGAGGGATCGGCAGCGGTGGCCACGCCGATGCTCAGCGGCTTGGTCTCATATCCCGGCTGGTTGCCACCGAGGTAGGTCATCCAGTAGCGGCCGTCGTATTGCTCCATCTCGTAGCTGCCGCCCCACTCGATGTCGACCAATGCCGCATAGCCAGCCCTCTGCTGGCTGTCCCATCCCACAGAGTCATAGCCCAGCAACTGGCCGGAGGTCTGCCAGTGGAGCAAGTCGTCGCTCTCGGCGAGGAACGTAGTGTAGCCCTGTCCGTCGAAGACGATATAGGACATGTACCAACGGTTGTTGTGGCGAAAGACCGTGGGGCTGTCCATCATGTGAGTGGCATCGGAGGGAGCAACAACGAGTCCATACTTGTAGGGGGTCTTTACGGCCTCATAGACCTGCTGCATTTCGGTCTGCGAGATGCTGTCTGTCGTGCCGGCAGTGCCCCCCTGCCGACAGGCGGACCATAGCAGGGAAGCCATGCAGAGAAAAGCTAAAAATCTGTATTTCATTGTACGAAAAAAAATAAATAGGTGGATATAACAGACTATCACGATTCAGATGAGCTCGTACATAGCCTTTTGAATAAACTTGTTAAGCGGCACCGAGGCACGGAAGACATCGATGATATAGTCGAAGAAGTCGTCGGAGTCCAGATACCGGGCAGGCACGGTGTGCATGGTGCAGTAGTCCTTATATTTCAGCAAGTCGCCGTCGGGCCAATCGGCGGGATAGCCTTTGGGGACCCGCGATAGTTTGTGGATGGTGAAGAAATCATCACCAAAATAGCGCTGATAGCGGGGTTCCGACATGATAGACTTAAACTCGTCGGGATTGTAGAAGATCTCCTGCCGTATGGCGTTGAGGGCCTCGGGCGAGGGCATGAAGATGCCGCCGCCGAGGGTGCAGTTGCCCTGCAGGCCGTAGTCTTCCTGCCCCATCTGGAGGTAGTAGCCTGGCATGCCGCCCTGCTTGCGCCCGCCTGTTGCTAAGAAAAACGATATGTGGCACTTGTACGGCCGTTTATCGGGCGAGAAACGCAAGTCGCGATAGATGCGGTACTGCGTGTTTTTGGCCGTACACCCTGCTATGGAAGGGTCGTAGGGCTGGACGGCTTCGATTACATGGGCCGTCAGTTCCTCAAAATCATGCTTGATAGCCTCCCAACGGGGCCTGTTGGCATTGAACCACTCACGGTTGTTGTTGCGTTCCAGCTCTTCGAAGAAAGGCAATGTGTCGGGATTAGGTTTCATGTTTTTCTATATAATGACGAATTAAAGACGATGGACCCTATTGCGAAGGACACCTGCATCGTTGCCATCGACAAGCAAGGCTCCGAACAGGGTCGGCAGAGGACTAATGCAAGTTCCAGCACTCGATGCAGAGGTCGCGCTCGATGGCTTCCTCGTTGGTGATGCCATGTAGGAAGTCGATGCCGGTAGCCGCTTCCACAGCATCAACGGAAGTAGCAAAACTGTGCCATGGCGCTTTGGCCTGTCGGTGTGGCACAATCAGGGCAATGGCCTTGCCCATAGCGGGACAGAAGACCACCTTGTAATAGGCTGAGGGAACGCCCACCCTGTTGTTGCCGATGGCAAGCGTGTCGTCGGGGGTGAAGACAGGGCCGGTGAAGACAAAAAGCGTGTCGAACCTATTGGCCCATGCCCTGACCTTGTTCTCAATATGGTTCCAGAGGCCGTTGTTGAACGACTCCTCCTGAGGCGACATATTGCTGAAGAGGAAACTCTCGTCCATGGCGACGGGATCCCACTTCATATCGCCTGCCGGAGCCAGATGGCCACGCGAGAAGCCGCTGTTCTTGTAGTCGAAATAGTCGGCGCTGCCGGTAGCCACAGCCGCATCGCTGCGGAACTTGCCACGTCGTGGATGCTGACCGTTGACACGGTCGCGCGTCAGCATGTAGCCCACCCACAAGGCCTGCTCCGTGGCTTCGTTATAGGAGAGAGCAAAACCTTTGTGGTAGACCATCGAACTGCTGTCGGCAACGGCGGGGAAAAACTGATGGAGCCGAACGTCGTGGCGTGTGTGGTACTCGGCATTCTGGGCCTTGCAGCCAACGCACAGCCACGCCAACACAAGGAGAGCAAACAGACGACAGGTACTTTTCATAACGGAATCAGGGTTTATCATAGAGCAAGCAGACAACAATGGTTTCTCACAACGGGGACAAATGTCTATCGGGACTCGGAAGGGGGATATGACGATAGGCTGTCAGACACCATCGATGGCCGTAACGATGAGCTGGTCGCCGTCCACCACGAAGTGTATCTCGTGGCTTCCGAACGTCATACCATAGCGTCGCTGCGGGTCGTGGTGATACTGTGGACGGGGGTCGTGGGCCAGCACCTCGATGAGGGCCTGGCGCTGCGAGGCTTCGACAAGAGAGAGCCGTGCCTCCTCGCAGTGCACCTCCAAGAGATGGGTGGCCGGCTCGGGGGCAAATCCGCTGCGGGCCTGCGGATGGCTGTCGGTGTAGGGCAGGTAGGGCTTGATGTCGAGCAGCGGGGTACCGTCCATCAGGTCGGCGCCGCTCACCGTGAGCACCGGACCCAGCAGGGGCTCGACTTTGACCGACACGAGGCGCACCGACGACAGCCCTATGGCATTAGGGCGGAATGGGCTGCGTGTGGCAAAGACCCCCATGCGACGGTTGCCGCCCAGCCGAGGAGGACGCACCGTGGGGCTCCAGCCCTCACGCTGTGCCTCGCTGAAGAGCCACACCAGCCATACGTAGTCAAACTCCTCCAGCCCTCGCACCGCTTCGGCCACTCGATACTCGGGTTCGAAGACAATGCGGCTCTCCACCTCGACAATGCCCGACTGGCGGGGCACGCCAAACTTGGAGGCATAGCAGTTCTCTATGTGGGCAATGGGTTGCACGGGGAATGGATAATGGCTACGGATGGTGTTGCTTCTCTTGGGGACGACACTCGGCGAGAGCGAAGGATGGGGATGCGTACAGAAAGGAATAATGACGAGGGCAAAAGACTTAACAGCGACAGCCGGCGGACCTATAGGAAACACTCGTTCTCGAACTCCTCCATCGTAGAGGGCGTCACCTCAAGAGCCCCCTCATTGTTAATAGTAGCATTGAAGTACTGCTTAGTAGCCGGCAGATAGAGGTCTTTCCGGAAATGATAGCTCTTGGAGGTGAAGGGGAGGTCCTGCATGACGAAGAGGTTGGCCTGCTGCACCATGAGACAGCGCATGGCACACTCCACGTCAACATGCAGACGGTCGGAGAGGGCCACCTCGTCAAGGAGCGGGATGAGCTCGCCCTTGTAGGTCGTATCCACGGTACGCGAAATCTTGACCCACGTGTGCATCAAGTCGCGACCAGAGCGAGTGGAGCGCAGCTGGTATTCTACAAAGAGCGTGGGCTCGGTGCGGTGTTCCTTCCACGTCAGGAGCGAGACGATGAGCACCGCGTCGGCATCGTGCCGCACACAATGGTAGGAGAGGTCGGCGGTCTGCAATGCCTTCAGCCGGCGTGCCGACGTGATGCCGGGCAGGAGGATGCTGTCGGAGGGTATGACGAAATAGCCACGCTGCGAGAGCCCTATGGGAAGCGTGCTGTTGAAGAAATGACTCACCGAGTCGCGACACAAGTAGTTGGCCTTCATTGCCGAGTCGGCATCCGACTTGCGTGTGGTGAGGTCAAACAGCGGGGCGATATAGACTTTCTGCGGGGCCTCCTCGTAGAGGGCGGCATAGCGCACACACTTCTTCTCGCCGGCACAGGCGGCAAGAAGCAGCAGCGATACTATGGCCAAGAAGAGGCGTTGCATATCACGATAACATAAAAAAGAGAGCTTTCGGAAGTCTGTAAGCCGGGTTCTGTCGCCCGCCGGCCACGTCGTGGCCCGGCATGACGTTCTATCATTAATCTAGGACCGCTGTCGCCAGCGGCCTCAATCGACCTACCCCCCGACAACGGACGAGCCAGTCCTTGACTGCCGGTATATTTGGTCTTTCAACCCATAAGGCTTGCCATCGGAGCCATCGCTGTACTCCGTCGTGAGCTCTTACCTCGCGTTTTCACCCTTACCGGCCCTTGCGGGCAGGCGGTATTTTCTCTGTGGCGCTTTCTGTGGTGCCTCCCTTGGGGGATGACACCCCTTCCCGTTAGGAAGTATGGCGGCTCTATGTTGCCCGGACTTTCCTCCCGCCAGCCTCACGGCCGGCCGGCGATAGAACGGCTTCCGAATGCTCTACTTGTCTTTTCTATAAGGTACCTTCTATTGTTTACTATTCCGTTGATGGCGAGCACACGCAGGCGTGGAACTCGCCTTGTTTTTATTAAACAAAAAAAACGTCAAAAAATTGTGTTTGGCACACGTCGTCAGCCTCTTTGTGTCTTTTTTCACTTTTTTTCACAACCCGCCAGATTCTGCGAATACCCGAAGGCCATAGCCAACGCATAATCCCTTATGCTCAGAATAGCGGGGCGACCTGACAATGCGGAAAGCCTTTTGGGGAAGTAACGATGTTCCAAAGAAACAGAGGATTCTCGTGCCAGCCCACCCCCACCCGAGTCTGTGACAAAACCAAATGGTGCGACAAGCTGTCGGACCCTCATGGGGACAAAAAAAGCGGGAGCCCGCCCACAGCAGGTTCCCGCCTTATGGTAGCATAAGCAAAGAAGAAGATTAGTTGCGGAGCGTTCCGTTGGCGAAATGGATGTTCTTCATTCTCAGCAGCATCTGCTTCGTAGAGACATTCTCTTCCGCAACATTCTCGATAGCATACTCATAGTAGCTCTGCATCGTAACGTCGGCATCGAACGACATCATGACAGGGTCAGTGGTGAACTTGGTGAACTGGAAGGCATTGATGGTCTGATACACCCATTCGGCATTGGGCTTCAGGGCTTCGTAGTGTTCTGCATTGTCGGAATACATCAGATAGTTGATGGTCCACTTATGGTCATCGTCAGCGGTAGTGTCGAACTGGAAACCAATCTGGAACTGGGGCAGCGTAGCCTTGCCCTCGGCATCGACGCCGGCGGCAGCGATGGCAAAGAGATAGGGGTTCTGGCTGTCATCTATCACAGCCTGATAGGTGCCCAGCGAAGCAGCCTCGTCGCCAAAGATGAGCGACATCGAAGCCTGATCGTCATCCTGCTGCTGTTGCTGCTGTTGGTTGTTGTTGTCGTTGTTGTCATCGTCTTTATCGCCACAGGCGGTGAAGAACAGAGCACTGGCCACGAGAGCCATGCCTAAGATGCGTAAGGACTTTTTCATCGTTTTTTGTTTTTATGGTTGATTAATATTACAATTTTACAGAATGCAAAGGTATGAAATAATTTTGGTTCAGCCAAAAAAAGCAATCGGAATATCGTCCTATGAGGGCGATGCCGATTGCTTTCGCATCATCTGTCAAAGAAAATGACAAGCTGTCGTACGGCCGCCGTACTATCCTCATAGGCACTCCCCCACTCTTCTGAAAACAAGGGGGTGCCGAAGGATAAGCAGGGCCCCTCTACCTCGTCTTTGCCGTATCGGACACTGCTGCCTTTATGGCCTGTGGATGGGCTGCATCGCGATGGATTTCGTGCCGGCGCTTTTCTGGATTGAAGTCTTTGTTTTTCGTCATGCGGAAGAACTTCTGGGCCTGACGAGCCGAGAGGAACGCGCGGAACTTCTTGTAATAGCGTTCCCTGAGGTCTATCTTGGCCCGTTCTGCTTCCATCTGGGCTTCCATCTCGTCGTCAATCTCCTTGTCGCTGAGCAACCTGAGCTCCTTGCGACCCTTGCCCTGCGGCTTCTGGTTCAGTTTCTCAAGGTCGGCCATATAGGCATTGAAGGTGACGGTGAATTGTTCGGCCTCCTTGTCGCTGAGGCCCAACTCCTGCACCATCTTGATGCGCTGTTTTTCCATACGCTCCTCGGGGGTCAGGTGTTTCTTTGCTCCTTTTTCCTGTGCCGACAGCGGAGTGGCGAGCGCCACAAAGGCCATGATGAGAAGGATGTATCTTGCAAAAGTTTTCATATCGCTATGGTTTTTAGGATTGGTGACAATAGATTAGTGCCCGATGTTGTTTTTTTCTTTCGCCACATGCCTCAAAAAAAGGGAGCCACGCCACCCCGACGGACCATGGAACACAGAGGAAGAGACAGCGGCACCACTATGGGATGGGGTGCTGAGACCTAATCAGAATACTCAGACTAATCAGAATACTCAGACTAATCAGACTACTCCAGAGACAGCGGCACCACTATGGGATGGGGTGCTGAGACAGCAAGACATGAGCCTTGAGATGTGTTTCTACGGAGCGTTCCAGCTCGTCCATAGAAACATCGAGCAGACGGCAGGCCGCCTCGTAGACGTCGTGGATATCGGCTCCGCTGTCGTCGGTCTCCAGCAGCAAACGGTCGGGGCCGAGCCAGCCAACGGTGTCGGCCACCTTGCCACGGCGCGGGTCGAGCAGTGCCGCTCCTATAGAGGGCCAGATGCCCATTTTCACCAGCTGGTGCGCCTGTTGCGCGTGTCCCACGAATCCATGCACCACCCATGGTGTGCCGCCAAAGCGACGTCGCAGCGCCATCAACCGGTCGAAAGCCCTCACGCAATGCACCACCACAGGCTTTCCCAGCCTTTCAGCCACGTCCAGCTGCTGCTCAAAACAAGCGGTCTGCACCTCCATCGAAGGTCCACGGACGGCGTCCAGCCCGCACTCCCCTACCATCAGCACCTCGTGCCAACGCGCGTCCTCGGCCTCCGGCACCTCCTGCTGCCCTGCCTGCCATGGGTGCACACCGAAGGAGCGCGGGGAGAACACCCCCTTCGGCACATCCCTGTGCGTATGAAAGTCTATCACCATGACTCAATCAGAAAAAGATGAGACACAAAAAATACCCCTTGGCCAGGGAGGTTCCTCACACCGCACATCCTAAGCCAGCGGCCTGACCAAAGAGAAGACCGATGCAGGCCGTAGCAGCAGGAAAAAAACTCAGAGTACGGCGGCGACTTTGCGGATGTCGAAGCCCTCACGGCGGCTGGCTTGCTGACGTTCCACCTCCCGTTGAGCCAAGACAAGACAGTCGTGCTCATAGTGAATCTGACGACGCATCCAAAAATCGTAAGGGATGCCCAGTTCCTTTTCCAAGGCCATAGCAATAGGCACCGTGAAACTGCGCTTCCCTTTGATCAGCTCGTTCAGATGGCTGGGCTGGATGCCTATCCGTTCAGCCAAGTCCTTTTGCTTAATGCCTCGTTCCTTCAGTTCCTCGGCAAGGGTCTCACCCGGGTGAACGGCACGAAAACCTGTTTTCCTATCTTTGTCCATAATGTGTGTCGTCTATTTCGATTAAGGATATTTCTATTCCGTCATCATATTCATGAAACAGCAATCGCTCTACTCTGCCATTCATAACACGTACCGAACTCATATTAACCCCTTTCAAACGCTCATAATGAAGATAACTCAGCGTACGTAAGTCTGTTGTTTTCTCCATATCTCTTAAATCATCATACACACGGTCAAGGGCAGCGAGGAAACGGCTGTCGCGCTGGTATTTCTTGTACTTCCTGCTCTGGTGCGTCAGCACAAGACTCTCTAATTCAGTATCTTCAAACGTTACCTTCATCGGTGGTATCAAAGCAAAGATACGACATAATTCTGAAATATGGGAATTTTTATTTACAAAGGACCTGGGCAGACACATCAAGGACAGGATTGGTTTTGATGCAGTTGCCCTGATGATGAACGCCTTACTGCCACGACGGAACAAATGATACGCTTAGGAGTATAGAAGAAACAGATTTGTTGAATTAGTAGGGATTTGATGGATTTCGCGACTGTCCGATAAAACAAACATTTATAAATCAAACTTGATTTTTTCAGCGGACACCAATATTATAACATAAGCAAAGCGCCGGATTGTGGGAAGTCCAGCGCCTCGCATAAAGGTAAGATAACCTTAGTGAAGAAAGAGTCGATGATGGGATTAGTCGCAATCAGAGCAATATACAATACGATAGGTTACAATCTCTGTCAGTTTGGAACCATCGGGATTATTGGTTACTGAAGAGATCTCGCGCGAACTTCCAACAGGCTGTCCCAACATAATGTCGGGATAACTGGCGGGGGCGGCGTATGTCTTTTGTTCTCGTACGCAAATATTGTCTAATCCTATCGCACCCCAATAGTCAGTTTCTTCAAATTCAAGCCTATAAGACGAACAATTGGACATACTCACATAATCTGGCAACCAGTCCGTGATAATTCCTTGAAAGGACTCCCATCCTTCTGAGGACTCATCTTGCCCAATATAGTCATACTGATCTTCAAGGTCAGGCGAACGCCAATATACATTGAGTTCGTCACATCCAACACTGCTTTCGAAGACATTGAAAACGAAAGAAACTTCTGTTTTTGAAAGATCACCAATAGCGATTATTGGCGATATGAAGCGAGATTTTGCCCCATAATGGTACTCATTAGTACGATACTGCTTTGACCATAAAAAAGCCGATTTCCCATCGTATGCAGTAATAGTTTCACCCGTATTGGACAAAGTAACAGAAGATTCTACAGATGGTTCTGGTCCATAATTGTGCACATAGTTTGTTATATAGTCTGTGGTTGATAACATCCAATTGCCAGTCCATGAGGACCCCTCGGAACTCTCATTCTTCCCTGCGTCAAAATTGGTATAGAAAAGTGTGTCCCAATAGGTACCACTGCGCGAGGGGTAGTAACAGAGGTCGACTGTGCTTCGTTGCTCAACATTAAGCGTCATGGTAATCGTTGAATCACATACTCCATTAGCCGTAGGTATTGTTGCATCCTGTACTGAGGCCTCGGTGAATGTCTGCCCATTCCATAGATAAGGCAACTCTGTGTGCTGGATGGTGCGAGTGTCGGAAGAGGATTGGTCATAGAAAATAGTTAGCACCAGTGTGTCGACCACTTCCGAGCCACATCCTGCAGGGGTATGACCAGTGCCATAGTATGTCCCACTAAGTGTATGAGCCAATCCGTCGCCAGTGCCATGGACACCACTGGTGGCCCAATTGAAAGTTTCGCAGGCGGAGACATTGTATCTGTTTCCTGAGCATTCGTCAGGGATGATGGTAAAATGTAGCGTGTCGCGACTTTGGCAGGCACCCGTGGAGTAATAGGGGCCAATATAATCGCCGCTGTAAGTATAGGTAAGACCCGTGCCATGTCCGTCGGCACCGCTGGTAGCCCAAGTGTAATTATTGGTGGCAGAACGGGTGACAGCGGTACTGGCGGGATTGCTGATGGTAAGGTTAAGATGGTCGGTTACTGAGCAAGTGTGTCCGTTGTAAGTGCGGTTGTAGGTACGTGTAGGTGTAGTGGTACTCTCGGTATAGGTACTACCGTTTGTCCATGTGTAACTGTTGCAAGCCACTTCGGTATAGGTCACACCTGTACTACGTTTATGGATATAGCGACCGCTGACAGGACATCCATAGGCATTGGTGGTAACATCGCTTGTCCAGTTGCTGCCATTGGGGATACCACTAAGATCTATTGTATTAACATGTTTTACCACAACGTTATCAAATGCAAATCCTCTACCACCGAAATCCCCATGTAAAAACTTTAAGTGGTATGTCCCAGCAGAGGTTGCTCCTACGTTGTTGCTATAATGTTGCCATGTTGTAAGATTATCACCAGTAGAAACCAATGCGTGATCCCCACTATTTGATACATTTTGTGCTCCCGTTGTGTACCATACCACAACTGCGTCAGCACCATTTGTCTGAGGTAATATATAATCAAATTCGATAAATGTATTAGTGGGATCTGATACTACAAAAGTAGGACTCAAAGCGTACTGAATTGTATTACTTCCTGTGGAATTTCTACCAAGAAATTTTCCGTTTATTGCTGATACATATGTTAAACTTGAAGTACGTGACCAGGTTGGATTATAACTTGTTGTTGGCCATGCTCCATCAACTGAATAAGTGGCATCCTCAAAGAATTGTTTCAATATCGTATCATAATACTGGTAAGTATTTGTTCCAGCACAAACGGTATCGTAGATTAGGCCACCGCCTGTATAGGCTCGATTATACACAGTCAATGTGGTTGTTAAAGGACACCCACTGGCATTTATAGAATTTATCGTATATACAGAACCTGATGAGGTTGCATTGTATGTTATACCATTGTAAGTTGCTATTGATCCACATACATTGACAATTTCTGCATTGGTACTGCTGGCGTTGATGGTCAGATGCAGCGTCACGGTGCTGTCGCAGCCGGCGGCGTTGGTGAGCGTATGGGTGGGCGTGGTGGTGCTGGCATTGTAGGTGTTGCCGTCTATCCATGTGTAGCTGTCGCAGGCCACCTGCTGGTCGGTGGCAGTGCTACTCTGATGGATGGTGAGGTTGAGGGTTACAGCACTGTCGCAGCCAGCCACGTTGGTGGTGTGGAATTCCGCCGTATTGTTGCTGACGGTGTAGGTGTTGCCGTCGATCCATGTGTAGCTGTCGCACTCGGTGCGGGTGTCGGTACCCACGGTGGCGTGGTGGATGGTGAGGTTGAGGGTCACGGTGCTGTCGCAACCGTTGGCGGCACCGCCGGTGAAGGTGTAGGTGGCGCTGTTGTTGTCGGCGGTATAGGTGTTGCCGTCGATCCATGTGTAGCTGTCGCAGGCGGACCGGGTGTCGGTGAATGTGGCTTTGGCGCGGATGGTGAGGGCGAGGCGGACGGTGCTGTCGCAGCCGTTGGCAGCAGCGGCGGCAAAGGTCTTGGTCTGCGGGCCGGAGGTGGTGTAGTCGATGCCGTACCACTCGAAATGCTCGCACTCGTTGGCGTTGCTGTCGCGGGTCACGCTCTGGTTGATGGTGAGGTCGAGGTTGACGGTGCTGTCGCAGCCGTTGGCCGAGCCGCCGGCGATGACGTGGTTGTAGGTGCCCGACGAGGTGTAGTCAGCCGACTCGAGGTCCCAGTGGTAGGTGTCACAGTGGGTCTCCGTGATGGTCTTGCTGCCGAAGGGCTTGACGGTGAGGTGGAGCGTCAGGATGCTGTCCAGTCCGCCCGTGCCGCCGCCGACGAAGGTGTGGGTGTAGTTGCCCGAGGCCAGATAGGGAGTGCCGTACCAGTTGAAGCTGCCGCACTCCGCAGCCGTGGTGTCGCCATAGAGCACGGAGGCCGTGATGGTGAGGTGGAGGGTGTCGACGCTGGGGCATCCGCTGGCGTCGGTATAGGCATAGGTGTAGGTGCCGGAGGCAGCATAGGGGGTGCCATGCCATGTGTAGGCGCCGGACTGCGAGACGGTCTCGCTGTTGTAGGTGCCATTGGAGGCGGTGAGGGTGAGGATGATGACGCTGTCTACGCCTCCGGGGCCGACACCGGCGAGGCGGTGGGTGTAGACGCCCGAGGCGGAGCAGCTATGGCCACGCCAGGCAAAGGGCAGCGAGGCGGGAAGGACACACGCCGCGGTGTCGCGCGTGAGGGTGTTGTTGCGGCGCACCAGCTCGGCCATGACGGAGTCGAAGTAGCGCTTGGTGACGACGTCTTGGTCGTCGGTGGGGTCTTTGACACTCTTGAGCTGCAGGCCGCCAGCATGGTTGCCCAGCGAGGCGGCGTTGCCGAGCCCTTGGCTCTCGGCAGAGAGGAAGGCATAGGGCACAGCCTGCAGGGGCTGTGTGGCCGAGAGGGAGTAGGCGGTGCCGCCGGCGAGGTCGGCCTCGGCCTTGAGCTCGATGTCGGTGTAGTCGCCCCACGGGATGTCGGCAAAGAGACCGTAGGAGGGGTTGCGCGTGCCGCGGCCCACCTCGACCTGGAGCAGG
>JAFUVR010000032.1 GCA_017477485.1 Bacteroidales bacterium | reverse complement strand
TGAGCTACGACGCCATCAGACTTTTGGTCTTGAAAACGCTTGCAAAGGTACGTCTTTTTCTTTTATTAGCCAAATTTATTTTTCGAGTTTTTTGTTCTCGTCTGATTGTGAGGTTTTTTTAGGGCTAACAACAGACAATATCAGCAGCCATATAACACCTATGGTGATTGCGGAATCGGCAAAATTGAAGATGGCATTGAAGAATACAAAATGGTCGCCGCCCCAGATGGGCACCCATGAGGGCAGTATGGTGTCAATGATGGGGAAATAGAACATGTCGACCACGCGTCCATGAAGGAATGTGCCATAGCCGCCTTCGGGAGGGAAGAGCCGGGCTATGTGGTAATAGCTCTCGTCGAAGATGAGCCCATAGAAAGCACAGTCAATGAGATTGCCCACAGCGCCGGCAAGAATGAGGGAAAGGGAGACCACGAGCCCCGTGCTGCTCTGCCCCCGTCGTATCTGACGGATAAGGTACCACAGCACTCCGATGGCGGCTATCAGCCGAAAGAGTGACAGCAAGAGCTTCCCCGTACTGCCTCCGAAAGCCATGCCAAAGGCCATGCCTTCGTTCTCGACAAAGAGAATCTGAAACCAGTTGCCTATGACAGGTATGCTTTCGCCTATCTGCATGTGTGTCTTGACGACGATTTTGATGATTTGGTCTATAATAATTACCAGTCCGGCTATAAGGGCCAGCATTAGGTATTGTTTTTTCTCTTTGGTCATTTTGTTTCTGTCTTTGTTTTGAGTTGTCTTTATTGGCCCGTCGTGGGAGACTCTATCTGCCCAACCAGTTCGTTGTACCATTCGTTGCCAAACTTTCGTATCAGTGGCTCTTTCAGATATTGGTAGAGGGGCACTCCTGCTTTGCGTCCACATTGTACCGCGCAGCGACAGATGTCCCACTCGTGATAGTTGACGGCTTGAAACTCGCCATAGTTCTCTACGCGGATAGGGTAGAGATGGCACGATACGGGTTTGCGGAAATCTATCTTTCCGTCCATAAAAGCCCGTTCAATGGCGCAATAGGCAGTGCCATCGTCACCCCAACACACAAAGGCGCACTCGCGGCCATTGACCAGCGTGGTTCCTAAGTCTCCATCATTGTCTATGGTGGAAGGTCCGAAGTGGTCAACGGCATGTTGGCCTTCCGCTGTCATGTAGGGGCGTATGTTGGGCAACAACGTCGCTAGCAGGGCCGCCTCGTCTTCGTCGAGCGGGGCTCCGCTGTCGCCATCCACACAACATTGTCCTTTGCATTGTGCGAGGTCGCAGCAGAAACAGCAGTCGGCAATATTGTCGGAAACTATTGTATTTTGGACTATTATCATTGTTTTACGAAGATGAGGGCTGACTTAGGGTTGGTACGGATTGGCTGTGTGTCCCAGTGCGAGAATCGCGGGCCTTGACAATCGTTTTCGCCATCTCGGCTTCGGGAAGCAGTAATTGAATGGGGGGATGGCGCTACCGTAGCGTTGCTATAATCTTGTCGGCCAATACGGCGGCCAGTTTGTATTTGGACTCTACTGTCCACCCCGCCACATGAGGCGTCAGTACCGTTCGCGACGACTGGGCCAGATATCGGAAGTCGTCTGGCATGTTGGCAAGGTCGAGGGCATCGCGCGTCATGTTTTCGTATTCCATGACATCGAGAGCCGCACCCGTAACCTTTCCCTGACGCATGGCCTCAGCCAAGTCCGGAGTCTTCACCACCGCACCGCGCGACGTGTTGATGAGTACGATGCTTTTGCTGAACTGCTGCAAGAATGCGGCATCTACCATGTGGTGGGTCTCGTCGGTGAGAGGGACATGAAGACTCACGATGTCCGCCTCGCGTTGCAACTGTTCGAGCGACACCTCCTCTACATATTCGGGCATATCGCCGTGCCTATATTTATCGTAGGCCACGATGCGGCATCCGAAGCCTTGCAGTCGGCGGGCAAAAGCACCCCCCATGGTGCCGAAGCCTATGATGCCGATGGTGCGTCCGCCAATCTCGAAGCCACGGTTGGCCTCGCGCTGCCATAGCCCATGCCGCACCTCGGCATCGGCTCGCGCGATATTGTTGCACAATGCCAGCAACAAGCCTACCGCGTGTTCGCCTACTGCATCGCGGTTGCCTTCGGGCGAGTTAAGGCAGCGTATTCCGTGGGATTCGGCATAGTCCACGTCAATGGTCTCCATGCCGGCACCTACACGCCCTATGCAGCACAGGTGGCTGGCATGGTCAATGAAATTGCGGTCGATAATGATTTTGCTACGCACCACCAGGGCGTCGTAGCCCTTGACAATGGAGAGCAATGTGGAATAATCCACCGTGGTGTTGATGTCGACACCATAGCCCGCTTCTTGCAGCCGCTCTTGCAGCACGGGGTGGGTGTTGTCGGTTATAAGTATGCGTTTCAAGTTGATCGTTGTGTGAGATGATGTCAAATAGTCGATTGCAGCTTTGCGAGGTTGTATGTTTCAGGGGGTCTTAGGTGCTGAGGATGCGTCTTCGTCTCCGGGTTCCTCGGCAGGCTCGAGGTCCTCGTTATCCATCGAGAACGACTCGTTGTGGCGCTCGCGTCCTTCGCGGATGGTCTCTCCTGCCACAATTCCCGTGGGCACCGCTATGATGGCATAGCCCAGCAGCATGACGATGGTCGAAATCAACTGTCCCATGGAGGTTACGGGAGCGATGTCGCCGTAGCCCACCGTGGTGATAGTCACGATGGCCCAGTAGATGCCACGCGGGATGCTTGAGATGGCGGGGTTATGCTTGCCCTCTATGGCGAAAATCAGTGTGCCCAGTATGACCGCTACGATGACTACCACAAGCATGAATATCAGTATGCGCACCGCACTGCGACGCAGGGCGTTGATAAGGAAGCGTGTCTCGTTAAGAAACACACGCATGCGGAAGATGCGGAAGATACGCAGCACGCGCAACAGTCGCAACACCGTCAATGCCTGTGCTCCGGGAAAGAAGAGACTCAGATAGGCGGGAAATATCGAGAGGATGTCGATGATGCCATAGAAGGATACAATATACTTACGCGGATTCTTCAGACAGTAGATGCGCAGGTAGAACTCGAATGTGAAGAGGATGGTGAATCCCCACTCCAACACCTTCATCAGCCAGTAGGAGAATGGCTTACGCTCGGCTCCACCGGTCAGCGTTGTGTTGCCCATCATGCTGTCTACCATCAGTAGCACGATGTTAAGGGCAATCAGCACGAGTATCCAGATGTCAAACCTTTTGCCCGCCGGGGTATCGGAACGGAAGATGATGGTGTGGATGTCGCGTTTCGAGAGATCTCGGTATTTCTTGGGCAGCAGGCAGTCGAAGAGCATCCGGTGCATCACAACGCCTATGGCGTCGATAGCCTTTCGCATTAGCTCGCGGCCTTTCTGTATGGTCTGTTGCGTTCGCTGGTTCATCGCCCTGTTGATTTATATTGCAATATGTTGGCACGCTCTTTACGGAAGCATTCTCGGGCCACACGCTGCAGGTCGGCAGGGCGGGCCTTGGCATATTCCTCCGGCTCATGGTTCACCCAGTCGGTGCGCCCCAGCCATTCGTAGTAGCAGAGTGCTGCGGCTTTGTCAGATGCCTTATATTGGGAGAAAGCAAACGTTGATTCGTACTTGTTCACCACCTTGGCCAGCTCATAGTCCGACAGCGGCTCCGTCTGAAGACGGTGTATCTGCTGCCATACGGCCTCCTCTCCCTGTTCGAAGGTGATATGCTCGCCGAGTCGTCCCTCGACCACAAAAAGGCCGCGGTCGCGGTCGCCGGTGATATAGGCATTCAGCTCGCTGAAAAAGCCACGCTTGCGCACCAATTCGTTATACAGACGTGATGATTCGCCAT
>JAFUVR010000031.1 GCA_017477485.1 Bacteroidales bacterium | reverse complement strand
TGGCTCACCTTGAGCTGGTATTCGCTATTGAGTGAACTCGCATAGCCGAGCTGCGTGAAGGGGCGGCGCGTCTGAAAGAAGTTGATAGACGTGGGCGATTTGCCGTAGCCGATATTGATATCCGGCTGGAAGTTCCACGAAAGGCCGTCGGCAAGGGTGGGGAAGATGTTGTAGTGTGAAAGACCAATGCCACCCTTGGAGAGGTAGTAGTTGCCGTCGATACGGTCCAGTCGGTCGAAGAAGTTGAGCCCTGCCGCAGAGAACGTCGGATGCTCTATATGGTCTATTTTTACTGCGGAGGGCTGGTAATGAAAGATGTATGTGCCGTCGATGAGCTCTTCGTTGGGAATCTCTTTGTTGAAGACGATACCTTTGGCGGTTTGCTCCTGTGTGGTGTCGGCTTCGGTGGACGATGAATTGGTGCCATTCCGAGAGGTCGAGACGTTAGACGTTCTGGACTGGGTCGGGATAGCGGCGCTTCCCAAAGATCCCTTGTTGCGGTCCAAAATCTGCGCCTCAGCGGGGAGGCACATCAGTAGCAACAAAAGCGTCAACAGGCTATGGCGAAGAATGGCCAACGGATGTACATCATTTACTGATTGAGAAACCGTTCTACATCCATGGCGGCAATGCAGCCTTTCCCGGCTGCTACGACGGCTTGACGATAGTTGGGGTCGCATACGTCGCCGGCAGCAAACACGCCTTCGACGCTGGTGGCGCTGGACGGGTCTCGGACAATGATATAGCCATTGTCGTCGAGCTGGAGCTGTCCGTTGAGGAAAGCCGTGTTGGGCGTATGCCCTATGGCCACAAAGAATCCGGCCAGGTCGAGATGTCGCACCTCGCCAGTCTTCACATTGCGAAGGTCTGCCCCGGTGACGCCGGTAGTTTCGTCACCGGTAATCTCGGTGGTGACACTATCCCATACAACCTCTATCTTGTTGTTGGTAAGTACTTTGTGCTGCATGGCCTTGGAGGCACGCAACTCGTCGCGACGAACTATCTGGTAGACCTTGGCGCAGAGGGTGGCCAGATAGACGGCCTCTTCACAGGCGGTGTCGCCTCCTCCCACCACGGCAACGGTCTTGTTGCGGTAGAAAAAGCCGTCGCAGGTAGCACAGGCAGAGACTCCGAGCCCATAGAGCCGACGCTCGCTCTCCAGCCCCAGCCAGCGTGCCGAGGCGCCTGTGGCAATGATGACGGTCTCGGCCACGATGGTCTCGCCGTGGTCGTCTGTGGCGCGGAAGGGCCGTTGCGAGAGGTCGATGGTCTCAATAACGCCGTGTCGCACCTCGGTGCCGAAACGTTCGGCTTGTTGGCGCAGCTCGTCCATCATGGCTGTGCCATCGATGCCGTTAGGGTATCCCGGGAAGTTCTCAATTTCCGTCGTAATGGTTAGCTGCCCTCCCGGTTGCGCACCGGCGTAGAGGACAGGATGAAGATCGGCGCGTCCGGTATAGATGCCTGCCGTATAGCCTGCAGGCCCCGAACCTATGATGAGACAGCGTGTGTTGGTCATGGTCTGATGTTTATTATGAGTGGATATATGATGAATTTGTCGTGCGTTTTGCTTTGTTTTGTTTCTGCCCTTGTGACTGTAAAAACTGCTCTGTTGGCTGTATGTTCTATGGGGCAAGATCCCGCTGGCTGCTATAATGTCGTCTGTCGGGTGTTGTTTTTTTTCTTGGTTTGCGAAAAATAAACCAGATAGCCGATGCCAACAACAATGACTACGGCTTGCTGTGCAGCCCAGAGGAGCCATCCGGCAGCGGTGCCGGTCTCGACAGACACTCCGTAAATACTCAACGCCATCTGAACCAGCACAGGGTAGACGCCAAGCCCGCCCTGCGAAAAGGTCATGCCTATTGAGCCGAACAGATAGAGCGTGAAGGCGGCAGCAAGGCCCAGACCTTTGCTCTCGGGAAAGGCCTGCATGATGATTAGGCCTCCCGCGATGTAGAGAAAATAGATGAGCAGACTATAGATGATGAATCTAATGGTGGACATGCGTCCCAGATGGAATATGCTGACGAATCCTTCGATACATCCATGCACAAACTGGTCGATTTTCTGAAATATGGGAAACCGGAGTAGTTTGTGCCAAAAGAGTTTGTAGCCACCCCATGTCATGACCACCAGCCCGACGACTATAGCAAGTAGTACCGACACGCTGGGCAGACTCTCGTATTTATCTATGAGGCTGTTGTAGAGCCAGTCTTTTATCTCGCCATACATCAGTAGCAGACTGCATACGACGATGACGACAAACATAAGGACATCGATGACTCGCTCGGTAACTACCGTGCCGAGTGATTTCTCGATGGGGATGTTCTCGCTGGTGCGCATGGTGGCACAACGAGCCACTTCGCCCAATCGAGGAAAGGCCAGATTGGCCAGATAGGCAACCATAACGGAGCCAAATGTATTGTTGGTATTGGGGCTTATATTTATGGCATTGTAGAGCAGATTCCATCGCAACGCCCTCAGCCAGTGGCTGATAAGGCTAACAATCATGGCCAGCGCCACCCACCAGTAGTTGGCGTTGATGAATGCTTCCCACACTGCTCGCTTCTGGTCGGGTTCCATCTTGAGGAGGAACCAGTAGATGAAGAAAATGCCTATGCCGAGGAAGACGACAAGTTTGAGTATGTCGCTGGCTCTTTTACTCATGAGAGTTGATTATTTTGTGGAAAGATGACGACAGGATGCCATTGGCGGGCTTCGTCGAAGTCCATGATGGCATAGGAGGCTATGATGACCATGTCACCTTGATGCACCTTGTGTGCGGCAGCTCCGTTCATCCCGATGACGCCGCTGCCTTCTTCGCCGCGTATGGCATAGGTGCATATTCGTTCTCCATTGGTGATGTCGTAGATTTCTACTCTCTCGTTTTCTATGATATTGGCGGCATCCATGAGCAGGCCGTCAATGGTGATGCTACCGATATAGTCAAGGTTGGCTTCGGTGACGATAACCCTATGAATTTTAGATTTTAGGACTTGTATTTGCATCTTTCTTATGTTTGCAAAATGAATTGCAAATATACTAAAACGATATGAATTGAGCGAGACCCTGAGGCTTTTAGCCATCGGTTAGAGCGGGTTGTGGTGCCCACCGTAGCATGGCTCGTGGGCCCTCAGGCAGCCCAACCTGTTTGGAGCACAACGGCTACCCCCCCCCTTCCTTTCTTTCTTAGAAGAGTATCCAGTAGAGCAGCAGGCAGGCCAGCAATACGTAAATCATTATCTTCCCTCCCGACACCGGCTTCATATAATCCGGATCTGCTATGTCGTAGCGACGGCGAATCCTAACCTTGTAGGCGGTGCTTTTGTCGGAGTATTTCTGGTCGAGTTCGGCTGATTCTGTTTCGCTCGGCCCGTCACTTTTCTGAAATCGCGGGGTATAGTGAAACTGTGGCATGGCACGTCTGCGGAAAAGGTCTTTCCAGCCCAGACGTGGCTGGTGACGCTGTCGTTCCATGCGTCGCACCTTCTCCTCGAAATAGCGGAGCTCGTCGTCTGATGATGTCTCATTCCCTCCGACAGCATCTTCGTCGTCGGGATGTGTCAGGTGATATTTGTCTTTCAGGGCTTCCCAGCGCTCTTTTTCGGGGTCGTAGAAACGCGGAGAATAGTGAAACTGTCGTGGCTTGGGGGTATGGAACAGCGGCATAAGGCTTGTGGGCTTTGGCCTGTTGAGAAAGGAAGGCCGATAGTAAAAAAAGAGACGGCAACGAACCGTCTTCTTTTATTGTATTGGATAATTTGTGCTTAGAAGGGTAAGTCTTCGTCTTGGTTTGGCATTGTGGTGGCGCCAGGCTGTGTGGAGGCGGCTGGTGCTTGGGCAAAACCACCTGCAGGCTGTGCGGGTGCTGCCATGGACTGTGCTGTTGGCTGCATAGGGGCGGCTACAGGCTGCTGCGGATAGTTGTAACCCATTGTGGCGGGCGGCATCTGCCCTGGGATATAGGCTTGCACTCGCGAGCAACGCAGGTCGGTATACCAGCGGTCGTTAAACTCACGTGATTCTGGAGTAAAGTTGACCACCACGGGAGTATTGAGCTGGAGAACATTGATCATCTGCAATCGGTCTTCACCAAAGGTGGTGAAAGCTACTTGACGTGGATATTCGCCATCGGTCTCAATAACAAAACCGCCTCTGACCCACGGTCCACGCTGGCTTTCGCCTCTCTGGGGCTCCAAAATTTTAATGAGTTTTCCTGTGATTTCCATTATATGTGATTTTTTTGTTAATTATCATGGCTATAATTCGTACACATCGTGTGTACTATGTTTGCAAAAATAGCATTTTAATCCGATTGGACAGGCATATAGTTGTGGCGATTTATCAACAATGTTAATAACCTTTCCTCTGTACTGCCATCGTTCGCTGCTTTACAGTCTCTGTTGTTAATAGGGATGGTGTGTTACATTTGTTTTGTACCGCTATTTCTATGGCATCGCCATTAGATATTGTTTTTCGCACTTGACCGCATTGTTTGTTTGCACCGCTATTTCTACGGCATCGCCATTAGATGTTGTTTTTCGCACTTGACCGCATTGTTTGTTTTGCATCGCTATTTCTACGGCATCGCCATTAGATGTTGTTTTTCGCACTTGACCGCATTGTTTGTTTTGCACCGCTATTTCTATGGCATCGCAATGGGGCGTTGCGCCGCAAATAGGCATGGTGTGCTACTCCTACTCCTGTAAGGCATCCCCTTTCTACTTAGTTGTCTTTTGGAGAACTAACGACGACATGG
>JAFUVR010000005.1 GCA_017477485.1 Bacteroidales bacterium | reverse complement strand
CAACGATAGCAAAAACGCTTTTTTTATCTATTTTTTGTATGCTTTTCTATTTACAAAAATGACATATTATGGTCAAAAAAAATGGTTTGGTTAATATGGTTTAATTAATTACGAATGGGTAAAACTCGTGCAAAGATAGCATTTTTTTTTATTACTGTCCGCTAAACATTAAAGCTCCATCAAAAAAATAGGGCTGGCACTTTGTATTGGTGTCAGCCCTTTTTAGTTATCTTTGTAGTTGACAAGAAAACAAACATAACCATGGGCAAAAGTACACATTTTTTCGGACAGCCGGTGTATGGTCAGCTAATAAGATCGCTTGACCGTGATAAAATCATTGAAATGAGCCGCAAAAACGGTGGTGAGAAGTATGTTAAGAGCTTTGACGGGTACACTCACCTGCTTACCATGCTCTTCGCAGTAATCATGCGTTTCGACTCTTTGCGTGAGATAGAGGCGGCAATGACAGCCGAGGTCAGGAAATTGCATCATATCGGCATAGAAAAGGTCCCCAAGCGCAGCACACTCTCTGATGCCAATGCCAGACGGTCGGAAAAGTTCTTCGAGGGTGTTTACCGCGACTTGTATGACTGCAACAAGGACAAGCTTTCGTCGGACAGCCGAAGAAATGGCTGTGAGGAGTGGATAAAGCGCCTGAGAATCATTGATTCCACCACTATTTCACTTTTCTCCAATGCCATTTTCAAAGGTGTTGGACGGCATCCCAAGACAGGCAGGAAGAAAGGCGGCATAAAAGTCCATTCGGTCATACATGCCAATGAGGGTGTGCCATGTGACGTACAGTTCACCTCTGCCGCCACCAACGACTCATTCATGCTGACTCCGAATTATTATCAGCATAATGAGATAGTTGCCATGGACAGGGCATACATCAACTATGAGAAGTTCGAGGAACTCACAGAGAAAAATGTGGTGTACGTGACTAAGATGAAGAAGAACCTCACCTATGAGATTCTTGTAGACTGCATGGATATGAATGCGGATGGAAAGATGGAATACCGCGAGCAGGTGGTCGTATTCCGCAAAGAGGGCATCAGCCATATCGCACGCATCATCACATACGTGGACATCAAGAAAGGCAAGCAGCCTAAACTCATATCACTGCTTACAAATGATTTTGACATGCCACAGGAAACCCTAGTGGCCATTTACCGCAGAAGATGGCAGATAGAATCGCTTTTCAAGCAGATAAAGCAGAATTTCCCTTTGCGTTACTTTTATGGCGAAAGCGCAAATGCCATCAAGATCCAAATTTGGGTCACGCTGATAGCGAATATGTTGCTATCACTACTCCAATGCTCGCTGGAACGCAGCTGGAGCTTTTCTGGATTGGCAACGATGGTGAGAATATTCCTCATGTACTATCTCAACCTGCACACATTCTTGAACCAGCCGGATGCCGACCTTAAAATCATGCTTGAACTGGTAGCTGAAGCGCCTCCAGGCGAGACGGAAAATGAATGAGGGGGCTTGTCATAACAAATTAGTATGCCCAACCACTGGTAATAAAGAGGTTGGGCATGGATAGGTCGTGTTTAGCGGACAGTAATATTTTTTTTTATTTCTGCTGAGTTTCTTTCCAATCATAAGATTTATAGGGTGTTTTGTGCTTGACAGGTTGTATGATGTTTGCTCATGTGGTGTGGTGTTTATACCACTCAAAAAACTCCTGGATGGCTTGTCCGATGGATGTCTGCGGCATGGCGAGGTCGGCGATGGCGCGGCGGTTGTCGTAGTATTCGCGCACGAGGAGTTGACGCACATTGCAGGACGACAGCTGTGTGCGGATGTGAAAAAAGCGAAGCAGGTCGCCCACATATCCGGCAAGGCGGACAAGGGGCGTTGGCAATGTGATGAGATGCTGTCGGTAGCCGCAAACGGTGGCTTGTAGTCGATAGAACTCGCAGAGGGTGAGGTTCTCGCCCGTGAGCAGGTAGGGCTGTCCCGAACGCCCCATGGTGAGGCTGTTGACGACAGCCACGGCCACGTCACTGGCCGCCACAAAGCTCTTGCCACCACGCGGTGCCGCCATCAGCCATCGGCGATAGGCTGCCAGCATCAGTTTGCCCGACGACGGCTTGACATCATAGGCTCCTATCAGAAATCCGGGGCAGACGATGGCGATATGCCAGTCGGGATGGCGCTGCGCCTCATGGATGAGTGCTTGTTGGCCAGCCCACTTGCTGCGGGCGTAGTAGGAACTGCTGAAGGGCTGCTGCATGGGCTGCTGCTCGTCGGCGGGATGGTCGGCAGTGCCATAGCCTATGGTGTTGGCTGTCCCAACATGGACGAGGCGACGAATGCCACGTTCGTGCATGAGGCGGATGAGTAGGAAACACAGGTCGCAGTTGACGGGCAGATACTGCTCATAATGGAGCAACGACATGTCCGTAACCCCTGCACAGTTGACGATGGCGTCGCACCCTTCTGATGCGGCACTCAGGTCGCCATAGTCGAGCAGCGACCCTACTCGCTCTTCGTGGTGCGCTTCAGACAATTGGATGCTGCCCCTGCGTCGTACAAGGGCGACAACCTGATGGCCTTGTGCCTGCAACTGCTGCATCACGTGATGCCCTAACAGGCCGCTACCGCCTAAAAGCAAAACCCTCATAACGAATATGCTGTGATTGGAAATAAACTAAGAGATGCCGTCGGCAATGAGCTTCTCTAAGCAATATCATCGTAACGACAAACAATAAAGGCAGGTCCGCACCGGAGGGGGAAGACCTGCCTTTGATGATTAGATACGGTGTCGGGGCACGTGCTGACTATTTGACAATCACCACGCGACGAGCAGGGGCAGAGGCCACCTTGACCATGTAGATGCCGGGCTGGCTGATGGTGAAGCGGCATTCGGCTTGCTGGCCGCCCTTAGCAATGTGGCGTCCGCTGATGTCGAAGATGTTGACTTCGCTGTGCTCGGCACCTTTTACTACGATGGTCTGTCCGTAGGCGAACACCTCGGCATTAGCGGCCTCGATGTCGGCGATGCCCACATTGGCCTCGAAAAAGGCTACATAGGTGGCATCGGCCGTTACGGTGATGTTGCGCAGCGGTTCGGTTACGCCGTCGTTCCAACGGACGAAATGGGCGCCCGGATTGGCTGTGGCAGCGATGGTGATGAGGCTGTATTCCTCATAGCGGCCGCTTCCACTGACCACGCCGAGGCTGGCATCGTTGGCACGCACTGTGATGTTGAATGTGTCGCGTACCGTGGGGGCTGCACTGTTGCCGAAGTTGGCCACGAGGGAGGTGTCGTGTACGAGGATGATGAAGAGCGGATTGTCGACCTCTCCGTTGTCCCAGCCCTCGAAGACAAAGCCGTCGGCAGCCACGGCACGCACGGCCACGTAGGCGTAGGGAGGATAGGTACCAGCGCCGCTGACGGAACCACGTCCGGCTTCGTTGGCCGAGACCGATACGGTGTACATGGTGTTGTTGGTGGTGCTGGCGAAGTTGGCCATGAGGGTGATGTTGCCCGTCACGGTGATGGTGCGCGGGTTGTCGGTAGAGCCGTCGCTCCAGTTGACGAAGCGGTAGGAGGCGTTGGGCGTGGCGCTGAGGGTGGCCACATCGCCATAGTGATAGGTGCCGCTACCTGTTGCACTGCCATAGGAGGCATTGTTCACCCCGGCTGTTACGGTATAGGTGGTGTTGGCTCCGGTGGGGTCGGACGGGTCGTTGGCCTCGAAGAGAGCTATAAGGCTGATGTTGCTATTGACGGTGAAGGAGATGGTGGCATCGGTGCTGCCGTTGCTCCAGCATACGAAGTGATAGCCGTCGTTGGCTCTGGCGGTGAGCGAGGCGATGGTGCCCTGCGGGAAATGACCGCCTCCGATGACGGAGCCCATGGTGCTGTTGTTGGCGAGGCCCTCGACGTCATAGTTGGTGTTCTGTCCGTCAGCAACGAAATTGGCCACATAGGTGGCATCACCCGTTACAGTGATGGAGCGGGGATTGGCGGCGGTGCCGTCGTTCCAGTTGAAGAAGTGGTAGCCCGCTGCGGGAGTGGCTTCGAGTGTGGCTGCGGCATTGGCGGCATAGCGGCCAGAGCCTGTCACGGTGCCGTAGGAGTCGTTGTTGGCCACAGCGCTGATGCTGAAGGGCGTCGTGGGGTCGGCGGGGTCGCCGGTGCCGTCGGCGGCAAACTGGGCGGTATAGGTGGCGTTGGCCGTTACGCTAACGGTGCGGGGGTTGCTGGTTTCGCCGTCGCTCCACATGGTGAAATGATAGCCCGTGGCGGCAATGGCGGAGAGGGTGGCTGTGGCATTCTCCACGTAGTTGCCACCGCCTACAGCGGTACCCATGTTGTTGTCTGCCGAGGCAACGGTGAGTGTATAGCTGGTGGGCAGCTGGGTGCCGTTGGCTACGAAGGTGGCGGTATAGGTGGCGTTTGCGGTAACCACTATGGTGCGGCTGGCATCGGTCGAGCCATCATTCCATTGTGCGAAGGTGTAGCCGCTGAGGGCCGTGGCTGTGATGGTTACACTGGTGTTCTCGGCATAGCTGCCAGAACCCGATACGGTACCCTTGTTGTTGTCTGCCGAGACGACGGTGATAGTGTAGGTCTGCGTCTGCGGAGCATCGATGGAGACGAAGGTGGCCACATAGGTGGCGTTGCCCGTAACGGTGATGGTGCGGGGGTTGGAGGTGTTGCCGTCGTTCCAGCGGTCGAAGCGATAGCCGCTGTTGGCCACGGCGGCAATCTGTGCGGTGGCATTTTCGTTGTAGGTGCCTGAGCCCATCACGGTGCCCATGGTGTTGTCGTTGGCCACGGCGGTGATGGTGTAGCTGTTGGTCGAGGGGGTATTGTCGGCTGCGAACGTTGCCACGTAAGATGCGTTGGCGGTAACGACGATGGAGCGTGGGTTGTCGGTGTTGCCGTCATTCCACTGTACGAAGTGGTAGCCCGTGGCGGGGGTGGCGGTAAGCTGGGCAATGCTGTTCTCGGCATAGCTGCCGCCGCCGGACACGGTGCCGGTGGCGTCGTTGGACGATACGGCTGTAATGGTGTAGTTGGTCACGTTGGCGGCGAAGGTGGCCACATAGGTGGCGTTGCCGGTTACGGTCACGTTGCGTGGGTTGTCGGTGTTGCCGTCATTCCATTGCACGAAATGGTAGCCCGAGGCTGCGGTGGCTGTGAGCTGTGCCGTGGCATTCTCGGCATAGGTGCCGCTTCCCGTCACGGTGCCGGTGGTGTTGTCTGCCGAGAGGGCGGTGATGGTGTAGTTGGTGGTAACGTCGACGGCAAAGTTGGCGGTGTAGGTGGCGTTGCCCGTAACGGTTATGCTGCGGGGGTTGACGGTGCTGCCGTCGCTCCACTGCACGAAATGGTAGCCGCTGTTGGCCGTAGCGGTCAGGTTGGCCGTGGCACCAGAGTTGTAGATGCCGCCGCCCGAAACACTGCCCATGCTGGCGTCGTTGACGCTTGTGGAGATGGTGTACTGGGTGAGGCTCTGGGCCGGTCCGATGGTGAAACGGGTGTTGGCGCGCTTGTTGTCGTTATAGTTCGGGACGCTCCAGCCGCTGGTGGTGCTGTAGCAACTGTTGTACCACACCTTGTTGGTGGCGTTGGTATAGTAGAAGTTGCCCGTGGCTCCGGTGCTTCCGTTACGCTCTACCATGACGATGAGGTTGCCCTGGGTGGGGTCGTAGCGATAGGGGGTCTGCAACACAATGGTGGACCATGTGCTGGCGTTGGAGAAAGAGGCTGTGCCGCTGTAGACCAGTGTCATGCTGGAACGGGCAGTGGTGTCCTGACGACCGAGGGCTGAGAGGTTGGCCGTGGTCATGTAGATCTTGATAGGAGCACTGATGGCCGTAGAAGAGGCATATTGATAGGCTATGGCATTGATGTTGCCTGCCGTGGTGCTCATGCCCAGTTCGGTCGCCGTATATATGGCCCAAGAGATGGCGTAGGGGTAGTTCATTGTGGCCGATGTGTAGTGGCTGTAGATGGGATGGTCCGAGGTGGTCAGGGTGTTGTTTCCAACCGTTACCTCGGTGCCTGCTACTGATCCGCTTCCGCTGCCACTACCGCCGCCGGAGGAGCCGCCGGCCGAGGCACCCAATGCTACGGTCACATCGTCGATGGTGGCATCCTTCGACGAGGCACCGGCATTGAGCTTGATGGCAATATAGTAGTGGGATTGTGCCGAGAGTGAGAGGTTGTCGGCTGAGAAGTCGTGAGTGAAGGTGGTTTTGCTGCTTGAACGGGGCACGGTCTCCAGGGCGACAAAGGTGGAGGAATTGGTGGGGCTGGTCATATAGCCTACCACAAACTGCGTGCCGCTGTAGGAATCGTTATTTCTGTATGAGAATGTGATTTTCAGCTGGTTGAGTGCTGTTGCCATCTCGGGCAGCACGGCATAGATGGCGTTGGAACTGTTGCTCTTGAAGGCAAGGCAGGTGCCCGAGCCCCATGTGCTGGAAATCAGCAGATAGGGATTGGGCGTGCTGCTTGCAGAAGCAGAACTTCCAATGAAGTTCCAACCCGTAGGCAACGTGTGGTTGGGATAGTTGCCGGGGATGGAACCCACCGTTGTCGAGATATTCATAAAGGTGTTGCTCCCCAGTCCGTAACTGTCAAAGTTCTCGGTGTAGGGAACCGTTTGCTGTGCAGCGAGTAGCTGTGGGAACAGCATGGCCACTGCAAGAAGCATCGAAAGTAGTACTTTTTTCATATTGTCTGTTTTTTATTGTTTCTCGTTGGTTTCAGCCGACAAAGATACATTTTTTTGTTTGATAAACAAACGGCTGAAGAATTTTTTCCATGAAGCGCTGTCGAAAATGGCCGAATCGGTGGTGGCCTGAAGCGTCAGAAAGATGCCGATGGGTATGAACACGAAAGTGGAATACCACATGCCGATGGGGCCGGCGGCTCCTTCGCGCACCATTTTTTCGGCTATCATGCCCACGACATAATAAAGGACGAAAAACACTACAGAGGCTACCAGCGGCATACCCAGTCCGCCCTTGCGAACGATAGAGCCGAAAGGTGCCCCTATGAGGAAAAGAAGCAGACAGGCAAAGGAAAGGCTGTACTTGCGTTGCCACTCTATGTGGTGGCGGTTGATGTATTCGCTGTCGTTGTGGAGACTTTGGGCGTAGAGTTTGAGGTCATCAAGCCCCGTGGTGGCTGTGCGCTGTGCCTGCCGTAGCGCACGTGGGTATCGGACACTGTCCATGTCGGCAAGCCGCTGTGTGACGGGCTTCGCTGGCTGGGGCTGCACAGTGTCTTGGCTGCTGCGGAAAATGCGGTAGGTTTGCAGTCGGGTGAGCATACTCTCGCAGTAGTCGTGGCACTGATGGTCATATTTCTCGTTGAGCTGCCGTACGGCGGTGTCGAGTTGTACGACGTTCATCATGCGATAGTTGCCGGCAAAGAGGTCGTTGTTTGACCGCGAGAAGGCGAAGGACGAGATGTCGAAGGTGAGTTCCTGCTCATCGAAGCCTATGCGGGTGAGCGGGCGTGCATAGTAGTTCTTGCCCGAGGCGGGCTCGGAATAGGTATAGCCGTTGTAGAGGGTGAAGATGAGATAGTTGTTGTCGGGTGTGGACTGCATGAATCCTCGTTCGGCCACGATGATATTGGTCTGGTCGATGCCCTGCGAATGGTCGTAGATGATGATGTCGCGCAGGGTACGGTCGTCGGCCTCTTTCTCGTTGGCACGTATGACGTAGCCCTCTATCTCGCTGTAGTACTGGCTGGGACGGATGTTGACGGCGGGTTTCTTGCGTGTTACGTCGTAGAGGGTGGACTTGTATTTGTACATGGCCGAGGGCATGACGTTGTTGGCAAAATAGAACGCCAGCCCGGTGAGGCACAGGGCAACGAGAGTGAGGGGCATCATGACACGGGCCACCGATACGCCGCCGGCCTTCATGGCTACCAGCTCGTACTTCTCGCCGAAGTTGCCCATCGTCATGATCGAGGCGAAGAGAATGGCTATTGGCAAGGCCATGGGCACGAAGGTGGCCGAGGCATAGAGCAGCAATTCGGCAATGACGCCAAACTCAAGACCCTTGCCCACCATGTCGTCGATATATTTCCACACGAACTGCATCAGCAGCACGAAGACGGAGAGGACGAAGGTGAGCAGCAACGGGCCCAGGAAGGACTTGAGTATGTGCCAGTCGAGCTTTTTCATTGGTTGGCGGATTCGGGTATCTGTCCTACAGCGGTGGCGATAGGCTATGGCCGTGAGCAGTGGTCGGTGGCTGGTCTCAGAACATGCCGCGGAACAGTCGCCAGACGTCGTTGCCGTTGGCAAGTAACAGGAGCAGGAGCAGGAGGATGAAGCCGATGTTGTTGGCGTAGGTGAGGAATTTGTCGGAGGGTTTGCGCCGCGTGATGATCTCCCACAGGGTGAAGAGGATATAGGCTCCGTCAAGTCCGGGAATCGGGATGACGTTCATGAAAGCGAGGATGAGCGCAAGGAAAGCGGTGATATTCCAAAACGAATACCAGTTCCATGTGTCGGGGAAGATGCTGCCCATGGTGATAAATCCGCCAAGGTTTTGAGCTCCGTTCTTGGTGAAGATGATTTTGAGCGACGAGACATACGTTACGAGGGTCTTCCACCCATGGCTGATGCCTGCCGGGATGGCCTCCCAGATGCTATAGTCCACGTGCTGAACATGGAAGACTTCGAGCGGCGAGTAGAGCTGTACCCCCAGCTTGCCATCAGAAGGAAGGGCGATGGCCACATCGACATACGACAGACTGTCGCCGACATGTCGGTAGAGGCCTACGAGGATGGTGTCGCCAGCGTGGGCGGCAAGTGCTTGGCTGATCTCGCTATAGGTGGCCATGGGCTTGTCGCTGATGGCAACGACACTGTCCCCCACCTCTATGCCTGCCTGTTGGCCTGCGGAACCTGGGACGAAATCCTTGACAACAAATGGCATACGGATGGAAGTGATGAGGCCTCCGCGAGGCTGTTCGGCATTGACACGTGCCTGCAACGAGCCCGAGAGGGTGAGATGGACGAGGCTGTCGCCACGCTTGACGGTAACATCGTAGGGATTGGACAGGAGCAGCCGTTTCTCCGCCTCGGCAAGGTCGTACATCTCTTCGTCGCCGATGGCGTAGATGATGTCGCCGTTCTGGAAGCCCTCGTCGAGAAGAATCTGGTGGTACTCGTAGCCGAGCGAGGCGTTGCGCAGGGGGAGTTTGTCTTCGCCCCAGTGGGCAAAGATACAGGTGTAGATGAGCAGGGCCGAGAGGAAGTTGACCAGCACGCCGCCACTGATGATGCAGAGGCGCTGCCATGCCGGCTTGGTGCGATATTCCCATGGCTGGGGCTCGCTCTCAAGGTCGTCGACACCTTTGGTCTCGTCAATCATGCCGGCTATGTCGCAATAGCCGCCCAGCGGCACCCAGCCGATGCCCCAGAGGGTATTGTCTTTGTCCTCGTCGCGGAGATTCTTCTCGTCCCACGATTCGGGGGTCTCTTTGTTGAAAAAGAGGAAGTGCCATTTGCCATCGAATTTCTTGGCTTTGAACAGCGAGAATCCCCAGTTGAAGAACAGATAGAATCGACGCACTCGGGTGTGGAAGAGTTTGGCAAACCCAAGGTGTCCAAACTCGTGGGTGATAACGAGCAGCGAGAGGCTGAGGAGTAGGGCTAAGACTTTCATGTAAATACTTATGTGTTCGGTTGTTATTTATCGGATTGTTTGGATAATCAGGGTCGTCAGTAGTGTTTCGTCGTGGGCGTAGTGCTTTTTTCGAGAACGGATGTTTGAGGCTTCGGACCCAATTGTTTTATCTATCTTTTGTGTGATAGGAGCCATCCTTTTGTCGGCTATTGGCCAAATGGGATGGTTGCCGATGGTCGTCAAAGTGGTGTAAATATTTGTTGATGCCTATAGGGCTGACTGTATGGAGTTGTTGGTGTCGATAAGGTCTTGGATGCTGGGTTTGGCGATGAAAGGAGTCTGCGCTACAGTACGTTCTACGAGGTCCGCAATCTGAAGGAAGGAGATCTCTCCGCGCATGAAACGGCTTACAGCCACCTCATTAGCGGCATTCATGGCACATGGGATGTTGCCTCCACGCCGTATGGCCTCGTAAGCTATGGCCAGGCAGCGGAAGGTGTTGGTGTCCGGACGTTCAAAAGTTAGGGCAGGGTAGCGTGCAAAATCAAGTCGTGGCAAGTGGCTTTCCATGCGTTCCGGAAAGCTGAAGGCATACTGGATGGGGGTCTCCATGGTGGGGTTGCCCAGCTGGGCTTTGATGCTGCCATCGACAAATTGCACCATCGAATGCACCACCGACTGGGGGTGTACAACCACCTCGATGCGGTCTACCGGGACTCCGAAGAGCCAGTGGGCTTCGATGACTTCGAGGCCTTTGTTCATGAGTGTGGCGGAGTCGATGGTCACCTTGTGCCCCATGCTCCAGTTGGGATGTTTCAGCGCGTCCTGCAGCGTTACCTGCTGGAGCTGCTGCATACTGAATCCGCGGAAGGGACCGCCGGAAGCAGTAAGTAGTATCTTGTCAACGGACGATGACAGCCGTTCTTTCTCCGCATCCCATTGTCCCTGCTCGCCCACGAGGCATTGAAAGATGGCCGAATGCTCGGAGTCTACGGGAAGGATGGGCACCCTGTGTCGCGACGCCGCCTCTGTGACAATCCCTCCTGCCACCACCATGGTCTCTTTGTTGGCAAGGGCTATGGGATGGCCGTTCTCTATAGCACGGAGGGTGGGTTGCAGCCCTGCATAGCCCACTATGGAGGCAAGCACAAGGTCGATGGTCGTCATGTCCATAAGGTCGGTGATGGCCTTTGTCCCAGCATAGACTTTGATCATGAGTGGGTCGAGGGCTTCGCGCACCCTGTCGTAGCTCGACTCGTCGGCTATGGCCACTGCGTTGGGGACAAACTCGCGTGCCTGCTCGATGAGTAGCTCGGCATTGGAGCCGGCACAGAGCACCTCTACGGCAAATCGGTCGGGGTGTCGTCGAATCACATTGATGGCCTGTGTGCCTATCGAGCCGGTGCTGCCGAGGATAGCTATGCGTTTTTGTGGATAATCGGTTGAGGACATGAGAGTGGGTGAGGAGATGATGTGTTGTGATAATCTTCCGTTGGAGCCTTACGGGTGGGCGAGGACGTCACAGGTGGTCGAGGGCGTCAGAAGATGATGTACTGCGTGGGGTTAACAGGCTTTCCTGCCACCCATAGCTCGAAATGCAGATGGGGCCCCGAGGTGATCTGGCCTGTGTTGCCCAAATAGGCGATAGGGTCGCCGGCACGCACCACGTCGCCCTGTTTTTTGAGGAGCGTGCTGCAGTGTTTGTAGACCGAGATGACGTCGCCCTGATGTTGCAGCGCGATGACGTAGCCTGTCTCGACGGTGAAGTTGGCAAAGATGACCGTGCCGCCATAGATGGCGCATATGGGCGAGTTGGCAATGCCGGCCACATCAACACCGTAGTGCTGCTGCTGGTCTTCGAAGGGGGCTATGACCTGTCCGTGGAGCGGCACATAGTAGAATCCCTTGTTGGAGGTTGTAGGCGCAAGGGCCACCTGCCGCGAACTGACGCTGCCGGGCGAGAGGTTCTTCACCTGGTAGCGGCTGTCGTTCTGGTCTACATAGAGACGTAGGAGGCTGTCAGAACGTGAACGCACATAGTCCGTGGGCAACACGCTGGTCGATGCCAGCGAGTCGGAATGTTTCTTGGCCTCCTCCACCGAGGTTACGGCCTTGCCGTTGATGAGGTCTTGTATGTTGGTGATCATCCAGTCCTGATAGCGCACCTGCTGTTCGAGCGAGTCGATGAGATACGAGTTGTGGTAGGTCTGCTCGATCATCTCGGCGTTGGCATAGCCGGGGATAAACTCTCGCAGCGAGGTGAAGGCAATAAGGACCGTGGTGAGGATGACGAGGACGATGACCGATACACCTGCTGTTATGAACACGGAGAGCCCCGAGAGTTGGAAGGCGAACTTCTCTTTGTAGGTCTGTGTGTCCATGACCACAAAACGATGGCTCGTCCGGAAAACATCCTTCAGATGCCTCCCGAGGGTCTTGATGCCGTGACCCCACGAGCGGAAGTTGAGCAGCTTGCCGAGAAACCAGCGCCTGAGGCGGCGCGTAGGACGCCGGCGGCGCCCCTTGTCCGGCGTGCCCTGAGTCGGGCTGGCTGCTGCAATGCCGTCGGGCTGTGACTGTTGGTTGTCGAGGGTGGGTTCGGTGTCCATAATCGAATGGTGGCTTTATGAAATGCAGCGCAACCTTTGGTGGGGTCGCGCTGCATAGACATATAGGTTGTCAGGTGGAATGGACGTCACATGTTTCACGACCATGTGGGCAGCAGGCCTCGGCATCCGTCAGCCACTGACGTGGCACACGAGGGCGGGTCTGGTGCCTCTGCGGGACGGTTTAGAAGAATTTGTTGCGTTGGTCGATGATGGTGGCATCGTTGCGCAGCTCGGACGAGATGCGACGGGCCTTTTGGAGATAGGTCTGCTGGAATGTGGCACGAATCATGTCTGCGGTCTCAGGCGTATTCTCGTTGACCTTCAGCAGTTGGCTGACGTAGACACCCTGGGCACCCTTCACCGGACCGGCCAGCTGTCCTTCTTTGGAGGCGGCTACAACACCCAGCATCTTGGGCTCCATGCCGAACTTGCCGAAGAAGTAGCTGTTGAAAGTGGCATCGTCTACGCTGTCTACGGTGGTGCCAAGTTTGGTGGCCACTGCGTCGATGGACGTGGCACCCTTCATGGCATCGGCTGCTTTGGCCATGAGTGTCTCGGCTTTCTTGTCGATGCGCACCTGCGACTCGATCATGCTGCGCACTTGGTCGAGGGTGGCATAGCCTTTCTTGAAGATGTCTTTCAGGGCCACTACGACAAACATGTTGTCCGACTCAAACACTTGATCGGCCACCATGCCTATCTCGCTCTTCTCGTTGAAAGCCCACTGCACGATGTTGCGGCTGTTGTCGATGTCGTTGATATTCTGCATCATAGCCGTGATGCGGGCGGGACGAATCTGCATGCCCTCGGCAGACGCCGTGGCCTGCATCTCCTGATAGGTGCGATTGTTGGCGGCAAAAGCCTGTGCTTTGCCGTAGATGTCGCGAAGGGTTTGGTCGGAGGGGTTGATCTCTCGGGTGATGAGAGCCAGACGGTATTTCTTGCTGGCGGCGGTCTTGTCGGTCACTTTGATGATGAAGTAGCCCACCTCGTTCGGATGTTTCACCACGAAGACGCTGCCCACGGGGTTGGCAACGATTTGCTCGTTGAGGAAGCCGTAGCCGCCATCGGGCTGCCAGCCGTTGTCGCCTTGGTTGTTGGCTTTCTGCGGGTCGTCGGAGAACTCGGCCACGGCGGCCTCGAACTGCATGCGTCCGGCACGGAGCTGTGCGGCTATGCTGTCGGCGAGGTTCTTAGCGTCGGCATCGTTGCGAGTGATGTTGCCACCGGCTTTCTCGTTGAGGATGATGATAGAGCTGGCACGCAGGCTGTCGGGACGCACGTCGGTGGACAGCACCTTGGCCATGACCCATTCGTTGCCGATGATGCGCGGTGTGACGTACTGGCCGGCACCGAGGCGCGACACCACGGAGTCGAGTGCGGGTGAGAGCGACGAGGTCTTGATGTAGGTCGAGTCATAGCTGTGGTCCGACTCGGAGTTGACGAAATAGGGGATCTCGATGGTCTCGGTAACTTGGAAGGAGTCCCACACGGTCATCACCTCGTCCTGAATGGTCTGCAGGTCTTCGGGTGTGGGCACCACGTTGAAGACTATCATATCGAGGTCGCGCAGCTCCTCGCTGACGCGGAACTCGGCTTTGTGCTGGTTGTAGTAGGTCTGGTAGTCCTGCTCGGCAGGCACGGCCTCGGCGTCGGGCATGTCGGAATAGGGGAGGGAGACGACGGCCACGGTGCCTAGACGGCTGCTCATGGCGGCTATTTGGTCAGCAATGGGGGTGGGCATGTAGAAGCCCTGTGCGATCAGCTGGCCGTATTTCTGCATCTGACGGTCTTCGCGCACCATCTTCTCCATCTCGACCCACTGATGACGCATGTTGCTGTCTATCTGGTCGAAGTTGTCGATGATGTATCTGACCTGGGCGGCGTCAAACTGGCCCGTCTGCGGGTTGGTGAACATCTGGCGCACGTAGGGGTGGACGAAGGTGCCGCCATACATGTCGCTAAGCTCGCGGTCGCTGACGCGCAGGCCTATGGCCTCGTATTGCTCGCCGAAGACGGTCTCGTCGACAAGGCTCTGCCACAGCTGCTCTCTCAGCTGGTACTCTACGTCGGAGGGTATCTGGCTGAGACCCTGCTGCCGTTTGTAGTTGTCTTCGAGCTCGGCCAGCCGTGTGTTGAAGTGCTGGGCGGTGATGGTGGTGCCGTTGATCTTGCCCATGTCGGGAATCCCGCCATTGTTTTTGGTCAGGTCGCCTATGATGAAGGCAACGATAGCGATACCCACGATGGCCACGGCCACCCATGAATGTTTTCTAATAGTTCCAATAATTCCCATTTTGTTATTTGATATTTATTAGTTTAGCGTTGAAAGAATGCCCCATCGAGGCTCGATGCGGACATATCAATAAGCGTGCAAAATTACATTTTTTTTTTGAGTGGGGTGATTTTTTGTGTCCGTCAGTCAAAATAATAGGCCCCCGCGGGAGCCTATTTGCTTTTTCGTCATGCCATGGACTGCTGCCATACCGCATGACGATAGGTGGAATTGCTGTGTCGGGTCAGACGGCGGCGCTACATGCTGAAGGAGAAAGGCAGCAGCTGTCGGGCATCAGCAATCTCGCGTATCCTGCCTTCTGAAAGATAGAGCAGCGTGCGTATGGGCGCCTGCCCTCGTTGCTGTGTTTCGACAAGCACCTGTCTGCATGCACCGCAAGGCGATGCTTCGGCAAGGGAGCCCTGCGGGTCGCGTGCCACGATGGCGAGTGTCGCTACGCGGCGGTCCGGGTGTTGCGCGCCAGCGGCAAAGAGGGCCGTGCGTTCGGCACAGAGCCCCGAAGGATAAGCTATGTTCTCTTGGTTGCTGCCGGAAACGATGGTGCCATCGTCAAGCCGCAGGGCGGCCCCTACGCTGAAATGCGAATAGGGAGCATAGGCTGTTGCCGTGGCGGCTATGGCGGCCTCCATCAGTTCCCGGTCGTCGGCTGCCAGCGCCTCGATAGAGGCATACTCTCTATAATCTATGGTGAATGTCTTTGTCGCGGTTTCCATATTTATTTGTATTTTTGCAAACTATTTTTCCTTGGACCATGTCCTCGCATGTGTGCGATATGCCATGGACGTTTCCGAAAAGTGCTGATGTATTATAAACGAGAAAAATGTTTTTTTAGCGTGATGCCTGCCGCTCCGCTGCCAAGATAGAAAGATGGTGTCATTCCTGCCTGACAAACCGTGCCTCGTGGCCCTGTCGCCCATGGACGACGTTACCGACCACCCCTTCCGCCAACTGTGCAAGTCCTTTGGCGCAGATGTGGTGGTCACCGAGTTCATCGCCTCGGAGGCCCTGAACCGTGAGGCCGAAAAGAGCCGCCGCAAGATGGTCTTCGACGAGCCGCAGCGCCCGCTGGGCATCCAGGTGTTCGGCGCTGACGAAAGCGAGCTCCTTCAGTGCATCGAGATTGTCGAGGAGGCACGTCCCGACTTTATCGACATCAACTGGGGATGCCCTGTGCGCAAGGTGGCGGGCAGAGGTGCCGGCAGCGGTATGCTGCGCGAGCCTGACCGGCTGGTTTCCATCACCGCCAGCCTCGTGCGCCACGCCCACCTTCCCATAACTGTCAAGACGCGCCTTGGCTACGACGAGAGTAGCAAGCCTATCGTCGAACTGGCTGAGCGCCTGCAGGATGTCGGCGTGGCGGCCTTGGCCATTCATGGGCGCACCAAGGCTCAGATGTACAAAGGCGTGGCCGACTGGACCCTGATAGGTGCCGTGAAAAACAATCCCCGTATGCATATCCCCGTCTTTGGCAACGGCGACCTCACCACAGCCTCCGAGGCCGTGGAGGCGCAGCGTCGTTATGGTGTGGACGGGGTGCTCATTGGACGTGCTGCCATTGGCAACCCGTGGATCTTCGAACAGACACAGCGGCTGCTACAAGGTTTGGCAGAACGGCCTATCACTATGGCCGAACGCGTTGATGTGTGCCGGCGGCATCTGCTGGCCGAGGTGGACTTCAAGGGCGAACACAGCGCCATATTCGAGATGCGCAAGCATTATGGTGGTTATTTCAAGGGCATCGCCGACTTCAAGCAGTTCCGCATACCCCTTGTCACGGTGGATACCTTAGAACAAGTGCTGCCCATCTTCGACCGCATCGTGGACCACTACAGCCGTCTCGACGGCTGACCGTCTGTCGCCCTCCCTTCCCCGATAAGTAACAAAATGCTCTCCCTCAGATAATAGCAACCTATGGCAACCAAAAACACTCCGCAACAGGAGAAGAACCAGATTGAGATACGCAACAAGCGCGCCACATTCGAGTATTTCCTGCTTGACGAATACACGGCGGGCCTTGTGCTCACCGGAACCGAAATCAAGTCCATCCGCGACGGCAAGGCCAATCTGGCCGATGCCTATTGTGTCTTCATTGGCAACGAACTCTTTGTGCGTGAGATGCACATCTCCGAATACCGCTTCGGCTCCTATCTCAATCATCCTGCCAAGCGCGACCGCAAACTCCTCCTCAACCGCAAGGAACTGCGCAAACTCCAGAACCGCATCAAGGAGCGTGGCCTTACCATTGTGCCCGTGATGCTCTTCGTCAACCCCAACGGGCTGGCCAAACTACAGATTGCCTTGGCTCGCGGCAAGAAGTTCTACGACAAGCGCGACAGCATCAAGGCCAAGGATGCCAAACGAGACATGGAACGGCAGATGAGATAGACAACCCGCGGCAATCAACGCTACTGAAGAATGGTTTTATTAATATGAAGGATATAAACGATAACAACACTTTTTCGTCCAATTTTGGCGCCATCATGGCCGCGGTAGGTTCTGCGGTGGGACTGGATAATATCTGGCGCTTCCCCTATATCTGTGGCAAATATGGCGGCGGGGCTTTTCTGCTGGTGTGTCTGGTGTTCATCTTCCTCCTCGGTCAGACCATGATGATGAGCGAGTTTGTCGTAGGCCGTCGCACTGGATTCTCTCCCATGAAAGCCTATCCACTGCTGGTGCCGTCGAAACCGCGTTGGCGATTGGTGGGCCATTTCGGGGTGCTTGCCACCTTCATCACCCTGTCGGTCTATTTCGTCATCTCCGGATGGACCACGGGCTATCTCTTCGACTCGTGCACTGGCACCATCTCCCATTTAGGGCAGGACGCCGCCACTGTGACCAACTACTTCAACGTTTTCTCCTCCCACACATGGCGTCCCATCGTTTTTCTTGTGTTTTTCGGTATTGCGTCTGCTGCTGTCGTCATTAGTGGCGTGCGTAAGGGCATCGAGGGTGTGTCGAGAGTGCTCATGCCTGTACTTGTGGTACTGCTCATGGTGCTGAGTGTCTATGCACTGACACTGCCGGGATCATTGAAAGGCGTGGAGTATCTGCTTGTACCCGATTTCAGCAAACTCAACGGCGAAGCCATACTCGCCGCGTTGGGACAGGCTCTCTTCTCACTGTCGGTAGGTATCGGCATGATGACCGTCTACGGCATATATCTACCGAAGAAAGACAACATCATGAAGACAACGCTTTGGATTACCCTCTCCGATAGTTTCATTGCTATCTTGGCGGGCGTGGCCATCTTCCCAGCCGTTTTTTCGTGCGGTATGGAGCCAGCCGAGGGCGCTGGTTTGGTGTTCAAGGTGTTGCCTATGGTGTTCAACGACATGGGAGGCATTGGCCGCATCATGGCAGTGATGTTCTTCCTGTTGCTGGTGTTGGCGGCATTGACCAGTGCCATCTCCATGCTGGCCTATCTGAAAGTGTGGCTATCGGAACTGCTACACTGCGGACGCATCCTTTCAACGGTCATCTGCACTGTTGCCGCGCTGGGCATGGCGATTCTTCTTTCGCTCTCCAACGGATTGCTGTCCGACTTCACCCTCTTTGACCGCAACCTTTTCACCCTCTTCGACCTGATAAGTGGCACCTATCTGTTCCCAATCTGTGCACTGTTTATTGCCATCTACTTTGGCTGGATAATGCCCAAAGAAGACATCCGGGACGAACTGTCCAACCACGGCACCTTGTCCATACGCTACTTTGGCGCTTTCCTCTTCATCGTGCGCTACATCGTGCCTGTTGCTCTGCTCGTGGTCATCGTTAGCGGTATTATCAATAACTTGTAACCGATAGCAAAAAACACGACATATGATTGTTTATAAATTTGGTGGGGCCTCAGTCAACAGTGCCGATGCCGTGCGCAACATGGCAGGCATCATCAGTCGTTGTACCACATTCCCACTCATGGTCGTGGTCTCGGCTATGGGCAAGACCACCAATGCCCTCGAACAGCTCATTCCCGGCGTATGCCCCACTCAGCTTCGCCAACAACGCATGGCGGCCTTGCGCGACTATCACTGCGCCATTGCCGATGAACTGATGGCTGGCGACGCGGCGCTGCATGACGACTTGGAGGCCCTGATGGAGGCTCTGGACCTTGCCACTCAGGCTCCCGCCACCACCTACAACGATGACTACGACAGCATCGTCAGCTATGGCGAGTTGCTCTCCACCACTATCATCAGCCACTACTTGCGCCACTGCGGCATGGACAACCGATGGCTCGATGTGCGGCAACTGATCTTCACCGACGCCAACCACCGCGAGGGCCATGTGGACTGGCCCGCCACCACCGTGGCCGTCGGCGACCTGCGCCGGCAGCTGCCTCGACTCTCTGTCACCCAGGGCTTCATTGCTGGCGCCCCTGATGGCACGACCACTACCCTTGGTCGCGAGGGCTCCGACTATTCGGCTGCCATCCTCAGCTATTGTCTCGATGCCGAGAGCATGACGATTTGGAAGGATGTGCCCGGATTTCTCAATGCCGATCCTAAGTTTTTCCCCGACACGATCAAGATAGACAGCATCCCCTACAACGAGGCCATCGAACTGGCCTACTACGGAGCCAGCGTGATACACCCTAAGACGGTGAAGCCGTTGAAAAACAAAAATATTCCGCTTTTTATTAAGTCGTTTCTCTCGCCCGAGGACGAAGGTTCCGCCGTGGGCCCCTATCAAGGCATCAGCCCCGAGACCCCGCTCTATATTGTGCGCCACGCACAGGTGTTGATTTCTATCTCCTCCAAGGATTTCTCTTTCATCGCCGAGCACAATCTGCAAACCATTTTTGGCATCTTCTCTCGGATAGGGGTTCGTATCAATGTCATGCAGAATTCGGCTTTGAGTTTCTCGGTGTGTATCGACCACAACGAGGTGCTCCTTAAACAGCTGATTGAGGCGCTGCAAACCGATTTCCATGTGCGTTACAACACGGGGCTGCAGCTCATCACCATCCGCTACTATACGCAGGCAATCATCGACCACATCGTGGCCGGACGCCCTGTGCTCCTCGAACAGCGTAGCCGCAATACCGAACAGGTTGTTGTGGAGGGCTGACGGCTATCTTGTGCTCCGTCGGCCCCTCCCCGATGGTACAAAAATCCTCTGCGTTTGGCTGACCTTGCTGTCCCGATAGATAGTATCGGTCGGTTTGCCTCTCTTGTTTTTAGAAAGCCACCTGCATCTGAGTGTTCCACTGGTGATGTGCTGGTGCTGTGGGACTTTGGGTGAAGATGTATTGTGTGGCTATGCGGCATTGCTTGTGAATCCAGTATTGCAGTCCGATGCAATAGTTGGAGGTCTGCGTGGGGAGCGGGAGCAGCTCCTGCTCCGGATGGCTCAAGGTGATGTTTCGGTTCAGGTAGTCGATGTCGAGCACCATGTCCAGACGAGGCAGCATGGTGATCCACAGCTCGGCATATCCGCCCATCATGTCGGTGTGGCCGTCGCGTCCGCTCATCCACTCTCCGCGCAGTGTGTATCGTCCTTTGTGTGCGCGTAGACCCAGGCTCCATCGGTTGCGTGTGTAGTCGCTGCCAGCAGCCACGTCGGCAAAGGGGCTGGCTGTCTCGGCGGTGCCCTCGCCAATGATGCACGAGAAATGCAGCTGCACCTCTTTCATTGGACGTATGCTCAGCGAGGCTATCACGTCTTTGCTGTTGTTGCGGTCGCGCTGGTTGGCGCCTGCTCCGTTGAACACCCCTATGCTGTATTCTATCCATGCGTGGCCGTTGTCATCTTCTATGAGTTCGCCCGTCAGCATCAGTCCCAGGTCGCGTCCGGCATGGAACCCGTACAGCGGGTCGCCCACCACGCCCGCCATGTAGCGCGCACTTTCGTTCATGTTCAGCACACCCAGCAGCGTGGGCGGCATGACGTTCTCTATCGTGTAGGGCTGCTTGAACTGACCCATGCGCACCTTCAGCCACCGCGCTATGTCGTATTGCGCATAGTATTCCTGCAGCAACAGGTCGATGCGCGGACTTGCAAAGTCGGGCATGAAGCGGAATGAGAGTCGCTCCATCAGATTGACGTCGGCTATCAGTACTACATGCTTCAGATTGAAGTCGTTTCTATTTGACTTCCCGTCCCACGCATATTCGTAGTGTCCCTGTGCAAACCCTCGCAGGCTTACTTTCTGATGCTCGCCCAGCGTGAGGGATATCGGTTGCGCCGTCGCGGCAGCGGCCAACAGCAGCAGCAGGATGGATAAGAGCGGTCTTTTCATGGCGGAAGATGTTGTCATAAGGGTGTGGATGGTTGGTATTTTGTATCGTGCGGTCATACGGCACGCTTCCTCACTATGGCTACGTAGGGAAGTAGCACGAGGTTCATTATCAGCGAGTAGAGCACGGCCGGAATGGCTATCTCCTGGCTGTTGAAGATGAAGGGACTGGTGGCTACGGCAATGGCTTGTGCCGCATTCTGCATCCCCACCTCGATAATTACGGTCCTATGTTGCTGCCCCTTCAGCCGTCCCCATCGCGAGAGCAGGGCCGCACACGCCATGGCCAGACCTATCAGCATTACCACGGCCAATCCTACGCGCCCTATGTTGTCGAAGATGGTGCGGTAGTTTTGGATGAAAAATACGGTGATGAGCAGCATTAGTGCCGGAAAGGCTATCTTTGAGAGTCCACGGTCTATTGTCTGGGCTGCACGGGGCCATGCATAGTTCACCCCTATGCCCACCAGCACCGGTAGCAACATCAGCAGCAAGTTCTGCTTCAGTAGGTTGCCTACCGGCAGGTGGATGCCTACGCTCTCGCCCATCCACGACGTCGCCCAGCTCATAATCAGTGGTATCGTGATCAGGGTGATGAGGCTGCTCGCCGCCGTCAGCGTCACCGATAGGGCCACATCGCCTCCGGCTAGTTTCGAGAATATGTTCGACGAACTGCCTCCCGGACAACAGGCTATCAGCACCAGTCCTATGGCCAGCGGCGGAGGAAAGCCAAAACCCCATGCCAGTCCCAGTGCTATAAGCGGCAGTAGTACTATCTGCCCCGTCAGTGCCACCAGCATGGCACGCGGCTGCCGCACCACCCGTCCAAAGTCGGAGAAACGCAGAGTCAGCCCCAGGTCAAACATTAGCACCGTCAGTATCGGCACTACTATGTAAATGGTATTCATAATCGTTTGTTTATTATTGCTATGGACAACGATTATCGCATTCCTTCGTTGCCAATAATTGTGCAAAGATACGCTTTTTACATTCAATTTTGGGTGTAAAAATGCTATCCCATTTGTATTATGATGCGACATCATGCCGTCTGGCATGAATTTAATTCGTATTTTTGCAGCATGATTTGTCGCCGTTTTTCCCTGAAATGCTCTCTGCTCTCCTTTTTCCTAATGCTCTTTGTGGCATCTCCTCTGGTTGCCCAGGATGACGAACAGCTTCGTCGCGACATCGGCGAGATGCTACTCGTCGGCTTCCGTGGTCAGTCGGTAGATGCCTCGCCGCATCTGCGCCGTGACATCCAGCAGTACCACGTGGGCGCCGTCATCCTTTTCGAATACGACGCCCCTTCGGGCACCCGCCATCGCAATATCGCCTCGCCAGCACAGCTGCGTAGCCTCTGCCAGCAACTACAGCAGCTCTCGCCCAGTGAGCCATTGCTCATAGGCATCGACCAAGAGGGCGGCAAGGTGTGTCGCATGCGTGCCGTCGACGGATTTCCGCGCATTGCGTCGCCAAGGCAGACGGCTCTCGGCGGCCCCGACAGCGTGAGGCACTATGCCCGGCTGACGGCGCAGATGCTCCAACGCGCCGGCGTCAACTTCAACTATGCACCCGTGGCCGACGTCAATGTCAATCCGGCTTGCCCCGTCATTGGAAAACTCGAACGCAGTTTCTCGTCCGATACCGACGAGGTGGCTTCCTGCTGTCGCATCTGGCTGCAAGAGCTTGGCCGACATGGAGTGATTGGTTGCCTGAAACATTTTCCCGGCCACGGCTCCGCCTCCGCCGATACCCACAAAGGCCTTGTCGACGTTAGCCGCACATGGCAGCCCTACGAACTCGCCCCCTATCGCATCCTCATGGCCCACGAACAGGTGCCCGCCGTCATGGTGGCTCATGTCATCAACAGCCGCATCGATTCTCTCTGGCCCGCCTCTCTCTCTCAGGCCACCGTAACGGGTCTGCTTCGCAATCAGATGGGCTTCGACGGCGTCATCGTTACCGACGACCTCGCTATGGGCGCCATAATCCACCATTACGACTTCGAAACCGTCATCTTCCAGGCCATCCACGCAGGCAGCGACCTCCTCTGCCTCAGCAATAATGGCACCAATGGCTACAACCCCGACATCGTCCCGCAGACAGTCGACATCATCCTGCGTCTCGTAGCCGACGGTCGCCTCTCCGCCGACCGTATCCATGAGTCTGCCGAACGAGTTCGAAAACTTAAAAAAACGTTAAAGTAGCCCTCTATCCTTTGTCCGATTGCACAGATATAAAGTTTTTTAGCGATATTTGCCACGTTGGCAAGTCCCATTAGAGACAATAAAAAGCTACTATCGTTTACTAATTTAATAGAATAACCCCAAAAACCAAATAGCCATGAAAACACCTCAAGCCTTTCTCATCATGCTGGCAACAGTAGCCCTCGCGGCTGCTCCGCTGTCGGCTCAGCGTCCAGGCCACGGTGGCGGACACAGTGGCGGATCCCACTCTTCGTCCTCCTTCAGCAGCGGCTCCCGTCCGAGCGGTGGTCATAGCTCTTTCTCCGGAGGTGGTCACAGCTCCTTCTCCGGCGGACATTCCTCTTACGGACGTCCTTCGAGTGCCACGTCGCGCCCATCTTCGTCCTATGGCTCGGGCTTCAAAGGCGGCAGCTATTCCAGTGGTAGCCGTGGTAGCCATTCGTCCTATGACCGTCCGGCAGGCACTACCTCGCGTCCCTCGTCGTCCTTTAGATCTGGTTCCAAAAGCGGCGGCTATTCCAGTGGCAGCCGTCCCAGCACTGCCACGTCACCTCGTTCCACCTATGCCAGCAGCCCCCGCACGCACGGCCACAAAGGCTACGGTTCCGCCACCTCGCGTCCGTCGCATGCCCCCATCGCAGGTGCCGCTACCCATTCTCGTCCCTCTTCCTTTGCCAAATATGGTGGCAACCATGTCAGTGGCGCCCGCCCCGGCCACATAGCGCGCCCGGCAGGTGCTCCCGCCTATGCCCGTGCAGGCCGTCCCGGTCCCATGCCTCCGGCCCATCGACCCATGCGTCCGGCGCCCTACTTCTATCACCCCATCCACCACACCCGCATCCACATGCACCCCATCTTCTGGGACCCCGTACCTTTCCACATCCACTATTGGCCGGGCTTCTGGGGCTACTGCCATGGCTACTGGCATAACCATTGTGTCAGCGACATCGTCGTGGTCCGCGAATATGTCCGCGAAAATTACAACACCGACCTCGTAACCTACGTCATGAGCGACAACTACATGTATGCCCTCACCCTCGCCGATGGCAACACCTACCTGCAGGTCTTCGACAGCAACGACAACCTCCTCGCCCAGCAGAAAGTCAGCGACCGCTACTGCATCATGGAGATCGACAAGGAAAACGGCGGCTGCTGGATCATGAAGAAAGGCAACCAGGACCCACTCCTCTTCCTCTACAACGACGGCGAACTCCTCATCTACGAAGCTGATTGATACCCAGCCCCATATCATACCTATCAAAAAGACGGTGGCCCATCCCACCGTCTTTTTTTATCCTAATAGTACGAAACCTATCGTGGCATAAACTCAAATTGGTTATTATAAGTGCAATAATTCGTAGCTGGATTTGTACAATCATGATAATATTTTACTCTTGTTGATTTTTTGCTGATGACAGTCATTAATCTCTCACGAAAGGTTCTCCTGTCAATATTGTGAGAAAGGTCTCTGCCGATAACGAAGTATGCGTCGGACAATGACGCAAAAGAGAAGACTGTTCCGAATCGCTCTTGCTTCACGCTCCCCTGAGAATATCCTTCTCGACTACATATTGATGTGTTTTCCCTGCTTGGTAGCCATAGTTGGTAGTTGTGTTTTATTTTTTATGGAAAATATGTAAATTTGTCGCCAAATTGAGTTTGATATGTCCGTAAGTGTCGCTCTAAATAATGCATATCATGCCACGTTAGCCTTCGTGGAGTCTATTCCCAAGAAGGAAAGAAAGAAATATGGCCAGTTCTTCACGTCAGAAAAGATTGCGGATTTCATGGCCTCGTTGTTTACTATAGATTTCGGAAAACCACGACTCAGCGTGCTGGATGCTGGTGCTGGGACGGGGCTACTGGCAGCGGCTTTGGCTTCTCGTCTCAGAAGTAGTGGCTATGAGGGGGAGATTTTAGTCGTGTGTTATGAGAACGACCCCAAGGTACTCTCTACATTGACACAAAACCTTGACAATCTGGCAACAACGCTACACATCACGTACGAAATCAGAAATGATAATTACTTGACTTCACAGAATTTCATCAGTCAGGATTTGTATAAGAAGGAGGCCGAAAAGTTTGATATGGTTATCGGCAATCCTCCGTACTTGAAGATTGCTAAAGATGCGGAGGAAGCCCTTGCCATGCCGGAAGTCTGCTATGGTGCTCCAAATCTGTATTTCCTGTTTTGGGCAATGAGCATCAACAACCTGAAGGATGGTGAAGAATTAGTGTACATCATACCTAGGTCTTGGACATCCGGGGCCTATTTCGAGCGCTTCCGTCAATACCTGTTCCGTCACTGTGTTATCACTAATATCCACCTATTTGGTAGTCGGGACAAAGTGTTTGATAGCGAGTCGGTTTTGCAGGAGACGATGATTGTCAAGGTGAAGAAAACAAGGAAGACGCCAAGATTCGTAAAAATGTCATCAAGTGAAACCTCCGACTTTACCAATATCAAGTATTACGACGTCGATTACAATACCATAGTGGCACCTAATCGGTTTGTCTTTCTTGTCACAAGCCAAGAGGAGGCTGAGATTCTGTCGCGGGTCAACAGCCAGTCATGTACTTTGGAATCAGATGACTTACGAATGCGTACTGGTCTTATTGTTGACTTTAGATCACGAGAAGTTCTGCGTGATAGCGACGAAGATGGTTCGTTCCCTCTGTTCTATTCCCACCATATCAAGAATGGACGAGTACAGTGGCCAGCAGGCCGTTCTTCAGAATATATTCTAACAAACAAGTCTGGTTATTTACAGGAGAATGCCAATTACCTGTTTGTAAAGCGGTTTACTTCTAAAGAAGAAAAACGTCGCCTACAATGCGGCATATACCTGAAATCTGACTATAGCGAGTATAAGTACATCAGCACGCAGAACAAGATTAACTACATCAAATGCGATAGTCCCGAATTAGTTTATGGCCTATATGTGCTGCTCAATTCGACGCTTTATGATTCATACTACCGTTTGCTCAATGGTTCTACCCAGGTCAATTCAACCGAGATCAATCTGATGCCAGTGCCATCGAAAGAATCTATTCGACAGATGGGATGCGAACTGATAGGTATGGAACTTACGGAACAAAACTGTGATAATATTGTAAACAGATGGATAAAATAGAAAAGGTAAGGATGTTACTTAAGTCAATCGGCATGCCCGAAAGGCAACAGACCGATATATGTGTCTTGACCATTCTCAGCATGGCCAATCTTAAGAAGAGCTCAAGGTGGGCAAAGGCTTCTAACGAATGGCTTCGTATTCACGACATCATAGTTTTTGTTAAAAACAACTATAATGTGGCCTATGCTGAAAACTCTCGCGAGACATTCCGGAAGCAGGCACTTCACCACTTTCGCACAGCTGCTATTGTAGAAGATAACGGAAAAGTAACGAATAGCCCTAATTACCGTTACAGATTAACCTCAGAATTTGTGGAAATTTTACGCAAGATAGGTGTCTCCTCTGTCCCACTGGAAGAGTTCAAGACAAATCATCAAAGCCTGATGGAAATCTATGCCTCGAAAAAGGAAATGGAGAAAATGCCCGTCAAAATAAACGGGAATGATTTCACATTCAGTACGGGTAAACATAATCAACTACAGAAATCTATCATTGAGGACTTTGCACCTCGTTTTGCCCCCGGTGCTGAATGTCTATACGTTGGAGATACCATCCAGAAAAACCTTGTAAAGAAGGCTGATCGACTGAAGGAACTTGGTTTTACCATCACCCTGCACGATAAGATGCCCGATGTGGTTCTATATCGTGCTGATAAAGAATGGATTTATTTTATTGAAGCGGTAACTTCGGTAGGCCCAATGGACCCAAAACGCATACGGGAAATAAAATCAATGACAAGTGGTGTCAAGGCAGGGTTGATATTTGTGACGGCGTTTTGGGATTTCAAAACATACAAGAAGTTTTCAGAACAACTTGCATGGGAAACGGAAGTATGGATTGCAGAAATGCCTGACCATATGATTCATATGAATGGTGACAGGTTTCTGGGACCAAGATAGGTATAGCGATTATCTTTTTTTGATGTAGTAGCCCTATTCTCTGACAAGGTTGTGGCCGGTCATTTCCTTAGGTTGTTGCAGGCCCATGATGTGTAGGATGGTGGGGGCTACGTCGGACAAGGCTCCGTTCTGTACCGTCGCATTTTTGTCTCCGGTCACATAGATGAAGGGAACGGGGTTGGTGGAGTGAGTGGTGTTGGGCGTGCCGTCGGTGTTGAGCGCATGGTCGGCGTTGCCGTGGTCGGCGGTGATGATGACTTCGTACCCCATCTTTTTTGCTTTTTCTACCACTATGCTCAGGCAGCTGTCAATCGTCTGCACCGCAGATGCGATAGCGGTGTAGGCACCTGTGTGGCCCACCATGTCGGCATTGGCAAAATTCACTACTATCCAGTCGTATTTATTGGTGTTGAGAGCCTCTGTCAGCTTGTCCTTCAACTCGAAGGCCGCCATCTCGGGCTGTAGGTCGTAGGTGGCTACTTGTGGAGAGCTTACCAAAATGCGGTCCTCGCCGGGGAACGGCTCCTCGCGTCCTCCGTTGATGAATGAGGTTACGTGGGCATACTTCTCGGTCTCGGCAATGTGCAACTGTTTCAACCCCTTGCTGGCTATATATTCTCCGAGAGTATTGTTCAGATTGTCCTTTGGGAAAAGGATGTGTACGCCTGTAAAGGAATCATCGTAGGGTGTCATGCAGTAGTACTGGAGGTTGGGGATGGTTGTCATGCCCTGTTCGGGCATATCTTGCTGTGTGAGTGCGATGGTCATCTCTTTGGCGCGGTCGCTACGGAAGTTAAAGAAAATGACTACGTCGCCATCCTTAATACGTCCATCGACGTTGCTGTTGACGAGTGGCTCCATAAACTCATCGGTGTTCTTGTGTGTTTCTGTGTGCGTGTCGTAGCATGACTGTATGCCCGCCACCATGTCGGTCACCGCGCGGCCCTGGCCATGTACGAGTAGGTCGTAAGCCAGCTTGATGCGGTCCCAATGTTGGTCGCGGTCCATGGCATAATAACGGCCAATGACAGATGCCACCACTCCGACACCTGCCGTTGCCATGTGTTGCTGCAGGTCGGCGACGAAGCCTTTGCCCGACATGGGGTCGGTGTCTCGACCGTCCATAAAACAGTGTACGTAGCAGTTCTCAATGTCATACACCTTAGCGATGTCGATGAGTTTCAGAAGGTGGTCTAATGATGAGTGAACGCCACCGGTGGAGGTTAGACCGATGAGGTGAAGGCTTTTGCCGGTAGTCTGCGCATGGCTGTAAGCAGATTGGATTTCAGGGTTTAGGAGTATGGAGTTATCGGCACAGGCATGGTTTATCTTCACCAAATCTTGATAGACGATGCGTCCGGCACCGATATTCAGGTGGCCTGTTTCGGAGTTTCCCATCTGTCCGTCGGGGAGACCTACATATTCACCCGACGCCTGCAGTTCGGAGTGAGGATAGTTGGCATTCAGGTAGTCCAGATAGGGCGTGGAGGTCTTTGCGATGACATCGCCCTCGCTTTGGTCGCCGATGCCCCAACCGTCAAGAATGATTAGTAGCACCTTCTTGACGTTGCCGTCTGGCTTTGGATTATCTTTTTTACACGATATGAATACACTCGCGCCACAGAGCGCTACGATGGCAGCCAATAGCCATAGTTTTTTCTTTCTCATCATGCTTGTACCTGTTTGAATGATTTTTTAATGAACGTCATAGCAGGTAGAAAAAGCAATATGACGTCGGTATGTGTCAAATTTCAGTGATTTATTGTTGCATGGCAGTTGCAGGAACGGGGAGGTTCGGCCTGTAATGTAACGGTTAAGTTGTAGATGCAGGTTGATTATAGTTTGAATAGTTTCTTGGCATAGGATGTGAGTTCTACCTGCTGCGAAAGCCATGCTATGGGCATTACGACGGTCTGTATGCCGCAGGAGTAGGGGGCTATCGAGTAGAGCGGATAGGTGAGGAGGATCTGCGTGCGCTGTTTGCCGATTTCGAAGGTGAAGTTGAGGGGCAGGGGTTCGGGATAGGCTTCGTAGATGGCACTGTCTGGCGTTCCTTTCACCTGCTCGTACAGCTGAGTCATATATTCCGTGTCGTAGCGCTCGTAGAGACTCTCTTTGACATCGTTGTTCTCGTCGAGTTCGTCGATGGCTCTCCGTATTACCAATCGTAATGTGTTGGTGTCCAATAGGTCGGATATCTCTATAAACTTCTTTCGCTTGCGGTCATAGGTGACGGACTGGAAGTCGTACGACCCGTGGACTCCCGCCACGTCGTAAATCTGTGAAAAGGCTGTCATGTGAAGCAATTCGGCATCGTTGCGACAAGTGGTGGTGAGGTAGTGGTAGCTGTTCTCTTCGGTTATGGCGGAATCGTCGATGGCCTCGACAGTCGTCGGCGTCTCATTATCCACTACCCATATCTGGTTCAGGTGTTTCGCACAAGCCTCTTCGATTGTGGAGGATGTGCTGTCGCCGATCAGTCTTCGGAGCATCTCCGTCTCTGTTGACTGTCTGAGTTGGCCACTGGCTGGCCATTCTATGTCCAGTTTGTTTTCCAGATAGGTGGTGTCATGTCCAGTAATCACAAGGTAACACCGCGATGCGTGCTTCTCGATGGTGGAGATAGGTGTGTCGTGGCTGCCCCCGGCTTGGCATGAGGCTAAGAATAGGGCGATGACAATGAGTGTTAAGAGATGCCTCATAACTGATTATTGTGTTGGTTTTATGAATGATAGTCGCTCTCTCGATTGTAATTATGCTTGTCTAATGGGTATGTCATCCTATAGTTTATTCGACATATTTACGATAGAACTCTTTGGTAAATCCAATCGTCCTGATTTGCATGGTTTTTGGTAAAAATCCTATAATTACAATCATTAGTATTTTCAAAAACGTTATTCTCC
>JAFUVR010000030.1 GCA_017477485.1 Bacteroidales bacterium | reverse complement strand
TTCCAAAATCGACAAAAGTATAACGAGACGACTCCCAAAAACAAAAAAAAGGACACCCCATCATGACAAAACGTCTTTTCAAACATACGGCACTTGCTGCCATCCTCATTGTTGTCCAACTGCTTTCCACGACACTCATGGCACAGACGCTGCGCGTCGTTGCCCCCGCCACCGTCAGCGAGGGACAGCAGTTCACCGTGCGTTTCGAGGTCAACGAAAGAGCCAGCCAATTCAAAGGCCCCACCTTCAAAGGATTCTCCACACTGAGCGGCCCCGGCACCAGCAGCAACAGCAGCATGAGCATCGTCAATGGCAAGGTGTCGCACACAGTGAGCACCACCTTCACCTATCTGTTGCTGGCCGACCAAACAGGAACCTTCACCATCGGGAGTGCCTCATGCACCGCCAACGGCAACACCATCAGCAGCGAGCCCTTCACCATCAAAGTAGAGAAAGGCAACCCACAACAACAGCAGCAGCAACAGCAGCGCAACCAAGGGGGCTGGGGCGACCCTTTCGGACATAGCCAGCCACAGCAACCAGCAACCATAGACAACAAAAGCCTCTTTGCCCGTGCCTCTATCAGCAAAAACAGTCTCTACGAGGGCGAGCAGGCCATCATAACCTACAAGATTTACACTCAGGTGCCCGTCAGTCAATATCAAATTGACAAACTGCCGGGCAACAAAGGTTTCTGGGCCGAAGACCTGAGCGAAGGGAAAGAGGTTAAACAATATGAAGAAACCGTAGACGGACGCCGCTACATGGTAGCCGAAATCCGACGGGGAGCGCTCTATGCGCAGGAAAGCGGGCAGCTTCGCATCGAGCCGCTCAACCTCGACGTGCTGGCCATCGTGCAGCAACAGCGACGTCGCACCGGCACCATCTGGGATCTTTTCGACGACCCCTTCTTCAACCGTCAGCAGTCGGTGCAGAAACACCTGACTACCAACCCCATCAACGTCAATGTGAAACCCTTGCCTCCCGCACCCGACCATTTCTATGGAGGCGTCGGTTCCTTTGATATAAGCGGCGGGGTGAACACCAACGAGGTAAAAGCCAATGAGGCTATCACATACCGCATCACCATAAGCGGAAACGGCAACCTGATGCTCATCAACGAACCCTCCATAACCTTGAGCAACGCTTTCGAGGTTTACGACCCGCAGGTGAAAGACAAAATCAGCCGCAATGATGGTGGCATCAGCGGAAGCCGCACCTACGAATGGATCATCATTCCCCGGACCCAGGGCGACTATGAGATACCCGCATTCCAGTTTGCCTATTTCAATCCCAAGAGCAGCAGCTATGTGACGAAAACCGTAGAAGCGATACAACTACATGTGGCCAAAGGCGATGCCTCATCCATGCAGAACGTCAGTTCCTCCAAGACCGACGTGAAAGTGCTCAATAACGACATCAATTACATCAAAACAAACGAAAGCCACTTTGTTGATGCCGACAAACAGAATGCGCCACAATGGTGGTTCTGGACATTGCTGACGCTGATGGTCATGGCCACGATAGCTGTAGTCATCGTCGGACGTCGTCGGCAGGAGGCCCAAAAGGATGTGGCAGGGATGCGTCTAAGACGTGCCACCCGCGAGGCGCGCAAACGCCTCAAGAAAGCCGCCACCCACCTCAACGACGGCAACGACAACTCCTTCTACGAAGAGATTTACAAAGCCATCTGGGGGTGCTTGGCCGACAAATACAACATCCCGTTGTCCACACTCTCGTCCGACACCGTACGCGATATCCTCGCCGAACGACGCATAGCGCAAGAACAACAAGACCACATCCTCAAGACACTTACCGATGTTGACTTTGCCCGTTTCGCCCCTGGCGACCCTGCCTCCAAGAAACAACAAATCTACAATGAGGCACTCGAAATGATTGCCAGCTTGTAAAAAAAGACATCGGTATCACGAAAAAACGACAATCTCGAAACATCCGTCCGCAGGTTGGACAATTGCAGACACAACAACATATATAAAAGCGTCAGAGGCACAAAAGATATCAACAGCAAACGCCGGAAGTGGCAACACTCAGAACACGACCAGACCAAACCAAACGATACCGTTTATCCAGCACTGCTGAAGGTGTGGCAACACTCAAAACACGACCAGACCAAAACCGACAGAAGCAGACAGAAACATCCTATCGATTCTGAACCCCAAACGAAAAAAGAAAACCTAACGACATGAGAAAATACATCGTAATACTACTTGCACTCATGGCCTTCCCCCACCTGCTTTCGGCACAGAACGAATTGAAGCAGCAGGCCGACGAAGCCTATAGACAAGCCGACTATCAGACCGCAGCCAAACTCTATGAAGAGATCTTGGGACAGGGCGTAGTGGCTCATGAGGTATACTATAACCTCGGATGCACCTACTACAGGCTCAACGAGCTCGGGGCCTCCATCGTCAATTTCGAACGAGCCTTGCGACTGAAGCCCAACGACAAAGACACCCGTGAGAACCTCGATTTCTGCTACAGCCGCACACAAGACCAAATACAGCAACTCCCGCAGTCGTTAATAACCACATGGTGGCACGCCCTTGCCACATCACTTGCCACCCCCACATGGTACGTGGTACTGCTTGCCATGGTGTTGCTGCTATGTGTCTTCGTGGCATGGTTCATGCTTAGCAAAGACATCAGCCAGCGCAGAGGGACCCTGATAGGAAGTGTCGCCACACTGGCCTTGCTGCTACTAACGTTGGGATGCACGCTACAGTCGCGTCACGATGCAAGCAACCACGACAACGCCATCGTCATGCAGCCACAAGCAAGCGTAAAAGCCTCGCCCGACCCGAGCAGCAACGACAAATTCAGCCTTCATGAGGGCACCCGCGTAACCATCGAAGAAACCATCGACCAATGGTATCGGATCCGACTTGCCGACGGCAACAACGGATGGATCACGCAAAAGCAAGTGGAACGGATCTGACCCCACGACAAAACGGAAAAAGTTTTGCTCCACAATTACAATTTATTACGTACCTTTGCAGATTGATTGATACATACACTTGAAATATGAAACACCTCCATGCCCACAAAAGGCACATTATTGTAAGTCTGTTTTTTACATTTCTGATAAGCCTCGTTCCACAGCACGCCGCTGCCCAGTCGGAAGGCGAACAGAAGATAAACAACGAATATCACGAATCCATACTGTCCTACATTCGCGAGGATTTGTTGAAAAAAGAGAAACAGATTACCAAGGAGGCAGAACGCATTCTCGTCAACCTGCCTAATGAGTATAAACTCTACGACGAGACCTTCGTGAAGATACACCTCGACGTGGCCGAAGGGAAAAAAGAAGATGGCAGCCGCGAGTACAACCTCGTCTATACCATCTCCTACAACTGCAAACATCTCGAGGGCGTGACCGACGACTACCCGATGGGCGTCTACCTGTGGGACCGCTCCAACTCATGCCGAGCCATCTGCAACCTCACCAAGACACTCATCAATGGCTCCTGCAAAGAATACTTCCAGGGCAACAACAACGTAACTATCCGCATCAAGTCCACCACAGATGCCGCCAACATCTCACATGTGCCCTATGCAGGAGAATATGGCGATTTCCGCTATTGTCCCGTAACCTACAATGGCGAGAACATCCGTATCTCGGTGTCCAAGGGCGAAGGCATCAATAACAACGCCCAGTTGGCCTATATCCGCGCTCAGTCCATCCGTAACTTTATCGAGACCAATATTCCCTCGCTCAAACGCGACGACAACAACTACGAGATCATTACCTCCACCTATGAACACGAAGGCAGCCACTACCGCAGAAGCAGTCTGGAACTGGTGGTACACGGAGCTTTCGACAAGAAAGCCCAAGAGATGGAGGCGAAGCTGCGCGACGACGAATTCGTAGACTTCAACATTCCCGAAAGCGAACCCGGCAGCAACCGGAACACCTTTGCCCTCATTATCGCCAACGAGGACTATCCGCGTCCTCTCCCCGCAGTACCCTTCGCCACCAACGATGGCAACATAATGTATCAGTACTGCCTCAAAACTCTCGGCATTCCAGAGCGCCACATCAAGATGCTGCAGAATGCCACACGCGAAGAGATTCGCGAGGACGCCATCCAATGGGTCAAGGACATCTCCATAGCGCTCAATGGCGATGCCAACATCCTGATTTACTATGCAGGACATGGCACTACCGATGCCGACCTCAAACCCTATCTCATGCCCACCAACCTTGATTTGAAGAAAATCAAGTCGCTCAACGGCAAGTATTCCATCGGCACCGACAATATCACACTCTCCAAAGGCGAACTCAAAAAACTTCTACCGCAGTGTGTATCAATAGATTCCATCTGCATGTGGTTTAACAAAGTAGCCGTCAAGAGCATCACCATGATTGTCGATGCCAGCTTCGACGGCTTTCAGCGCAGCGGACAGCCGTCCTTTGGTGTCAAATCGTCGGTCAAAAAACTGAAAGCCCTCCGCATCCGAAACGATATCCTGCTTTTCTCGTCGTCGGAATACAACAAAACCTCCTATGCCTACGACGCTCAGCATCACGGCTTCTTCACCTATTTTATTCTCAAAGAGCTGAAGCGTAGTAAAGGTGACATCACGCTCCGCGAACTTTTCGACAATGTCAGTACCTCGCTTAGCTACGAGTCGTCATTACAAGGCAAGTTGCAACAGCCTACCGTTGTACCTGGTGGCAAACTGAAGGAAAGCTGGGAATCGCAGAAACTTAAATAGTTTCTCTCTCCCCCGACAGATTTAAAAAAACAACAGAGATTAGACCCAGGGGCTGGCATTCATTGGATGCCGGCCCTTTAGTTATGATTATTCCTGATACAACCTCAACTGCTGAGAAGCGAGACATCGAATAGAAGACATCATTTATACACAAGCTGCACGACATCTCCCTGAAAGATAATCGAAGCATAGCATAGTGTAAACATCATAGGCAGGAAGGTGATTCCAATCGATTTTTATTAATGGTGTCCGGAGAAACTTCTACCCCTATCTTTTTACCGGACACCAGTAGTTTTTTATTTGTAATTTTGCAATCATTATTACAACGAAAAATTGCATCGAGCACAAAAAGGCCATCTTATAAGCCGGGCATGAATTGACTGAAGAAAGGAAGACTCTTCTTTAATCTACAAAGACAATATGACAATACCAGAAAGATGATATGACAATACCAGCAATATTCAGAGAGTACATTTGGCTTGTGAACACCATTCGGAGAGCACGGAAGATTACGCTTGCAGAAATCAACCGACGGTGGAAGGAGACCGAGATGAGCGGAGGCATGGAGATGGCCCGTTCCACCTTCAATCGGCATAAGGATGCCATCGAGGATATCTTTGGCATCTATATTGCCTGCGACAAGCGATGCGGCTATCAGTATTATATAGGCAACGATGATGCGCTCAGAGAGGATAGCGTGCAGAACTGGATGCTTTCCACGCTCTCGGTCAATAACATCATCAGCGAGAGTCTGCCGCTCCAAGACAGAATCTTGTTACAGCCGGTCCCCACCGAGGGCGACTACCTGATGATGGTCATCGAGGCCATGAAGAAAAACGTGAAAATAGCCGTCGAGTACCGCAAATATGGAGCAGAAACTCCCAAACAACTGACCTTAGAGCCATACTGCATTAAGATGTTCAAACAGCGCTGGTATGTCCTCGGCCATTTTCATCGCGATGCCACGGAGGAAAAGCCAGATTCGGACTACTTTGGTCTGTTCTCATTTGACAGGATTATCGGCATGACGCTGACAGACGACAGATTTCAGATAGATCCGGAGTTTGATGCACAGGCATATTTCGCAGAGTGTTACGGAGTGCTTGTTGGCGACGGGACTCCAACAGAGCGCATCGTCCTCAGAGCCTTCGACCAAGAACGATACTATATGAGGGACCTGCCTCTGCATAAGAGTCAACGCGAAATTGGTCAAGGAGACAACTATGCAGACTTCGAATTCCGCATGAGGCCTACTTCCGACTTCAGTGGACATATACTCAGCCGAGGAGCCTTCATCAAAGTCCTTTCGCCACAGTGGCTGGCCAACAAGATACACGACATGCACTTAGATGCTGTCCGCCTGTATGAATCGGACGAAGAGGGTGTAGGCCTTGCCGAGTAAACGTTGCGACGAGCCAACCCCTCGCACCGAACCAAACACAGAAACCATGGAATACAAGACATTGAACAATGGCATACAGATGCCTATGATAGGACTTGGCGTCTATAACGTAGCTCAACGCGAGACGCAACGTGTGGTGGAAGAGGCTATCGAGGCTGGCTACCAGAGCATCGACACAGCATCCATGTACGATAATGAAAAAGAGGTAGGCCAAGCCGTGCGCGCCTGTGGCATCCCAAGGAGCGAACTGTTCGTCACCACAAAGATCTGCGATTCGTGCTACACACGGGAACAGACCCTGCATTCGGTCGACCAGTCCATGCGTAAATTGGGACTCGACTATGTGGACCTTATGCTCATCCATTGGCCTGTTGGCAATCCTGCTGTTATGTGGCAGACATTGGAAGAGCTCTATCAGCAAGGTCTGTTTCGGGCCATCGGTGTCTCAAATTTCTATCCCAACACGTTCTCACTGATTGTTGAAGAGGCGAGAGTGATGCCCATGGTGAATCAATGCGAAGCCCACGTACTCTACCAACAGCGGAAGATGATAGCGTATCTCAAGCCCTATAACGTGGCTTTGGAAGCATGGAGTCCATTGGCGGAGGGACGTCGTGAGGTGCTTAAAAACCTGACGCTCTCATCCATCGGAGCGAAATATGGCAAGTCAGCCGCCCAGGTGGCACTGCGTTTTCTCGTGCAGAGCGACATCGTCATCATTCCCAAGACGACCCATGCAGAGCGCATGAAGGAGAACATAGAACTTTTCGACTTCCGACTGAGCGATGAGGACATGGAAGCAATCCGGCGTCTCGACAAGGGGCATAATATCACTGGGTGGCCCTCAGACGCATTGACCTACAGCGTGTAAACAAACGAATGCGATGATCATCTGGAATCCCTGGCATGGATGTCACAAAGTGAGCGAAGGATGTGCACATTGCTATATGTACTTCCTTGACGGCAAGCGCGGAATCGACACCTCGCGTGTGTTCCGCACGGACAACTTCACACTGCCCATACAGCGACGGCGCAACGGACAATACAAGCTGCCCTCGGGGATGAGGCTTTATGTGGGTCTCTCTACCGATTTCTTTGTAGAAGAGGCCGACCCATGGCGCGACGAAGCGTGGCGCATCATCCGACAGCGGCCCGACATTTTCTTCTGGCTCCTCACCAAGCGACCGCAGCGGTTTGCCACTTGTCTGCCCAGCGACTGGGGCGATGGCTACGAGAATGTGATGCTCAACGTAACCGCCGAGAACCAACGAAGAGCCGACGAACGGCTGCCCATACTTATAGCCACGCCAGCCAAGCACCGCGGATTCATGGCTGCCCCTTTTATCGGTCCTATAGATGCAGCAGTCTACTTGCAGACCGGACTGCTCGAAGAGGTGCTCTGCGGAGGGGAGAACTACGACGGGGCTCGTCCATGCCACTACGAATGGGTAAAGCAATTGAGCGACCAATGTAGGAAGAACGATGTAACCTTCGTTTTCACAGAGACAGGGACAATATTTGTAAAAGACGGCAAGACCTACCGGATTGCCAACAAACGCACCCAGAGCCAGCAAGCGTTTCGCTCAGGATTGAGTTATCAAGGTAGAAACCATCCACGTCGGCTAAGGATGCCCGAAGACACCCTCTTTGAGACAGGAGACATTGTTTCCTCACCGTTCTTTATTGCACATTGCGAGACCTGTGGCAACCGTATGGTTTGCAACGGCTGCAGCAATTGCGGCGCATGCAGTGAATAAAAACAAATGAGAATATATGAGACACCTTCAACGAATTGTACTAACACTCATCATTTCCTTTTGCATGGCGGTGGGGACCGTCGCCTGCACCAACAAGGGAGAAAAGATAACCGATACCGATGCTCCCGCACAAAGCACAATAGTCAAAATACGTGACCGTGGCGTCCTCTACGTTGGTACCACTGGTGACTATCGGCCACTCTCGTTTCGAGAGCCAAACGGTACGTATTGGGGGTTCGCCATAGAACTGGCTACGGAGATAGCCAACAGATTGGGTGTCGACGTGGAGTTTGTCGAGACTTCGTGGCCTACACTGACTGACGACGTGCTTGCCGAACCCCAACGTTTCGACATGGCCATAGGCGGTATCACCATCACCGAGGCGCGGTGCAAGACGATGCTGATGAGCGACGGCTACCTGGCCAACGGCAAGACCATCCTGTGTCGTGCAGCCGATTCGGAACAATTCAAGTCACTAAAAGACATAGATAGACACGGAGTGCGGGTGCTGGTGAATCCCGGTGGGCTGAATGAGAAATTTGCCAACGACAGCCTCACACATGCCACCATCATTGTCCATCCGAAGAACGAAGAAATACCGACACTCATAGCCGAAGGGGTTGCCGACGTGATGATTACAGAGATTACGGAGGCCCCGTATTATGTACGGGCCGACAGCCGGCTGGCCGCTCCATTGCTGAATAAGCCGTTCACACATGGCGAGATTGGCGTGCTGATGAGACAAGGGCAGGACGACCTATTGCAGATGATCAACGCCACCCTACAGCAGATGAAGGACAACGGCGACCTCCGCCGCCTTCATGAGAAATATGATCTTGTTTACGCATGGTGAAAGGACAACCAAAGTTTATCATTACCATGGACGGCTACTTCCGCTTTGGCATGGTAGGTTTGCACTCGCAACTGCTGAGACAGGACGAGCAGTGCATCGGCGGTGGTTACTATACATTTGATATTGCCTCCAACCTTATCGTTCTTGACGGAATGTCATACGACTTTGGACGTCCAAGATGGCATCTTTTGGAGTCATTGAGGATACCCTCCGCATGCAAGGGGATGCAGATTGTTTACCGCTACGACGATGGTTTTCACGACGATTTCAATGTCAACGAGCATCTGTCTATAGAATACTATGACCTCTGAAAAAACGATTGCATGACTTTTGTTCAGCAGGACAATGCCGTGAGGCGCGTTTAAGCCAAGTCCCGTAGCTTCATTTCTCGAACAGAGCGAATACCGCAGAACCAGAGCCCGACATAGAGGCATAGAGCGCGCCTTGGTCGTAGAACTGCTGCTTGAGACGGGCGATAAGCGGATGATTGGGGAAGATGCTGGCCTCGAAATCATTGACAAAAAGGTGAGGCCATTCGCTGACGGGGCGCCGAAGAGCCTGGCGGAGGTCGGGCGACGGGGCCGTCTCGGGACGCAGGTTACGAGGAATGACAGAGGCATAGGCCTCGCGGGTTGACACGACATCGTGGGGCTTCTCTATCACGACACGAAGGCCAAGACCTTCAAAGTCAAAGGGGATGGTCTCAATCTGGTCGCCAATGCCTGTGACGTAGGCCGCGCGATTACGTATAAAAAAAGGACAATCGGCACCCAGCCGCAGCGCACGCTGGCAGAGAGCATCGTCGGAAAGGCCGAGAGAGAACATCTCGTTGAGCATACGCAACGTAAAGGCCGCATCTGACGACCCTCCGCCCAGACCAGCGCCGAAGGGGATGACCTTGCGCAGACGCATCGTCACCGCTCCGACACGAGAGCCAAACTCCTCGCGAAGCAGGCGGTAGGCCTTGACACAGAGATTACTGTCGGACGGGCCATCAATAGGGATGCCTTCCTGCACAAAACGACAATCCGACCGATATAATTCAGCGGCGGTAGCGGCGACCTCAGAAACAGCATCGCCTGCTCCACAATCCGCAACAGGCGTTATCTCCAACTCATCGCAAAGCGAGAAGACAGGAACGAAGACACTCTCAAGATTGTGGTAGCCGTCTGGTCGACGGGACGATATGTGCAGGCCGAGATTGATCTTGCAGTTAGGGTATGATATCATGTTACAAGGTGTTACGGCTACCTAAAGGCAGCAAATACATCGGGAGAACGGATAATGGGTCAGGGTGCGTTGGAATGTCACAAAATATTGCGTTAGGATGCACAATCATGTCATTAAAGCAAGCCTCGCATGGTTGTTTTGTCATTAAGCGTTGCCGACAGCAAGCCTCACATGGTTGATGTTAGGTCTGCTGTTGGGGATGCACTATCCAGTCATTAAGCGTTGTCAAAGTCGTCATCGGTCTTATTCGAATCTGACGTCATTTCCTGCTGTTGAGCCGCACTGTCGTAGGCACGGATGATGTCGGTTACGAGCCGATGTCGCACCACGTCGGTATGGTCGAGACGGATAATCTCGATGCCTTTGATAGAAGCCAGGATTTGCGTAGCCTGTACGAGGCCGCTCTGCTGATGGCGAGGGAGGTCAATCTGGGTGATGTCGCCGGTAACGACAAACTTAGCATTGCGGCCCATACGGGTGAGGAACATCTTGAGCTGTGCCGCCGTGGCATTTTGTGCTTCATCAAGAATAACGAAGGCATTGTCGAGCGTACGGCCTCGCATGAAGGCCAACGGAGCAATCTCGATGGTGTTGTCCTCCCAATAGGAGAGTAGTTTCTGCTGTGGTATCATGTCGCGAAGGGCATCATACAGAGGTTGCAGATAGGGGTCGAGTTTGTCGCGCAGGTCGCCAGGGAGAAACCCAAGATTTTCGCCAGCCTCGACAGCAGGACGGGTAAGGACGATACGACGCACCTCCTTGTTTTTCAAGGCACGGACAGCCATAGCCACCGCTGTATAGGTCTTGCCGGTGCCAGCAGGGCCAATGGCAAAGACAACGTCGTTGGCCCTGATGGCACTCACAAGGCGGTGCTGGTTGTGGGTACGGGCCTTAATGATATTGCCGTTGCGACCATGTACGAGGATTTCGTCACTGGTCTCAGCTTCTGGAGAAGAGCCGCCGTTCTCAAAAATCTGCATGACAGCATTCTCGGTCAGCTTGCCGAATTTGTCGAAATAGGTCATCATGGCCTGCAGTTTGCCTTCAAAATGGGCGATGTCCTCCTCGCTCCCCACGGCTTTCAGCATCTCGCCCCGCACGATGAGCTTGAGTTTAGGGAAGAGAAGCCGCACGAAGTCGAGCATACGGTCGTTGGTGCCCCAGAAACGGGCATAGTCGATCTCCTCGAGAGAAAAAATCTTTTCTTGCATTGGCAGGCTATTGCATCTTGATGAGAGCAGCGGCGCCAAGGATGGCCACATCGTTGGCTTCGAGTTGCGACTTGTAGATTGAGCAGCTGCCTTTGAAACTGTAGAGGAGGTGCTGTTCGAACGACTTACGCAGAGGGCGCAGCAGCGGCTCGCCCACTTGTGTGGGACCGCCCATGAGGAAGATGGCCTCGGGCGAGGAGAAAGCCACAGCATTGGCCAAAGCAATACCCAGATAGTCGGCCATAATCTCAAAGGTCCGGATAGCCAGTGGATCGCCAGCGTTGGCGGCATCGCCAATATCTTTGGGATGGATGTCGGCCAGGGAGCGCTTATGGTCTATCCATCCGGGGTGGTAATTCTCGTCGGAGGGTTTGTGCAAGGAATCATATTCGGCACGCAGTTCGGAATAGGTCTGTTTGAATCCGCGTGATGAGACATAGGCCTCGGCACAACCTTTCAGACCGCAGCTGCACTGACGACCGTTGGGCACCACGATGGCATGGCCCAGTTCGCCTGCGGCACCCGTGGCGCCGAGAAGCAGACGGCCATCGATGACGATGCCACTACCCATACCCGTGCCCAGCGTAATCATGATGAAATTCTTCATGCCTTTGGCTCCGCCGTAGACGTACTCGCCATAGGCGGCCGCATTGGCATCATTGCTGAGCACCACGGGGAGCGGTAAATACAGACTCATCTCTTTCGCAAAGTTGAGCACGCCGTGCATGGAAAGGTTCATGGCTTTCTCCACACATCCTGTGTAGAAGTTGCCATTGGGAGCGCCAATGCCAATGCCTTCCACCTCAGAGAGTCCCACATGCGCCACCTGAATCATAGACTGAATCTGCTGAGACAAGTCCTTCACAAAGAGTGAGAAGTCCGTATACTGGTTGGTCTTACTCCTGCGGCGTTCGGTGATGGTGCCGTCTTCGCGGACGAGACCCATATCGGTGTTGGTACCACCGATGTCGATTCCAATTGAGTACATATCTGTCTTTTTTATGATTTATATTTTAGTTTTAACTGCAGCGTGAATATATTAGATTCTGCTTTATGTCGGTGTTTTTCCTTTCGACCGGTGTTGAGGGCGATGGAGGCCTCACCGAAAGGAAGCGAGAAAACCTCAGTTAGGCATGACAAAGATGATGTTGGACACGGGGCGTTCGCCGTCGTGATCAAAACGATTGTTGTCGCTGGGATAGTTGCGCACGCCAGACCCATGCTCGTACTGCTGCAGACGCATGTAGAAAGTCGAGGAGCCGCCGCCATCAAGGTTGATGGCATCGCGACATCCAAGCCACCGCATCAGCATGGTCAGTTCGGAGAGCGTGAGACCCTCGGCACGTTTATTGAACCGTCCGTCAGCCACCAGAATCACCACCGACCCATCGTTACGGAGGCCCAGCGCGGTGCGGTTGTGACGATGGGTTACGAAGGTGCGGTCGTCGCGCTGCGGAACGACACGGCTGTCGAAAAGCAACATAGGGCCCGCCGTCATCACATGGCTGTAGGGCAATAAGCGCTCGGCAAAACGGCTGCTATCGGGCACCACCAATCGCAGCACACTATCGTCGAGACAGATAGTGGCATACTGATAGTATTTGCGGTTGATGCTATCAGTAGCCAGGGGCACATTCTCGCCCCGTTCGCACCCGTCGATGCGAAGGTAGCACACAGGGTTACCCTTTTTCATGTCGAAGAAAGAGCCATTGACGGCGGCCACAGCGTGGAGGCGACGTGCCTGTACAGAGGTCTCGGTCAGGACGGTGTCAAAGGCAAAGCGCAAACGATGGACCTGGTCAGCTGGCACCGACATGATATAGATATACTGGGCGGCACCAAAGAGGCCATCATTGGAGAAATGGTGTTTGTAGAAGAAAATGCCGTCGTCGAAGCGTTCGCGCCAGTCGGCATTCATGAAGCGGAGGGAGTCGACATTCTGTCCATAGGCGGCTACTGACAGGATGAACAGAAAGACGAGGGAAAGACAACGTTGCATAGACGAGGGTGGTTGGTAGAATATGTCCGGTAGTGGAATCTTGGGAGTGACGAAAACAGTAAACTATTGACAGCAGACATCGCACTACATCAGAGTAGAGAATAGTTGTGCCACCTGTGCGGCATAGGGCTTAGAAATAGGGATGTCGGAGAGGCCGGGACGTTGCAGGACCGCATAGCTGCCCGTAGAGTCCTTGCGGATGAGCTTGACCTTGCGCAGGTTGATATAATAGGACCTATGGCATCTTACCAATCCGTGTTTTTCGCATACCTCCTCGACGCCCTTCATAGAATTACGCAGCGAAAAGCGCTGGATTTTCTCATTGTCTTCATAAACAATGTTGACATAGTTGCCTGCCGACTCGACAGAATAAACCGTGTTGAGGTCTACCAACAACTTGGCGGTGTTTTTTTCATCGAAAAACTGCACTACCTCATCGACCTGCGAAATGCCGCGACGGAGTTTTTCAAGGGTTTGCTGAGTGTCGAGCAGACTTGCATTGGACTCCATGATTGTAATCTGAAGCCAAGCTATGGCATAGGGGAAGATGGCCACGGAGAAGCCAATCATCAAAACGGGGAGCAGAATCTCAAAATAGCCTTTGTGCATATAGAGGCACATGAAAAGGTCGCAGAAAAGACAACTGATGAGCCACTCGAGCATGTTCCACACCAAGAACTCACTTTTGGAAAGCATAGAGTGGCGAGCCACGAAAAACATGATGGTCCGGGAGAGGACCAAGGTGACAAGAACGATAGCGGCGAGGATAGGGATGAAAAGTTCGTCATGCTCGTGCCAGAAAGAGGTGTCGTAGCCATAGGTGGGAGCATAGAGCACAGCAAAGAGAATGGCAAAGACGGTGACGAAAATCACAAAGATGATATTGTTCTTAACGGAGAAGGTCTGCTTGGATAACTTAGCCATAGTTCAAGAGATGACAGGAGTTATTTCTTTAAGAAGAGGTCATACCAACGGTCGAAATCGCGTGTCAGTTTGAGTCCCATGCCCTGCTTGTAGGGCAATTCAGCTCGTGTGAAGTCGTTGGTATTGGTTCGGTTGAAGACAAAGAGGTGTACACGGGGGTTGAGTTTGTAGCCCACCAGCACATCGCCCACGAGATTGGGGGTTGTGGCCTCGGGCGTCTCGAGCGTGCGGGCCTCGCCGCCATAGCCGAGAGTCGTCTCGAAATAGAGTCGGTCCCACTCCTTACGGATGTCGATGTCGAACTGCTCGGTGGTGAGAGCCGTCTCGCCCTGATAGCCGAAGTTGACATCTACCACCTTGACCACATTGGTCACCATGCTGCCGAGGGTGGAGGTCATCAGGTTGAGGCCACTCGAAGCGGCATTGTCGGCCATGCTGCTGGAAGACGATGCGTTGGAGAACTGGCCCGTGAGCAGGAGCGACATGGCCTGCGTCAGCACCTCGCGCTCGTTGGTCCGGTCGATATAGACAGACACCTCCTCCTCGACACTCTTATCAGCATTGGGAAATCGCAGGTCGAAGGAGACATGTGGTTCGGCGAGTGTGCCCGAGAGGACAATGACGTCCTCGACATTGACCGTACGACCGGAAGTCTCGACGGCGGTACCCATGAGGGATGCCAGATTGGCATGGACGAGGTGAGAGGCCTTGATGTCGAAACGGGCATTATTGACGTCGCCCGGCAACATGATGCTGCTGCCCGGGTCGATAGTGAAGTTGGTGGTGAGGAAGGAGAAGAGTTCAAGATTGAGGCTGCCGGAAGAGAGTTCGTAGCCGCCGGTGACCACTGGCTTCTGCCCGCCGACGAGAGAGAGCATCACGTTGCCACTGCCGGAGGCGGTGAGCGAGGGAGAAATCTGCTGGAAGGTCATGGGCAGTCTGAGACGGAGGTCGGGAGTGATGTCGAGTACCACGGAGAGGTTCAGCGGGCTGTTTTTGGATGGTGCGACGACGGCATCAGCGTTCGCGTTCTCCGTGCCCCTGGGGGTCACGAAGGAGATGAAGTTGCTCTGCTGCACCTGCTTGCGGTCGTCGACAGGCACGGAGAGCACACTGCCGCGATTGGTGCGTGCTGCGATGCTGACATCAAGACGGCGTCTGTCGCCTTTGACGGTGCCGGTGAGCGAAGACATGATGATGCCGGAGACGATGTCGCTGCGTTCGGGGATGTTGAGCAACATGAAATTGTCGGACTGCAAGGAGAGATCCATCTCCACATCGCTATGCTCGTAGATCACGTCGCCGTCGACCACGAGAGCATTGCCACGCGGGTCGAGGACAACAAAATCGGAGAGGTCAATCCTGCGGTCGGCAAAACGGATTGTGTCAGCAAAACGATAGGCTACACCCGTGGCGGAGATGGCCAGCAGGCCCTCTTTGACCACGGCATCGCCATGCACGCGGGGGTGTTGCAACGTGCCGCCCACATAGAGGTGACCCAACAGCTCGCCGTCGAAACGTGAGGCAAAAGAACGCAGCAAGGGCGTGACTGTCTTGAGAGGGAAATGGTCGAAACTGCAACTGATGTCGAGTTCGGGTTCTTGCGCCCCCGTGTTGATGCTGCCCGAGGCTGTCAGTGGCGAGAACGTGGCATCGCCGTTACGGGTGGTGGTGTTGACGTTGATGTTGACGAGGTTGGCGTCAGCGTTCCAGTCGGACCGCAGCGAGAGGTGGCCCAGCTGATAGTCGTTGACATGGCATCCGTTCACCTCAAGGTCGGCCGTCAGATAGGGAACGGTGGTGAGGCCGCGGAGGGAGGCCGACCCATCGATATGGCCATCCACATTATAGCCGCTTCCAGAAAGCCATTGGTTGGAAATCCACGCCAAGCTGAAATCGTGGAACAGCAATCGCACGAAGTCGTCCTCGTGCTGTTGGATGCTCACCGAGGCGGTGATTGACTGAGTGCCGTCGGTGGCCAGCAGCATGGGGACGCTGACGAGGTCGCGCTTCAGGACGATGTCGTTGTTGGAGAAGATGTGCCAATCGTTGCCAGCCACACGGAAGCCCCCTTTGGCAAGGTGGAGCCGGTTGGAGCCTGTGTCGCTGTCTACGACGAGGTCGAGCAAAGCGTTCTTCATATTGCCACGATTGCCACTGCGCAGCGTCAGATGAGACTGACTGCGGGCCACGTTGGCCTTCAGACGCACGTCCTCTAGAAGGGAAGGAGAGCCGGCACGCAGGCGGTCCGATTCGAGCTGCAAGGTGTAGTGGTCGCCGCGACTACGGCCTATGAGCCCCATGTCGACCAGCGAGAGAGTGCCGTAGCCCAGGGAGTCGGAGCGCGCCACGAGACGTAGTTTTTCGGCAGAGTTGTAGGAGCCGCTGAGCGTAGTGCCACGGGCTATGGAAAGCGGGATTCCGAGGCTGGCAAACTGCTGATATTCGCCTTTCCACATCAGGTCGAATGAGAAAGCAGCATCGGTAGAGAGTCCTGCGGCATCGTCCTTCCACGGCGAGAGGTAGGTCGGGCAGAAACACTGGCAGAAATCACGGATGAGCAGCGGCATCTCGCCATACTCCACATAGCCCTTGACAGAGCAGGATAGCCAGTCGCTCGTGAAGGAGATGTTCTTGTAGCGGTTGGCCTCGCGCACAGAGAGGAGCGCATTGTGGAGCAGAAGTGGCTGCGAACCTATGCGGAGGGTGCTGTTGCTGAGCGAGAGGTTGCCAGAGAGGCGTTCGAGGTCGTCGCCACGGGCTTCGAGCCTGATGTGGGTGGAGAGACTGATGGCGCTGTCGGCATCGATGAGGCGGAGCCGGCTCAACTGGATGTGGTCGATATTGGCATCGGCATGGAACACGGGGTCTGCCGTTCCCCTGTCGAGCGTGGCCGAGAGAGAGAGAGCCAGCAGCTGGTCGTCGAGGTCGAGGTCGAGGTCGATGTGGTCGGCATCGAGGGTGCCCTCGAAAGCCACGGCCTTGATAGGCACGCCGCGCAACACGGTGGCAAAGAGTTCGCCACTGACATTGCCTTGGAGGGCATCGTAGCCAGGGCCCTGACATTCGATAGTAGCCCTCACACCCGTATGAGAGACCCAGTCGTTGGGAAAGAGTGAGGACAGGCGCAGCCCCGGGGACAGGAGGTGTGCCACCGCATGATAGTCGTGGACAGGGCTGTTGCGGTCTACGACGAGGTCGGCCTGCAGGGGGCCTTGCCCTGTGTGTAGGGTCATCTGTGCCTTACAATTGGAAGGAGTGCCCACGAGGCTGACCCATCCGTCTGACAAACTGAGGGTTTTCAGGATGGCCGGCAGGCTGAAGTCCACCTGTTCGGGGAGGGCAATCCGGCTGGCGGACTGATAGGACGACGAGAGACGGCTCACCACAACATCAAAATGGGTGGAGGCCACGTCGGGGAGGCCCCGCACAGAGCCGTCTACCACGAATGAGAGGAGATTGTTGACATTGATATCGAAACTGTCGACCTTCATGTCGGCCACAGGGCCTTCAGCACGGCCAGAGAGATAGACCTTGTCGTTCACGCCCCACATGATGGGGACCCAATAGCCCACATCCTCCAAGTCCACCACCGAGCCGGGGCGCATCACAAGGCGGTGGCTGACGCTGTCGAGATAGGGGTCAAGCCCGTCCCACGTGTCGAAAGACAACGAGCCATCGAGGAGCAGGCGGGTGCTGTCGGTGACGAGTTCCATGTTCTGTGCCGAGATGCCATAGGGCGAGACCTTGACGTCGCAAGAGAGGTCGGCCAGATGAAAACCCGACCGTTCGCGAGCCTCGAAATTGACGATACGGCAGTCAATGTTGTCGTTCTCCACGCGAATGTTTTTGATATGAGCCGTCACGCCATAGTAGTGTTGATGCTGATAGCTGACGCCATGTAAGGGGATGGGAGCCTGCCGCCCCTTATCAAGGTCCATGCGGTACTCAACATCATTCAGATACAGGTGCTTGGCGCGCACCACGAAAGGCTTGGCCGCGGGTTTCGGCTCTTTAGGCTTGTCGCTCTTGAAGGAGTTGAAGATGTATTGGAGGTTGATGCCACCGGTGTCTACCGAGACGAGGTGGAAGTAGGCTCTATCGATGACGACGCTACGCAGGTTGAGCCCCTCATCGCTGACGGGAATCCCGCTGAAACGCACAGCCAGACGCGAGCAGTCGAAGATGGTGTCGCCGTCGGGGTGGATAAGTTCGATGTCACGAAGGTCGACGGAGCCCAAGGGATTGATGGCAACATAGGTAATCCGCACCTTGCCGCCCCACGCCTTGGAGAAATAGTTGCTGGCCGTGCTGCCAATAAGCGTCTGTACGAGGGTGGTACAACACAGAGCAACAACAAAATAGACGACCAGAAAAAGGCCGGCAGCGAAGCGTCCTACTATTTTGAGAGTTTTCTTCAAACAAAGCGTATGCCCTGCAGCATACCCGCATTTTACTATAATAACAAAAAAAAAACTGGTTTAGTGCCTTATCGAGTTCAAAGTATTAAGATTTTATGTGTACTTTTGCAGTCTGAAACTTTATAGACTTCCTCCATGTCTGTCATTCTTGCCATAGAATCGTCGTGCGACGATACGTCGGCGGCAGTGCTTCGCGACGACCGCATACTCTCCAACGTCATAGCCTCGCAGAAGGTCCACGAGCAATACGGCGGCGTGGTGCCCGAGTTGGCTTCGCGGGCCCACCAGCAGAACATAGTGCCCGTGGTGGATGCGGCCTTGCGACAGGGGGGTGTGGGACGCGACGAGATTGACGCCATCGCCTTCACGCGTGGGCCCGGGCTGCTGGGCTCGCTGCTGGTGGGGGTCTCGTTTGCCAAAGGGATGGCCCAAGCCCTTGGCAAGCCCCTCATAGAGGTCAACCACCTGCAGGGCCATGTGCTTTCGCACTTCATCAAAGAGGCCGACGACAGCGAGGTTCCCACGTTTCCCTTTGTGTGCCTGCTGGTGTCGGGAGGACACACCCAGATACTGTTGCTGCGGAGCCATTTCGACATCGAGGTGCTGGGGCAGACCATCGACGACGCTGCCGGCGAAGCCATCGACAAAGCAGCCAAAATCATGGACCTGGGCTATCCCGGCGGCCCCATCATTGACCGCCTCGCACAACAGGGCAATGCCGACGCCTTTCACTTTGCCACGCCCCACATTGCGGGCTACGACTACAGTTTCAGCGGATTGAAGACCTCCTTTCTCTATTTCCTACGCGACAAGCTGGTACAAGAGCCCGATTTCATAGAGCAGCACAAGGCCGACCTCTGTGCCTCGATACAGAAATGCATCGTCGACTTCCTCATCAAGAAAATGGAGAAAGCCGTGGTGGCCAGCGGCGCACGCCAAGTGGCCATAGCCGGCGGCGTGTCGGCCAACAGCCTCCTGCGGCAGCGCCTCCAAGAGATGGGACAACGTCACCGGTGGAAGACCTTCATACCCAAGTTTCAATACTGCACCGACAACGCCGCCATGGTGGGCATAGCAGGATATTTCAAATACCTCAAAGGCGAGTTTGCCGACATCTCGCTGCCGCCCTACGCCCGATAAACGCTACAAGCATCGACGGCAACGCCCACGACACACCCGTCACCGTCCCGCACCGCTCCGAACGCCAACAGTTGTCCTTTCAGACCATAAACAGAGTACAATACAGCAAGCCTATCCCTATACCACGACCACATAGCACGACATATCGCAGACCACTGAGAGAGATAGGTGGGGTGTTGATGCTGTGCGTCTGCCTGTTGACGACGGGCATCGCAGTGAGAGGGCAGGACATCCACTTCTCGCAGATAGACCTCAATCCCGTGCTCTTCAATCCAGCCTATGCGGGTTTCTTTGAAGGGACGGCACGATTCGGCCTTGCCTATCGCAACCAGTGGGCCAAAGTGAGCAAACCCTATCAGACCTTTGCCGCCACCGCCGAAGCCTCTGTCTATCGCAACCGCTATCACTACAACGGCATCAATGTGGGCCTGCTGGCCTATCGCGACAGGGCCGGCTCGCTCGACTATGGCAGCACCGCCGCCAACCTCATCGTCTCCTACTATCAGTCGCCCACGGCCAGCAACGACCAGTACCTCTCCTTCTCCGTAGAGGCAGGCTACGGGCAGGCGGGCTTCGACGCCACGGGTGCCGAACTGCTCGACCCCAAGGAGACTTTCGAGAAAGACCACTGCACCTACCTCACCATTGGGGCCGGTGCCGCATGGTTCTACCAGCCCAACGAAAACATCATTGCCCGCGCCGCTATCTCGGCACGCAACATCAACCGGCCAAACATCAGTTATATGGGACTGGACAGCAGCCGCCTGTCGACCAAGTGGAATCTCTACGGACGCACCGAATGGCGCTTCCACCCCGCCCTTGCCGTGGTGCCCATAGTGGCATTGCAGCTGCAACGCAAATACCACGAAATCTACTACGGAAGCGACATCAAATGGTATCTTCGTGAAAGCACCGACCACATCGTGGCCTTCGCCGGCTTCATGATGCGCCATGCCGACGCCGCTATCTTCACCCTCGGGGCCGAGTATAACGCCTTTGCCTTTGCCGTTTCCTACGACTCGAACCTCTCCAAATTGGCCGTAGCCTCCCAAAGCTTCGGAGCCCTCGAACTGGGGCTGGTCTACCGACTTGTGCCCATCAAGAAACGTATTGGAGCACTCCCCTGCCCCATCATGTAATCCTCCCCTTTGTCCAAAACAAAAAAGTCTTGTCCCTACCCCAATCAAGCATGAAAAAGACAACACTATATCTTGCCATTCTTCTCGCGCCTCTCTTCACCATGGCACAGGAGGTCATCAACATCATACACCTCGACAACAGCCTCAACACCATCGGCAACGAGTCAGCCCCCATGCTGCTGGACCCGCACACCCTGTACTACTCCTATCTGCCCCACTCTGACACCGCAGGGCGCAAACTCGAACTGGACGCAGCCCTAATGCAAATCATGCAGGCCACGGTGGACGACAACGGCGTCGCCTCTCAGTCGCAGCCCGTCAAAGACAAACTGAACAGCAACAAAGAGCACTCAGGCAACACAGCCTACGACAGCCGCAACGGCCTGCTCTATTTCACCCGATGCGAGACCAGCACCGAAGGACGCACCCCCTGCGCCATCTATACCGCACGGCGTCGCGGCGACCGGTGGCGCGAAATCAAGAAGATGAACAGCAGCATCAACCTCGAAGGCTACACCGCCACCCAGCCCTCTATAGCCTATCTCGACGACGGCAGCACCCTGGTTTATTTCTCCTCCAACCGCCCGGGAGGTTTGGGCGGCATGGACCTGTGGTACACCATAGTGCGCGACGGCAAGGCCTCGGAGCCTATCAATCTCGGCCAACCCATCAATAGCGGCTACGACGAGATCACCCCCTTCTACGACAACAACCGACAGGTGCTCTATTTCTCTTCCGACCGCGCTGGAGGCCGTGGCGGATTCGACATCTATGCCAGCAACGGCAGCCGCAACACCTACTGCAAACCCGTGGCCATGCCCGCCCCCATCAACTCGACCCACAACGACATCTTCTACACCATCAGCGACAGCAACGCCACCCGGGGCTATTTCTCCTCCAACCGAGAAGGCTCACTCTACGCCTCGACACAGAACTGCTGCAACGACCTCTACCTCTGGCGTATAGAGACCATCAAGGAGGAGCCCGAACCCGCCGAGCCTGACGACAAGCCCGCCATAGCCGACAACCCACCAGCCACACCCCCCACCACACCTCCCAGCACTCACGACCAGCCCGTCGCGGTGCCTGTCGAGCCCTCGCCCCACAACCCCATCACGCTCTATTTCCACAACGACGAGCCCGACCCCGGCTCGATAGCCACCACCACCAAGACCCGCTACGACCAGCTCTCATCACACTACATCGCCATGCTGCCTATCTACAAAGAAGCATGGGCCAAGCACTACAACGGCACAGTTCTCAAAGAGGCCGAGGAGGACCTCGACCACTTCTTCAAACAAGAAGTGAAAGGGAACAACGACCGACTGGAAAAATTCATGTGGATGGTGGCCGAACAGCTATGGAACGGACGTAACGTAACCATCACCGTCAAAGGCTATGCCAGCCCGCTCCACAACAGCGAATACAACGCCTATCTCTCGCAACGACGCATCAACAGTTTCCTCAACTATCTACGCTACTGGAACCAGGGCAACCTGCGCCGCTGCATTGCCGACGGTACGCTGCGCATCATCCAAGTGCCCTATGGCAGCAGCACGGCCAACAAAAACGTCAGCGCCAACCAAAACGACCAGGTGCACTCCGTCTACAGCGTAGAGGCCGCACGAGAACGCCGCATCGAGATTATCGACTACGCTACCGAATAGCGTTCCCCGACTGCCCGCACGTATTCCCGTCATCAAAAGATTGGTACACACTCTCGGCATACTCCGAGTATACCGATTATTCTCTCTATTCTAACACCGATTATTCCCACTATTCTAACACCGATTATTCTCACCACTCTAAAGATATAGCGGTGTGGGGTCTGATCATACAGAGTCAACAGAAGGCTCTAAGCAACCCTGTGTGAGCTCGATACTCCGAGAGAACGCCAGTTAATCCATATTCCCGTCTGCCGTTAAACATCAGCAGGTCGGTGTGAGCCCAATGCTTTGAAAGAGAATCCCTTTAATCCGAACAGTTCGAAGCCTATGACAGACCCCGATTCTGTCATTAGACTAAAGAGAGAACGAGTCAGAATATACCGAAAAAACTTGTTCATAATTTAGGCATGCTAAAGGCGGACATTGGCGTATTTATTTGGCATGTGGCCTGCAATTAGGTAGCCACGATGATTTTCACCGAAAAGGCTGTTCCAACGCCCGATTTATGCTGAGACGAGATGAAAAGACTTACAGGCATCCTAATAAAACACCTTGTAAAAAAAAACTATAAAAGAAAAGCAAAACAACCCTGAAAAAAGACAACTTTGTAAAACAAAGAAACCACCTTACAGAACACGGAGACAACCTTGCAAAATAAAAGAAACACCTTACAGAACACAGAGACAACCTTGCAAAATAAAAGAGACCGCCTTACGAAGTGGTCGCGCGCCGAGAGATCAAGTGCCACGGCATCCTTGCAAAACAAAAGAAACCGCCTTACGAGGTGGTTTCTTTCTTTGCTCCCCAAGCAGGACTTGAACCTGCGACCCCCTGATTAACAGTCAGGTGCTCTAACCAACTGAGCTATTGAGGAAGATTTCTTCTTTTTAAATCGGTTGCACAGATACGCACTTTTTAGCAACCGACAAAACTTTTTTTTGTCTTTTTTACATCGAATAGGTTTAATACTCTATTTTCTACATCGTTGCCGACTTCAAATTTTCTATGATATCCGAGGCTAAAAGCGATGCTTGCGACTGGTTGAGAGCCGCTAAATCGGCTGCGCGGCCATGTAAATAGACGCCCATCATCGATGCAATGATAGGAGAACAATGCTGGGCGGCGAGGCCAAGGATGATGCCCGTTAGGGCATCGCCACTCCCAGCGGTGGCCATTCCAGCATTGCCCGTAAGATTGATGAACTCCTGCCCCTTGCAGCTGTAGGTGTGGGTATGGTGGGCTTTTTTGACAATGGTGAGACGATGGTCAACGGCCATGCGATGCGGGTCGGCAGAACCGAAGAGGCGTGTATATTCGCCCTCATGGGGAGTGACAATGGTGGCTGCCGGAAGCATGGGGAGCATCACTTCGGAGAGCGAGGCAACGATGTTCAATGCATCGGCATCGAGAATGAGGACAGGCAGCGGGGCACTACTGCAGCGCTGCATCTCGGCAAGGGCTTTGAGCAGATGGCGGAGCATGCGCACAGTGCGACGGTGCACCCCGATGCCGGGGCCTATGGCTATGGCATTGTAGCGCGACAGGTTGTCGGGCAGAGAGCTGAGCATGAAATCATGCGCATCAACAGACACCATGGCTTCGGGCACCGCGGTCTGCATGACCTCTACCCCACAGGCTGGCACATGCACGGTGAGCAGGCCCGCTCCCACACGCATACAGGCCTTGGCGGCCAATACCGCCGCTCCCATCTTGCCCATGCTTCCGGCAAGGAGCAGTGCATGGCCATAGTCCTTCTTGGTGGTCTCAGGCTTGCGATGGTTCATGATGTCGGGCAGGTCGATATGATCTACCTCAAAGATGTTTTCGCCTATCTTTCTCATGGCACAATTTTTTAGGAGAAGCTATTTTTGTCGCAATTCCTGTCTTACAACAGGCTTCATCTGTCATTCCGAAGCCGGACATCCATCTCTTCGGCCAACGCATCAGACCACACCTCACCAATAAAAAAACACACCGAGCAAGGGTTGTGGTCTCGCTCGGTGTGAATCTGATGTTATGCTGATGCCGTTTGCATAAAGAACAAGGTTACTCGGCAGGAACGCTTTCAGGTTTGAGCGTTACGACAACGTAGTTTTTCAAGTTGATCTGCTTTTGGGCCATCTTGCGGATGTCTTTGACCGTAACCTTGCGCACACGCGAGGCAAAATCGTCAAGGCTGGCGCTGCCGTCGCGGTTTTCGTTGTACTGGTAGCTGGCCATAATCTGGCCCATCCAGTAGTCGTTGTTCTGCATCTGGTTGCCGCGGTTGATGATCTGCTGTTCCTGAACTTTGGCAAGGGTTTCGGCATTGGGCCCGTTTTTCTGATAGTCCTTGATGATTCCGATGATGGCATCCTCGATTTTCTTCAGGTTGTCGGGGTCGCACTCGATGTAGAACTGCCAGTTGAACTCGCCACGGGGCAGGATGT
>JAFUVR010000029.1 GCA_017477485.1 Bacteroidales bacterium | reverse complement strand
GGGCTTTTCCTATCGTCGAATAATTGATTGATGAAATAGATGAAAGAATCGACAATAAAACGCTGTAAATTTATCATGTAACCAAGATCATACGACAATAGGAGAGAAGAGGCAAAAGTAGCCATAACGCAAAGCAAAGAGGGAGAGCGAGACCAGTGTTACCATGCGAGGCCATGTTTTACACACCATTGCTGGGCTGTTTTGTTGCCCAGCTTTGCCGACTTCTTGTAGCAGTTTTTCTCGCGCTGTGCGTTGTTCTGCTTGTTGTAGAGGTCGGCCATCATGAGATAGGTCTCGTGGTCGGAATTGTCGAGCTGGGTGGCGCGGATGTAGGCCTGTACGGCCTTGCGGTAGTCGCCACTGGCAGTATAGGTGCGGCCTTGCCCTTTGTGACCCTCTGGCGACGACGGGTCCACCAGCGTGGCACGCTTGAAATAGGCTTGGGCCTGGTCATAGTGGCCTTCGTCACAGTAGATATTGCCGATACGGATGAGGGCGTTGAGGTTCGTGCTGTCTATCTGAAGGATGCGCTCGTAGCAGGCCACGGCGCGCTGCGAGTCGCCCCGCATGGCGTAGGCCCGGCCCAGACAGCTGTAGAGCTTTGCCGACTTGGGGTGCAGTTTGAGTCCTTTTTTGATGTGGATGACGGCGGTCTCGCTGTTGTTGCGCAAGCAGTACATGGTGCCGAGATTGTAGTAGGCATCCACGTCGTTGCTGTCGAGCGAGACGGCCTTGCGGAAGTATCGCAGGGCATCGTTGTCGGCTCCTTTACGGAAACAGATAACGCCCATGACATTGTTGGCCCTTGCATCGTTAGGATTGGCCTTGAGGGCCTTGGCAGCCCATGTCTGGGCATTGATATGCCGCCCCTGCGCACTCTCGCAGAGGGCAAGGGTGGTCATGGGCGCCGTGGTCTCGCCAAGTTCTATGGCCCTCTCGGCAACGGAGCGGGCCTCGTCCCACTGCTTGCGCTCGGCCAGACAGATGGAGAGGTGCGAGAGCCCAAGGCCCGACGCGCTATGGCGCAAGAGGTCGGCGGCCTCGGCATAGCGCTCGGCATGCTGCATCATGATGCCGAGACGCAGGTAGGCCTCTTCGGCCGAGTCCTGCTCGATGGCCTCGCGATAGTAGGCTTCGGCACGCTCCACAAGCCCACTGCGCTCAGCAGCAAGCCCGCGGTCTACGAGCGACGCCGCATTCTGCGCCACGACAGGCAACGCCGTCAGTAGAGAAACAACGACATAGAAAAATGAAACACAACGATTTCCAAATACAGAATTAGATAAAGCCATGAGACAAATTTACAAAAAAGATTGCAAAAGCAGTACCAATGGCACCGGTCGGCATACTTTGCGGCGACAATAATACAGACCACGGATACGATAGCGTCCGACAGAACGGCGCCCCTATCGGCGGCAAAAACGGTGTTGATAAAAAAAATATACGACACGAAAAAACTATGTACCTTTGCAAACCATGGAAACAAGCACACGCTCTATTTCAAGGAGCAAAGAAAGAATGTCTTATGCCAAGGTGTCAGAGCTGAACGGCAAGACACCGCCGCAGGCCGTGGAATTGGAGAAATCGGTGCTGGGCTCGCTGATGCTTGATCAGAACGCGCTGTCCAACACGATAGAACAGCTGCACGAAGGCTGCTTCTATCTGCCCCAGCATCAGGCCATCTTTCGCGCCATTCGCAAGCTCTTTGACCAAACAAAAGGCGTCGACCTGCTGACGGTGGTCAACCAGCTGCGGCAGGACGGCGAGCTCGAAGCCGCCGGCGGTGCTTTCTATATCTCCGAACTGACCAACAACGTGGTCAGCGCCGCTCACATCGAGTTCCACGTGCGCATCCTCAACGAGAAGTTCATCCAGCGCGAGATCATACGCATCTCCACCGAGAGCCTGACCTCCGCCTACGACGAGACCACCGACGTCGTCGACCTCCTCGACCGCACCGAACAAAAGCTCATGGACATCAACGACCGCAACTTCCGACAGGAAATTCTGCCGCTCGATGTCCTTGTCAAAGCTGCCAAAGACCAGATTGCCCGTACTCAGGAAGCTCAGCTCAATCCCGAGACCGCCAACACCAAAAGCGTCTACTGCGGCCTCTCGGGGCTGGACCGCGAGACAGCAGGCTTCCAGCCCGGCACCCTCATCATTCTTGCCGGACGCCCTGCCATGGGCAAGACGGCTCTGGCCCTCAGCATGGCACGCAACGTGGCCGTGCAGTTCAAAAAGCCCGTGGTGTTCTTCTCGCTCGAAATGTCCGGCGAGGAACTGGCCATGCGTCTCATTTCCGGCGAGACCGAAATCAAGGGCGAGAAACTCAAGAAGGGCGACCCCCTCGAATCATGGGAACAGCAGGCCCTGGCCGACAAGTCGCAGGTATTGGCCAACGCCCCCATATATATCGACGCTACGTCGCAGCTCTCCATCTTCGAACTCAGAGCCAAATGTCGCCGCCTCAAGCAGAGTCACGACATACAGATGGTCTTTATCGACTACCTGCAGCTGATGACTGCCGGCGGCGACCTTAGCCGCAACGGCAACCGCGAACAGGAGATCAGCACCATCTCGCGTCAGCTGAAGGCCCTCTCCAAGGAGCTGCAAATCCCCGTGCTCGCTCTCTCACAACTCAGCCGCGCCGTAGAGACCCGCGGCGGCAGCAAGGAACCCCAGCTGAGCGACCTGCGCGAGTCCGGCGCTATCGAACAGGATGCCGACATCGTGCTTTTCGTCTACCGCCCCGAATACTACGGCATCGAGGAGGAAGATGGCATCTCTACGGCTGGCAAGGCCGACATCATCATCGCCAAACACCGTAGCGGTAGCACCGGCAAAGTGCGTGTACGCTTCAAACGCGAGTGCGTGCGCTTCGTCAACGACGACAGCACCTTCCCCGACCCCAACCAATACGCCTCCTCCATTCCCAGCAACACCAGCTTCGACGGCCCCACAGGCACCATCCCCTCCAGGATGAACATCGAACTCGGCGACGGCACAGCCATGCCCAAGGACGACTCCCCCCTCAACTTCGGCGTCAGGGAAGACAACGACACCCCCTTCTAGCTCCTCTCGCTCAGCGCCACCTCCCCGACACAAACAAACACTCTCACTCCCCCACCCTGCATCAGAAAAAACCACAATAACAAGGGATCAGACTTTCTCCCATACGACAAAGGAAAGTTGTCATCAAACACAAAAACTTTACAACAAAATGGAAAAGAAAGATTTGCTCAAAGAAACCATCAAACACATCGACATTAAAAAGTACGATTCCACCGAGCTGATCGATGCCATGCGTGGCATGTCGTTCACCAGCCGCGACACCGCGCGCGCTGCCGACATCCTGACCATGATGTGCAAGGAGAAAGACTGCACCAACATCCTCACCCTCGCCGGCTCCACCAGCGCCGCAGGCTGCATGCAGGTCTACGTCGACATGGTACGCAACAAGATGATCGATGTCGTGGTGGCCACCGGCGCCTCTATCATCGACATGGACCTCTTCGAGGCCCTCGGCTTCAAACACTATGTCGGCACCAAGGAAAACGTCGTCCCCGACACCGTGCTGCGCGAGCTCTACATCGACCGAATCTACGACACCTTCATCGACGAAGAAGAGCTGCAGGCCTGCGACCATGCCACCTATGAGCTGGCCAACCAGCTCGAAGCACGCCCCTACAGCAGCCGCGAGTTCATCTACGAACTCGGCAAATGGCTCCACAACGGCCGCGGCGTGAAGAAAGACAGCCTCATCCAGACCTGCTACGAGTGCGGCGTGCCCATCTTCTGCCCCGCATTCAGCGACAGCAGCGCCGGCTTCGGCATCGGCAAACACCAGTGGGAACGCGCCCAGAAAGGCGAGAAATACCTCAGCATCGACTCGGTATGCGATTTCATCGAGCTCACCAAGATCAAGATGGCCGCCCCACAGACCGGCCTCTTCATGGTCGGCGGCGGCACCCCCAAGAATTTCGCTCAGGACACCGTGGTCTGCGCCGAAATTCTGGGCTACGAAGTGCCTATGCACAAATACGCCATCCAGATCACCGTGGCCGACGTGCGCGACGGCGCCTGCTCCAGCTCCACGCTCCTCGAAGCCGGCAGCTGGGGAAAAGTAGACGACAAACTACAGCAGATGGTCTATGCCGAAGGCACCACCGTCATCCCTGCCATAGCCTCCTACGTCTACCACAACAACGCATGGAAGGACCGCGACTACAAGAACTGGCAGAAAATCTTTGCCAAATAGTATCACACCCACGCCAAGCCGACGGACCGCTTCCCCAGCCGCACGTCGGCTTGGTTTGCTTTCTGGCAGGCCCTCCACGCCTCTCCAGCCACCCAAACACCGCTTAACCACACACTAAGCGGCAGTTGTTCAAAAACCTGTGTTGATAACTTTTACATCTGCCTGCAAAGCACATAAAAAAAACTTGCTACTTTTGCCAGCAAATCACACAACAAAACCATTATGGAATACAGAGATAACAAAAAAGAAGAACTCTATTCGCAAGCCATCCCCGCAGGCAAACGCCGCTACTTCTTCGATGTGAAAGCCACCCGCGGAGGCGACAAATTCATCACCATCACCGAAAGCCGCAAGATTTTC
>JAFUVR010000004.1 GCA_017477485.1 Bacteroidales bacterium | reverse complement strand
TGGCTTCCGCATCGAACTGAAAGAGGTAGAAGCCATCATACGCGAGTTTCCCGGCATCAGCGATGCCACCGTGCAAGCGTTCGACATAGAGCAAGGCGAGGACGGGACCGGCGGAAAATATATCGCGGCCTATATCGTTGGCGACCAGCCGATAGACATCGAGGCCCTCAACAACTTCATCCTCGAAGAGAAACCGCCCTACATGGTGCCTGCCGTAACGATGCAGATCGACGTCATACCACTCAACCAGAACCAAAAGGTGAACAAATCGGCGCTGCCCAAACCGCAGCGGAAAGCCGTGGCCGCCGAAGAGGCTCATGTGCCGATGAACGTGCTCGAATGCGAGCTGCACGAGCTGATAGCCGGCGTGGTGGGCAATGGCGACTTCGGAGTGACCACCGTTTTGGGCTATGCCGGGCTGACCTCCATCTCGGCCATCAAGCTGGCCGTGCTGGTGAGCAAGCGCTATGACGTCAATCTGGACTCGCGCGCCCTCGTCAAGACCGGCACGCTGCAAAGCATAGAAAACGAGATACTCACAAAGATGATGAGCGGCGATGCGGCCGTCACCCACGCCGCCACAGACAAGACGCCAGAGGCTCCACGGACCATGCCCCAAAGCGTTCCGCTCTCCTATGCCCAGACCGGCGTCTATCTGGACTGCATGAACCATCCTACCTCCACCATCTACAACATCCCCTACCTGCTCTCGTTCCCCGCGACAACCACGGCTGACCAACTGGCCTCCGCCGTAGAACGAGTGGTGAAAGCACATCCCGAACTGAGCATCCACTTCACCACAGAAGGGAGCACCATAGTGCAGAGTCTCGAAGGGGCTGCCGACATTTCCTTCGAGAAGCGTATAGGAGCTACTATCAGCGAGATGAGCGAGGAAAAACTGTCGAAATACAAGAACGAATTTGTACAACCCTTCAACTTGCAGAAAGCCCCTCTCTACCGTTTTGAGATTGTCAAAACCGAGCGAGGCGTCCACCTGCTGATGGACATCCACCACCTCGTCTTCGACGGAGGGTCGGCGGACCTGCTCATCAGGCAGATATGCAACTGCTTAGAGGGCGGAACTATCGAGAACGAACGATACACCTACTTCGAATTTGTGGCCGACCAACAGGCTGCCGAGAAAAAAGAATCGTTCCGCGAAGCGGAGCAATTCTTTGCCGAGCGGCTACAGAACTGCGAGGGAGCCAGCGAGATACCGGCCGACCTGAAGAACAGAGGCGAAAGCGTGCAAGGACTCATCGGCGAGGCCGTCTGTCTGCCCGACTACGAGCGAGCCACGGCATTCTGCCGCAGCCAAGGCATAACGCCGGCCCACCTGTTTCTGGCAGCCACAGCCTACGTGGTGTCGCGCTACACCAACAACCGAGACGTATACCTCTGCACCGTCAGCGGCGGACGAAGCAACCTGCACATCGCCGACACCGTGGGCATGTTCGTGAACACACTGGCCCTCGGACTCACCATCGACGACGTCAACGTGTCCACATTCTTGAAAAACAGCAGTAGCGTTTTCGACCAGACCATAGCCCACGAGGATTATCCTTTTGCCCGCATCGCATCGCAATATGGATTCCGTCCCTCCATCGCCTATGCCTACCAGGTGGGAGTACTGACGGACTACAGCGTCGGCGGACAACACGTGGCACAAGAGTTGCTGGAACTGAATGTGCCAAAATTCAAGATCAATATCAAAGTGGAGACGCGCGGCGTAGTGGTGCAGTACGACGACGCACTCTATTCCGCCCATCTGGGCAACGCGCTGGCCGAAAGCATCGTGGCAGTGGCACACCGCATGATGGACAACCCCGATGGCAGCGTGCGGCATCTCTCCATCGTTGGTCCGCGACAGGAGGAAGAACTCGCTGGTCTGCGCCAGGTCAGTGGCGAGGAGGCGCCTTTCCGACTGTTCCACGACTGCATAGCCCATTTCGCACAGACCGATCCGCAGCATGAGGCCCTCGTGGCCACCGACGCCACCTATACCTATGCCAGCATGGAGCAAGCCACACGCCGCATAGCACAAGCACTGCGCCGCCGCGGCGTGGCGGACCGCGACCGTGTGGCCCTGCTGCTGCCCCGCACCAGCCGCCTGATATTGTCGCTCTTTGGCGTCATGCGGGCCGGAGCAGCCTATATACCCTGCGACCCCGAATATCCTGCCGACCGCGTGAAGCTGATACTCGAAGACAGCGAAGCCCGCTTCATCATCACCACCGCCGACCGCATGGGCACCGTTCCGGCCAGCAAAGCCATCGACGTAGAAGAGCTGCTCAGCGATAGCGCAGCGGAGGACGAAGTGGTTACGACCATAGGTCCCGACGACCTGGCCTACCTCATCTACACCAGCGGGTCCACCGGCCGTCCCAAAGGCGTCATGCTCCGCCATGCGGGCATCTGCAACTACCTCTACGGACACCCCGCCAACTTCTTGGCACATGCCGTGCTGACCGACGCAAAGCGCATACTGAGCGTTACGACCATCTCGTTCGATGCCGCATTGCAGGATATCGGCACAGCCTTCTTTAACGGCAAGACCCTTGTCCTTGCCACCGAGGAGCAAGCCAACAATCCCATTGCCTTGTCGCACCTCATCGAAGAGCAGCACATCAGCATGGTGTCCGGCACCCCGTCTCGCTGGCAGACATGGCTCACCAGCGACGACTTCCGGAAAGCCATCAGCCATATCGCCATCTGCCGTGCAGGCGGAGAGAAATTCTCCGACCAGTTGCTCGCCGACCTGCGCAATGCCACCACAGCGCGTATCTTCAACTGCTACGGTCCCACCGAGACCACCGTGGCTTCCAACAACAAAGAGCTCACCCATGCCAAGGAAATCACCGTGGGGCGTCCGCAACTCAACGTCACGGAATTTGTCGTAGACAGCGACGGCAACGAGCTGCCCGTAGGCGTGGTGGGCGAACTATACATAGGAGGACGCGGCGTGGCACGCGGATACAACAACCTCGACGAAATCACCCGGCAGCATTTCGTCGACTACAGTCCGCACCGCGACGGCAAGACCATACCTATCTACAAATCGGGCGACTATGCACGTTGGCAGCCCGATGGCGACATCGTCATCCTTGGCCGAACCGACCATCAAATCAAACTTCGCGGCCTCCGCATCGAGCTGGGCGAGATTGAAAACGTGATGCTACGCATGGAGGGGATGAAGAAAGTGGTCATCCTCATCCGCCGAATCAACGACAAAGAGCACCTCTGCGCCTACTACACCGCCGATCATACAATCGCTCCCGAGAGTCTGAAAGCCGAGATAGCGAAGAGCCTTACGCAGTACATGGTGCCCACCGCCTACCTGCAGCTGCAAGAGATGCCCATGACCCCCAACGGCAAGACCGACGTCAAGGCACTCCCGGAGCCACAACTGGCCACGACGACAGCCTACGAGGCTCCCGCCAACGACACCGAACGCACTTTCTGCCACATCTTTGCCGACATCCTTCAGATAGACAAAGTGGGAGCCACCGACAACTTCTTCGAGCTGGGAGGCACCTCACTGGTCGTCACACGTGTCATCATAGAGGCTGACAAAGCCGGCCTGCATGTGGCTTACGGAGACGTGTTTGCTCACCCCACCCCCCGCCAGCTCGCAAAACTGGTGGCAGGCGACGACGATAATGCGGACAGTGACGAGGTGGCAGATTACGATTACACCGCCATCCATGCCCTGTTGCAGCGCAACACGCTAAACGCTTTCCGCAAAGGCGAACGCAGACCTTTAGGCAACGTGCTGCTGACAGGAGCCACAGGCTATCTTGGCATCCATATGCTACGCGACCTCATCGATTCCGATGCCAAGGAGATCTACTGCATGGTACGTGGTGCCAGTGCCGAAAAGGCCGAGAAACGACTCCGCACACTCCTCTACTACTATTTCGCCGATGCCTATAGCCGACTCTTTGGCAGTCGGTTGCACGTCGTTGCTGGCGACGTAACCAGCGACATCGCGCAGGCCCTTGCCCAATATCCTGCCGCACACATCGACACACTCATCAACTGCGCCGCCGTGGTCAAACACTTCAGCGAAGGCACTGAGATAGAAGATGTGAATATCGGAGGAGCCAAACGCTGCGTAGAATACTGCCTACAGACGGGAGCCCGCCTGATCCATATATCTACAGCCAGCACCCGCGGTCTCTGGGTAGGGATGCCGAAGAGTGACATATACACCGAGCAGCGTCTCTACATGGGCCAATACTTGGGCAACAAGTATATACATTCCAAGTTCATGGCGGAACGCTACATCCTTGAAGCCGTAGCCCTGCATGGTCTTGACGGCAAGATAATGCGCGTGGGAAATCTCTCGGCACGCTCCACCGATGGCGAGTTTCAGGCCAACTTCTCCACCAATGCCTTCATGGGCCGCATCAAGGTGTACAGCATGTTGGGCTGCTGCCCCTATGGCATGCGCAACAAGCGGGTGGAGTTCTCGCCCATCAACGAGGTGGCGCACGCCATCACCCTTCTCGCCACCACGCCGAGGGAGTGCACCGTGTTCCACCCCTACAACATCCACACCCAGTTTCTCGGCGATGTGCTGAGCGGTCTTTACGCCGTAGGCGATAGCATACGCTTTGTGGAACAGGAAGAGTTTGCCCAAGCCATGGAAAAGGCCAAAGACGACCCCCAGAAGTCCAAACAGCTGTCGTCGTTGCTGGCCTATCAAGACATGGCCCACGGACAGAACACCACCGACGTCAGTCGTGACAACGACTATACCACGCAGGTGCTCTACCGGCTGGACTTCGCATGGTCGCCCACGTCGTGGGACTATGTAGAGCGGATGTTGACGGCCATAGGCGGATTCGGATTTTTCGAGTAGAGAGAAGGAGATGTCATGAAACAGCAGATTGACAAGTCATTCTACAGCTATCTGTGGGCCTACATACTCGTAGCCCTCTCAGCCTGCATGGGCAACGTGGTAGACGGCATTATCGTAGGTAACCTCATCAGTGGCGACGCCGTGAGTGCCATCAATCTCTCCAAGCCCATCAACCAGTTCATCTTCACCATCCATCTGCTCATCAATGCAGGAGCCGGAATGCTCGTAGCCTATGCTTTAGGCAAAAACGATAGTACCGAGGCCCGTCGCCTCTTCAGCCGAGCGCTGACGTTAAGCGTGGGGCTGGGCTTTACGCTGGCCATCGTCGGGGGGCTGCTGCTGCCCGGGGCTACGGCACGCTGGCTGTGCAACAACGAGCAGCTGCTGCCGCTGGCATCGGACTATATGAGAATACTCCTCCTCGGCAATCCAGCCTTCATCCTCATGTGGGGGCTGTCTACCATGGTGGGCGTCGATGGAAGTCCCAAACTGGTATCGATGGCGGTGATAATAGACAATGTCGCCAATCTCCTACTCGACATCGTCTTCATCCAATGGCTGGGATGGGGTATCGCCGGCTCATCAGCGGCAACGGTAGTGGGACATCTCATAGGCATAGGCATCCTGCTCACACATTGGCTCACACCGAGAGCGGGTCAGGCTCCATCACCTTTAAGGCTGGATCTGGCGACAGATGGACTGCTCATCTCATGGCGCCGCATCGTGTCACAGGGGGCACCACTGGCTATCGCTTCTATCTGCCTCACACTGCTACTGTTCTCGGCCAACAGCATCGTGCTGGACAACTTCGGACGTGCCGGCATTTTTGCTTTCTCTGTCTGCATGAACCTGCTTCAAATCTACAATCTCTTCGTCTCGGGCACCTGCCAGACACTGCAATCGCTGGGAGCGATACATGTGGGACAAGGCGACAACGACGGGGTTAGGATAATAGTGCGCAAAGCGTTTCGCTTCATCAGTATCGCTATGGCAACCACATGCCTTGTTGTGTGGATCTTCCCGACGGACATAGTGCAACTCTTCGGAGGACGGGAGGAGTCTTTCGTCAGCGAGGGAGTCCGTGCCCTGCGAATCTTTGCACTCAGTTTCATCCCGTTCTGCTATATCTACGTGCTGATGATTGTCTATAAGCTCTACCACCACCATTCCATGGCACTCTTCATCTCGCTGGCACTCTCGCTGACCGTCATACCCGTTCTGTGGGCCATGGCCCGATGGCTGCCTGACTATTTTTGGTATAGCTACCTGATAGCCTATATGATAGAAGCTGTCGCTATATTCCTTATCCACAAAGGCCGGCACTTGCGATTTGAATTATCGGGCCAATAGTCCACCCCTTATCGGAATCATCCACGGTGTATACCCTTATCCCAAATGGTCTATATTGATGACGATATCGAGTCCATCGATCTTTCTGTCGCCCTCAACAGCGTCAGCCCACAGCGTCGCGCCCAAGTCCTCCGCTACCGACAGGAGCACGACCGCAAGCTCTCGCTCGCGGCCTACATCCTGTTGTGCCACGCCCTACGCACCGAATACGGCATTGCGGAACCACCAGTTTTTACCTTCGATGCCAATGGCAAACCTCGACTAAAGGGCCATAGCAACATCTATTTCAGCCTGAGCCACTGTCATGAAGCCGCCGCCTGCGTGGTGGACAGGGCTCCCGTTGGCATCGACGTGGAGAGTCTCTCGCATTACGACCCCGCCATTGCGGAAAGGGTCATGTCCGACGATGAACAACGCCAAATAGCCCTATCTGCAGACCCGAGACGAACCTTTATACGGCTATGGACCATGAAAGAAAGCCTACTGAAAATGACTGGCGACGGTATCAACAACGACCTTCGCCATATCCTGCAAGACCACAAAGGGCTGAAAGAGGGCGACTACGACTTCCGCACAACCGAGTACCGCGACTTCATATGCACGGTATGCAGCCTCGCAGCCCATTGAGCCTATTCCCAACACAGACACCTTTTTATCGCCGATTGCAAAACTCCCCTCCTACGCGAATGGCGAGAGGGGAACCATGGCAAGAGGTGGGCGAATTGATACCACCAGGCTGGACCGCAATACAGAGAGAGTCAACAACGGAACCACGCATGGGCCTCGAACTGATGACAGACTGTGTTGTGGACAAACGACGTCACAATGATAGACGTCACAATGATAGAAATCAGAAGCACTCGCGGAGTATCTGCAACACCTCGTCAGTAGATGGGACATGATAACCACCCATCTTGTTGCAGCTTTGGGCAATGAGAGGCAACATTTCCTCGGTAGCGCCCACCTCGCGAAGTGACTGGGGTATGCCCAGCTCGGCAATGAAATGGTTCAGACATTCAATGCCTTCTTGGGCCACTTGCTCGTCGCTCTTACCAGCAGGGTCTACATGCCATACATTCTTGGCATAGCGCACAAAACGAGGCAGACCATAGCGATAGATATGGCGATAGTAGGGCACCGAGACGATGGCCAGTCCCACACCATGGGCACAGTCGGTATAGGCACCTAACTGATGTTCTATCTGATGCACCATCCAGTCTTGCGTCTTCGAGACGGCGAGGATTTTGTTCAGCGCCATAGTGGCACACCACATGATGTTGCTGCGAGCCTCATAGTCGTGCGGATTGGCCACAGCAGCGCGGGCTGCCGAAATGAGAGCCAGCATATCACCTTCGAGCAGATAGTCGCTCACGCAATCATCGTCGCCGCCGAAATACTGTTCCATAAGGTGCGAAAAGATGTCGAAGATGCCGCTGACCATCTGATAGCGAGGTACGCTATATGTAAACTCGGGATTGAGGATAGAGAACCGGGGCGAGAAAGTCTCCAACGGGAAGGTACGTCCTTGCTTGATTTTGGCCTCCTCGTTGGTGATGACGGAGCCGGCATTCATCTCGGAGGCGGTACCCGTCATGGTCAGTATGGTTCCGATAGGCACTACGGGATGCTCCACCTCTTCGCCCTGCATCCAATAGCGCTGCCATGCGTCACCCTTGCAGTGGGCTGCGGCGGCAATGCCTTTGGAGCAGTCGATAACCGAGCCGCCACCAACAGCAAGTATTAGGTCGATGTGGTTGTCTTCGACAAGACGCGCACCAGCGAACACCTGACTATAGGATGGATTGGACTTGATGCCAGACAGTTCGAAGACCTCCTTGCCTGTGGCCTTGAGCGATGCGATGACAGTATCGTAGATGCCGTTCTGCTTGATAGAATTGCGGCCGTAGACGAGTAAGACATTGCGACCATAGCGACGCAATTCATCGTCGAGGTGCTGCATGGCTGTGCGTCCAAAATGGATACGCGTGGGGTTGACGTAGGAGAAATCAATATTCATGGATGGGTATGGTTATCGTTGATTATGAGACGAGAAAGTGGACAGCATGATACCGTGGGGCAGCGGGGAGCCCTGCATACTTCCGTCAGGCTGTGACGGTGCTACGTTTCTTCTTGCAGGTGCAGTTGGCACAACGTCCCGTACGTGGGTCAGCATTGGTGCAGGGACGTTTGAACTCGTGGCTCTTTTTCATCAGCATCTTGATGCCAAGACCAGCCATCATCACCAAAACGACGACGACGGCAGCAATAAGGGTGAATAGTATAGTACTCATGATAAAATCTAATTGTTAATGACTATGTTTGGCGCGAGCCTTAAGCACGAAGGCGTCGGCATCGACGATGAAGCGCTCATGGCATCCCTCGCCAATGAGACCTGCCTCGTCGTAGGTCGCCACGCGGAACGTGAGGCGCCGCCGGTCAATCTCCGTCAGTTCGCTTTTGCACCACACGCGCATACCCACCGGCGTGGCCGAAAGGTGGCTGATGTCAAGACGGACACCGACAGTGGTCTGTCCGGCATCGAGCCAGGGCTGCACACTCTCGCTACAGGTGCGTTCCATCAGGGCTACCATCATAGGCGTGGCAAAGACAGGCACGCTGCCGCTGCCTATCTTGTCGGCAGTCATTGCATCGGACACCATTTGTTCCTGGCGTCCTTCAATACCTACGGTCAACATGGAAATCAGCGTGCAAGTTTGGCATCCAGAAAACGATATTTCGGATAGGCAGCCTTCAGGTCGCGCAATGCCTTATCGGGAGTGCTGCCACCCGAGGTGGCAAACAGATATATCTCCTTGCCGTTCAAGTCGTGGGCCTCGATAAAGGTGTTTATGATAGTCGGTGCCGTATACCACCAGATGGGGAAACCGATATAGACCACGTCATACTGCCCCATGTTGGCCACGGTGTCCTTGATGGCGGGACGCGACGTGAGGTCCTGCATCTCCACAGAGCTGCGTGACTTCTTGTTACGCCAATCGAGGTCGGCCGAAGTATACGGGGTGGAAGGGTCTATTTCAAAAAGGTCGGCTTTGAGTTCCTTGGCCAACTTGGTGGCGGCGGCACGTGTGGTGCCTGTACACGAAAAATAGGTTACCAGTGTTTTCATGTCTTTACTCTTAGAGGATGAGGGATTCTGCGCACTCATGCCAAAGCACAGCAGCAGACAGAGACCCAATACTGAAAAATGTTTCATAACAGGAAAGTGTTAAAGAAGTGAATGCAAAGATACATTTTTTTTCATTATGTTCACTTGTCTCAAGCAGGCCAAAACAAGCAAAACGACCTACAAACAAGGATTTTCGATTTATTTCATTTGCGCGATGGAGCAGACCTCACCTTGCTCGTACGGAGAAAAGGTCTAATGAAATCGGGCCTTAGTATTTTTTCGACAATGATGGCCCGATAACACATTTATAACCACAGGGCGATGTCATGGATTTGCGATACACACACAGCAGCATCGGCGACAAGCGAAGAGGGTCCCTGCACACGTCCGTCGTTTTTTGCGAGTCATGGTTTGTTTATATGTTTTTTATTCGTATTTTTGCAGATATAAATAACGGTCTGACGACGGAGACAGCACTTGATCTGAGCGAGAAATCCACGACCACGCAATAGGTGCAGGGCGTCACGAAAGGGGATGCCACCTCCAAAAAGACCCACACACAACGACAACATGAGACAATATTTAGACTTGCTGCAGCATGTGCTGGACCACGGCATAGAAAAACACGACCGAACAGGCACCGGCACCATCAGCACCTTCGGCTATCAGATGCGTTTCCATCTTGACGACGGATTCCCGCTGCTGACCACCAAGAAACTGCACCTGCGTTCGATCATCTACGAGCTGCTGTGGTTTCTGAAGGGGGACACCAATATAGGCTATCTGCATGACCACAGGGTGACCATTTGGGACGAGTGGGCCGATGCCGACGGCAATCTCGGGCCCATCTATGGCAAGCAGTGGCGAAGCTGGGGATGTGCCGACGGACGACACATAGACCAGATTGCCCAGCTGATAGACCAAATCAAGCATAACCCAGACTCGAGGCGGCTGCTCGTCTCGGCATGGAATGTGGGCGAGGTGGACCAAATGGCCCTTCCTCCATGCCATATCCTGTTTCAGTTTTACGTGGCCGACGGCAGGCTGAGTTGTCAACTCTATCAACGGTCTGCCGACATCTTTCTGGGCGTGCCCTTCAATATTGCCTCCTACGCATTGTTCACCATGATGATAGCACAAGCCACAGGGCTCGGACTGGGAGACTTTGTTCATACGCTGGGCGACGCCCATATCTACAAAAACCATATCGACCAGTGCCGCCTACAACTGACCCGCGAGCCGCGCAAACTGCCCGTGATGCACATCAATCCCCATAAGACGGACATTCTCTCGTTCGATTATGATGACTTCACGCTCGAAGGCTACGACCCCCATCCCCATATCAAGGGCGAGGTGAGCGTGTAGCGACAGTTAAATATCACTCTGAAAACGATGGCGACAAAAGCAAATAGAATATCTCGGTCATTCCTGCTACTATCCCTCTTGGTGGCAAGCATTGCACTGCTGTCGGCATCCACGCCTGAAGAGGCGCTGTCTCAGGGCGGGAGCTACGACGTCGTTGCCGTCTATCAAAAAGAAGAGCTTCCCAACAACACAAAAACCATTGACCGATATGGGACAATGCACGATGCCAAATATCTGCTGGTGAAGACAGACCTCGACTATGGAGACTATTCCGTGGAGGTAAAACGCGAAGAGTCAAACCTCTATTCCATCCGGACCGCCGATCTCTACATCGAAACACGCTACTGCTACGAATATGCCTACTACGACAAAGCCGTACTCACCATCAATAGTCGATATGGCTACACCATAGGCAAACTGACTTTCATCAAGTGAGCCACAGGCCCCTATGAAAGTCCAACAATCTGAAACAAAATCACAAGGACCAAACAAACACAACAATAGTTACAGTTATGAACAGCAACAACTATTGCATCATCATGGCAGGAGGCCCCGGAAGCCGGTTCTGGCCTCTGAGCACCGAGGAGTATCCCAAACAGTTCATCGACCTTGTCGGCGTGGGCGAATCGATGATACAACGTACATTCCGTCGCTGTTGTCAGATCTGTCCAAGAGAGAACATCATCATCGTATCGTCGGACCGATACGGAGCCCTGATGCACGAACATATCCCCGGGCTTGCCGACTACCAGGTGCTCAGCGAGCCCACGCGTCGCAACACAGCACCCTGTATTGCCTATGCAGCGGCGGTTATCAAGCGGCGCAACCCTCATGCCACAGTGTTCGTAACCCCCTCGGACCATTTCATTTCCGGTTGGGACGACTATGTTGAGGATATACGAATGGCCACACGGCTGGCCACAGAACATGACTGGATCGTAACCCTCGGAGCCCAGCCCTCTACCCCAAATACCAAATACGGATACATCCAGATGGACGAGGAAGAAGTGGTCCCTGGCATAGAAAACCTGCACCGCGTCATCACCTTTACCGAAAAGCCGCCTGTGGAAGTGGCACGTCAATTCATCCAGTCGGGAGAGTTCTATTGGAACGTAGGCATACTGGTATGGCGTATGGAAGTTCTCGAGGCCGCCTACAGACAATTCCTGCCTACCATCTACGACACCTTCTTCACACTCAGCGAACACACCGACCACGACGAGATAGAACGCATCTATTCGCAATGCGAGACCATCTCGGTAGACCACGGCATCATTGAGAAGTCAGACAACGTATACGGCATACGTGCCTCCTTCGGATGGTCCGATGTCGAAACATGGGACTCGCTCTACAACACCTGCGACCACGACCGCCAAGGCAATGCCTTTATCTCTGGTCATGTCTTTGCCTACGACACCAAGGATTGCGTAGTGCATGTGCCCAGCGGCAAGACCGTGGTGCTGCAAGGCTTGGACGGCTTTGTGGTTACCGAGCAAGGCGACACCATCATGATCTGCCGTCGCGACCAGGAAGAACGCCACGTGAAGTTCATGTCCGATGTGGAACTAAGCCGCCTCAACCGAGAGAAATAGATAATCATCAAAAAAAATTATTCAGTCATCACCATCCCCCCATTCATCTATGAACATACGATATCTGACAACCATCCTGCTGGCCATCGGACTCTTGACCGCCCAAAGCATCGAGGCCTGTACCAACTTCATGGCCACTAAGGGAGCCACCACCGACGGTTCCACAATGATTACCTATGCCGCAGACTCGCACGGCCTCTATGGCGACCTCGTCTTTTATCGTGCCATGGACCACGGCGCCACCGAAACCATACGGCTCACCGAGGGAGGACGCCTGATGTGTGATATAAAACAGGTAGGCCACACATACAACGTGGTAGGATATATCAATGAATATCAAGTAGCCATCGGAGAAAGCACCTTCGACGGACGTCCCGAACTGGCCGGCGTAGATGGCGTCAACTACGTAACCATGTTCCACATCGCCCTACAACGTGCCAAGACAGCGCGCGAGGCCATCAAAATCATGGCTGAACTCATGGAGACCTATGGTTATCGCAGCAAGGGCGAGTCGTTCTCTATCTGCGACCCCAACGAGGTGTGGATTATGGAGGTGATTGGGAAAGGGCGTGCTGAATACGACACCGTGAAAGGCAAACCCGTGCTAAAGAAAGCCTACCGTGGTTTCAAAGAAGGCGCCGTATGGGTGGCCCGTCGCGTGCCCGAGGGCTACGTCACCGGCCACGCCAACCAAGCCCGCATCACCACCTTCCCGCTGGAACGCAAGGGCAGCTACAAGAGCATCAGCAGCAAGAATATACGTCATCTGATGAAAGAAGAGGTGGAATGCGTCTATGCCGCAGACGTCATCAGCCTTGCCCGCCTCAGAGGCTATTTCAAAGGGAAAGACAGCGACTTCAGCTTTGCCGACGCCTACTGTCCGCTATCCTTCGTAGGCATGCGGGGATGCGACGCACGCGTCTACGCCATGTTTGCCGACCTCAAGAAAGGCATCCGGGAACAGTATGCCGACTATGCCCTCGGACGCAACCCGCAGAACCGGCTTCCGCTTTGGATCAAACCCGACCGCAAAATCGACGTCCACGATGTGATGAACATCATGCGCAACCACTATGAAAACACCCCGCTCGACATGACCCACGACATCGGAGCAGGGCCCTTTGGCAGCCCCTACCGTTGGCGCCCCATGCACTATACCGTCGACGGAAAGACCTATATGCACGAACGTCCTATCTCCACCCAGCAGACGGGATTCTGCGCCATCGCACAATGCCGCGGATGGCTGCCCAACCACATCGGCGGCATGCTCTGGTTCGGCGTGGACGACACCTACTCCACCGTCTTCAGCCCCCTGTACTGCAACCAGTCCCAGGTGCCCGAATGCTTCCGCCAAGGCAATGGCAGCCTTACCGAATATAGTGAGACAGCGGCTTTCTGGCTCTTCAACCGTGTAGCCAACTTCGCCTACAGCCGTTATGCCGACATGATTGGCGACATACAGCGCGCACAGAATGAGCTGGAGACCGAGTTTATTCGCGAAGTGGCAGCTCACGACAAACAGCTACTCGCCGCCACTACCGAAGAGGCCGTAGCCATGAACAACGACTTTGCCGACCGTATGGCCGGACGCATGATGCGTCGATGGAAAGAGCTGGACCACTTCCTGCTGATGCGCTATATGGACGGAACGGTGCGACGCACCAATGCTGACGGCACACTGGACCGCCACCACTTCGACCTGCCAGGCTATCCCGAATGGTTCAACCGCAAAATCGTCGAAGACCAAGGCGACAAGAATCTCGAGCACGAGGTGGGCAAGGAGCCTACAATTTTCTGATTCCATGCTCGCTGCCGACGGGACAATCCATTTTGTTCCACTCCGAACGACCGTGGCGGCGGCCCTCTTGCACATCCGCATCCTTCATCGAAGGCACCAATACCACGCCACACACAGAAGCACAAGAGCAGGAGAATCATTCCTCACCTTGCCACATCCCTCATCGGAAAACCACAAAGAAAGAGGGGCAACCCATAACGATAGGTTGCCCCTCTTTCTTGACATCAAGACACAGACGGAATGGTTACTTCATCTCTTCTGCTTCAGTGTCGGTGGTAGTCTGTTGAGAACGCTCGACAGCCTCCTTGAACTGGCGTACTCCCTCGCCGACATTGGCCTTCACCTGTTCGACGGCCTCGCGGAAAGGACGCGTCTGTTTCTCAAAATACTTGAGACCGAAAAAGGCAGTGAGATAAGAAAAACCAAGCATAATAACACTCAGTCCAATCAGGATAGCCAGCAGATGGCCCGACTCGGCTGGATGATACAATCCACTGATGCCCAGCACCATGCCAGCCACACCAAGCAGAAGCATGCACCACCATGTGCCGAATCCTACCCTCTTGTAGTCGAATGACAGGATGCACAGATTGAGGCTCTCCACAACCACCCAAATGGCAAAAGCATAGGGCAAAGCCGCCGTAAGCGAGAGAGGGTGGAAGAGAAAGAACACACCAATCAAGATTTCAAACAGCGCCGACAGCATACGTGTGCCACTATTGGGCAAGAAGAGCTGCGTCTTGATAGTGAAAACCATGGAGGAGATGCCCATAGCCAGCGTGATGATACCGATCATCCATGCACTGGAGAATAAGGTCTCAACCGGATTGCATAGACAGACAATGCCGAGGACAACCATCAAGATGCCCGTAGCACAGAGAAAGAATTTTGTTTTTTTCATGATATATAAGTTTTGATAAAGAATGATTATGCTTTGAATAGGTATCTTTTTACAGCATGAGACACCGCCTCATACAACGAGAGCAAATTTACATGAAATTTATGAATCGCCGACAGCCGCGTGAAGATTTCTTGTGGATTGATCAAAAAAAATAATCCAGAGACACACAATACGAATGTGGGGTTCACAACGAGGCAGGTAATCCGATATGCTGAAAACTGTCCTACGGAACTTATACAGGGTAGAAAAACGCCGAACCAGACACTATCTGTTCATGAAAGGATGCCATATAGACATTAGGATGGATGTAGGTAGATACCCGTGAAATCCGCGTATCAGACAAATAAAGCCTTGCATCTTCTATGGAAAAGTCAAGGAAGTTTTCATTGGCAAGGTGAAATCCCTGTATCAGCCAAATAGAGTCTTGCCACATCGCCAATAGAACAGTCGAGACAAAGAAGCACAACGGAATAAAAGAAAAAGCAATCCGAAACGGATTGCTTTTGGCGGAAAGGAGGGGATTCGAACCCCTGAAGCGCTTTTAACGCTTACTCGCTTTCCAGGCGGGCCTCTTCAACCACTCGAGCACCTTTCCTTTCGTTAGTATGACTTGTTTGTTTCGAGTTTCCCGTTTTCCCGCCTTAGCATAGCAAGCATGAAGCTGCTATGCGTTAGGCAAACGAAAACATGGTTTCTCACAAATCGGCTGCAAAAGTACATTTTTTTTCGTACATGAAGAAAAAAAAATGTGCAGTACCATGTATATTAGTATATTTCAGCGATATGTGAAAAATAAGAGGACCAAATATTCATAATTGGAATGTTATATATCGAGCCAAAAAGACAAAAAAAAATCGGTTTCTGACGAAACCGATTTTTATACTTTATCCGAGAGAATCAATTACATAACATTGACCTGCTTCATCAGTTTGGACTTGAGGTTGGAAGCCTTATTCTTGTGGATAACCGAACGCTTAGCCAGCTTGTCGATGATAGACATCATCTTGGGAAGCTTCTCGGTGGCAACAGCCTTATCCTCCAAAGCTCTGAAATCGCGCAAAGCATTACGCATGGTCTTTGCATAGTAACGATTTTCAATTCTTTTCTTCTCAGAAGAGCGGATTCTTTTTTTTGCAGACTTGTGATGTGCCATAATGTTTAACTAACTTTCTTTTTTGTTTTGTACTCCGGGCGGGATTCGAACCCGCGATTTTGAGAATGAAAATCTCACGTCCTGGGCCAGCTAGACGACCGGAGCTGCTGATATCTATCTGCTTGTCAAAAAGCGGTGCAAAAGTACGAACTTTTTTGGGACTGGCAAATTTTTTTTCACAGCAAATGGTTGAGGAAATAGCAAAATCAGTCCGTATCAGACTGAAACTTAAATCCTAAGCGTTTACCTGTCACGATGGATTTTTTGTCGAAATTGCTACGCATCTCGCCTACCGAAACCACCTTAACCTCGTCATAGGGCGGGGTGAGAAGGTCAAAATTGGTGGTATATTCGAAAGCCGATTCGACGATGCTCCGCACTGACTCGTTGGTTATCAGCGAAGTATTGAAATTATTATAAAGCATACCCAATTCACGTTTCCCCTCAATAAAATAGTGGTTTTCGGCATTGATAAAGACGCGACCAATGAGGTAGCCAAGGTCGTTGTCGCGCTGGTAGAGGAAAGAGTCGGAGAGGAAGTTGTAGATTTGGATGACGCCACAATAGGAACGGCGTGAGTCTTCACGAATATAGGCGGACTTCATGACGTCGTGATTACGAGAGAACTCAAACACATTGGTGTGCATAAGAAAGAGCAGCACATCACCTCCAAACTGGGCTTCAAACTCAAAGTCGCCCCTGTCCTCGTAGGAGAAGTGAACGTTGCGGTGCTCGTCATGCGCCTCTTGCTTCAGCATCTCGATGAGCTGATGGGTGGTAGAGCGGAACAGGATAAAAGCATCCTTGGTGGTCTGGTAGACCTTCTGCTTGAATTCGCTCTTGTCGAAAATCAGGTTTTTTAGGTTCTCGTTAAGGTCCATATTAATAAATCGGGTATAGAAATGGTTTGATTAATGGGGCTATCGGCTTGTCCGAACTATATGATTATGATGAATTATCGCAGAGAAACGTGAGGAAAACATGATAACGTTAAACATGATTGTCTTGGTTCAAAAATCACGTCTCGTCAAAAATTAACGGCAATCACATTTTTTTCGTACCTTTGCAAGTCAAATTATTAGACCTGTGACAGAAAAAAGCCCACGAGAATACACTTTGCGTACCGTCTTCATTGCCCTGCTGGCCGGCGTGGCAATGGGATTGTTTCTTGCGCCGCGCACCTTCACACTGCGCCATGGCAGCAAGCCCGCCGAAACGCTTAGTCAAAAGATGCAAAGCGTCATGGAGCTGGTACAAGACGAGTATGTGGATGCCATTGACGGGGACAGCGCCGTGGTAAACATGATGAATGCCATCATGACAAGCCTCGACCCTCACAGCCGCTATATAGCGGCGGAGGACCTGAAACGCGAGGTTTCGGACATGAGGGGCAATTTTGAGGGCATCGGCGCCACCCTGCGCAGCGACCACGACACAGTATATGTAGGACAGACCCTACAGAAAAGCCCCGCACGTGCAGCAGGCCTGCGACCAGGCGACCGTATCATCACCGTGGACAACGACACGGTGTCGGGCGTGAAGATGCCCATCGACGAGGTCATCAAGCGCATACGTGGTCCTCATGGGGTCCCCGTAACGCTGGGCATCATGCACTATGACGGGACGGCGGTACATCGGGTAAAAGTAGGACGCGATGTGATTCCGACCAACAGCGTCGCCTACAGCGGCCTTCTCGACCCGCAGACAGGATATGTGCGGCTCACAAGGTTCAGCGAGACCTCCTATCGCGAGGTGCTCGACGCCATGGAAGCACTCGAAGAGCAGGGCATGAAAGCCCTCGTGCTCGACCTGCGAGGTAACGGCGGCGGACTACTTGACGCTGCCATAAGGATTGCCAACGAGTTTCTGCACCGAGGCGACCTGATTGTTTATACCCAGGGAGAGCACCAACGGCGCAAAGACGTGAGAGCCGACGGAAACGGGAGTTTTCAGGACACTCGCCTCTTCATCATGATTGATGAGTTTTCGGCCAGCGCCAGCGAGGTGGTGTCGGGAGCCATACAGGACAACGACCGCGGCACCATAGTGGGACGCCGTAGCTTCGGGAAAGGGCTTGTTCAACAGCAATTCGACTTTAGCGACGGGTCGGCGGTATGGCTCACCGTGGCACGTTACTATACACCTTCCGGACGCTGCATCCAACGACCCTATGACAAAGGCACCGACGAGTACTATGCCGAGTTTCTCAACGAGCTGATGGCAGAGAGTGGCGCCGACTCAACGCTTGCCAAGATTACCGACAGCACACCATACCACACCACCAAAGGCCGCATCGTTTACGGCGGTGGCGGCATATATCCCGACCACGTGATAGCCTATCAACACGACAGCCTGATAGTATACTACAACCAACTGACGAACCACCGCATATTGGAACGTACGGCCTATGACTATGTAGCGCAGCACTATGACGAGCTTTTACGCAACTATCCCGACGAGAAGGCTTTTTCTACACGCTACGTCATAGAGCCAGCCCTGCACGACAAGGCCATAGAGGCCGGACGTAAAAGCGGCATTGCTGTCAACGAGAACAGCCTTGCAAAATACTCCCACCGCATAGACACAATGATGAAAGCCTATATGGCGGAATACCTCTATAGCCTTGAAGCTTTCTACAGCGTCTATCTCGATATGGACAGCGAACTGCAAACGACACTTAAGCTGATGCACAAAGCCAAATAAGAATATCGCCCGCCCCACCCTGTCGACGGCCATGACGTAACGAGGCGACAATAGGAGTAAATACCCGTCACAAAGAGAAAAAAAACATAGCCAGAAAAACTGCCGACAAGGCAAAAAACAGCAACCGCAAAGGGGTCACTACGACCTGCTATTACAAAATATATAGAAATCATCATGAAACGAATCTTCATCCTTACGCTGACTTTCCTGATGGCGGGAACAGCACTACTTAATGCCCAGACGACCCGAGTACATGGAACCGTTAAAGGCATAGCGGCCAATACCAAGGTGCTGCTACGCGAGGTGGTAGAGGGCAACAAACTGGTACTGCGAGACTCCGCCACCATTGCCAAAACAGGCAACTACGCTTTCCGTCTCGAAACCAAAGAGCCGGCTTTCTACATCATGGAGTTCGAATTGCAGAAGAAACCCTCCATCCATATCATAGCACTGCCTGGCGAAGACATCACGCTTGACTTGCGTTATGTGTCGTCGTTTGGCCACATGCGCGTGGCACGTACCCACGGTTCAGAGAACATGCAGCTCTACAAGCAATTCAACAACGCCATGGTAGCAGGGTCGGATGAGTCGTCGCAATGGTATCTGAAACACAACATACAGGAGTTGCTCATCGACTACAGCGACTGCCTTATGAGCGCCTTTCTCGTAACCTTCTTTGAGGACGACTTCAACGACTACGGAGGAGTATACAAAATAGTACGCGACGGACTGATAGACAAGTATCCGAATAACGACTTCGTCCGCCATCTTGACGACAAACTCCGCACCTCGGTAGTGGCAGGCATGGAAGCTCCCGAGGTGGCGCTGAACGACCCCAATGGCAAACTGCGCAAGCTCAGCGACCTACGGGGCAAGGTGGTACTCCTCGACTTCTGGGCGTCATGGTGCGGCCCCTGTCGCAAGGAGAATCCCAACGTCGTGAAGCTCTACAACAAATACCACGGACAAGGGTTTGAAGTCTTCAGCGTGTCGCTCGACAACAACAAAGACCGCTGGACCAAAGCCATCATGGACGACGGCCTGATGTGGGAAAACCACGTCAGCGACCTGCGCGGCTGGTCGTCGGCAGGCTCCAAGCCCTATGGCATCTCATCGATACCGGCCACCGTGCTGATTGACACCGAAGGCAAAATCATAGCACGCAACCTACGCGGACCCGAACTCGAAAATGCGCTTCGCGAAATCTTCGGCAACTGAACGAGAAACAAAGTCTACGACCACATAGACACCATCTGACGGCGAAGAGAACCACGCACTCGTACACCTCTCAAAGGGTATAGCATAGGACGATAATCCCGAAAAAAAAACTTCCCATAGAGGGTTCCGCTTTCCGACACCTTATCACCAAAAAGACAACACCTAACACTCCATCTACTTAACACCATTAATACCACATAGACAATGATAACACAGACACAGATAGAGATGGCTCTGAACCATGTGAACGACCCGGACCTCGGGCAGAGCCTCATACAACTGGGCATGATAGAGAACATCGCCATTGACGGACAGAAAGTCTCTTTCGACCTCGTGCTGACCACGCCGGGATGCCCCATGAAACACCAGATGCGCGATGCGTGCGTGGATGCTATCCACAACTACGTAGACCTCAATGCCGAGGTGAGCATCAACTTCACATCACGCCCCATCGACACACAAGCCATGGACGAAGAGGACGGCCTGCGCAATGTCAAGAACACCATCCTCGTTGCCTCCGGCAAGGGCGGCGTGGGCAAAAGCACGGTGGCGGTGAACCTTGCCGTTTCCTTAGCCAAAACTGGGGCGCGTGTAGGACTGGTAGATGCCGACGTGTATGGTCCCTCGATACCCATCATGTTCGATGTAACGAAACAGGACATCTATGGGGAAGACCACGACGGAAAGACCTATATGCTACCCATCGAGAAATACGGCATTAAACTCATGTCGGTAGGATTCATGGTTGAGCCCGAGAAGGCTCTCGTGTGGCGAGGCCCGATGGCCAGCAATGCCTTAAAACAACTGCTCACCGACACATGGTGGGGCGAGATAGACTATCTGGTGGTGGACATGCCTCCGGGAACTGGCGACATACAGCTCACTATGGCCCAGTCGCTGCCCGTCACGGGAGCCATCATCGTCAGCACACCGCAGCAGGTGGCACTGGCCGACGTGGTGCGCGGCGTGCAGATGTTCCGCAACCCACAGATTGATATCCCCGTGCTGGGCTTTGTGGAGAATATGGCCTATTTCACGCCTGCCGAACTGCCCAATAACAAATACTATATCTTCGGACAAGGAGGCTGTCGACGGCTGTCCGAAGAGATGGGCATAGCACTGCTAGGCGAAATACCCTTAGTGCAGAGTATTGCAGAAAGCGGCGACAACGGCAAACCCGTCTCGTTATGGAACGACACGCCAACGCCAGAGAGCGAGGCTTTCATGCAGCTGGCCGAGAACACCATCAGAGCCATCAGCAAAATTAATCATCAACACTGTGACTGCTGCTAAACCATACCCATCATGACCGACGAAGAGAAAACAACCATTGAAAAGAAAGTTATCAACGCACTACAACAGATACGTCCCTACTTGCAGCAAGACGGAGGCGACGTAGAGTATGTGGATATGACCAACGAAGGCGTGGTGATGGTACGTCTGCAGGGCCATTGCGGCTCCTGTCCTCACGCCCTTTCCACCCTCAAGAATGGCATAGAGCGTTCGCTCATGAAAGCCATACCCGAGGTGAAATGCGTTGAACGAGTCTGACGCAACAACACCATGATTTACACGAAGACAGGCGACGACGGCACCACCTCGCTCGGCGACGGACAGCGTGTGCGCAAAGACGATGCACGTATTGAGGCACTCGGAACCCTCGACGAACTCAATGCACAGGCGGGCCTACTGGCCGAGATGATACGACAAAACCATGACGATATCTATCGGATGCTGAAGAATTTGCAAACCAGACTCTTCGACGTGCAAACAATGTTGGCCATACCCTCTGATACTACAGTCCATCCCTCCCCGCACTGGGGAAACGCCCCCACACGCCAGCTGGAACGAACCATCGACAGGTGGCAACAACAGCTACCCCAACTCAACACATTCGTGGTGGCAGGGGGCAACATGGCGTCGGCACAGTGCCACGTGGTGCGCTGTGTGTGCCGACGGGCAGAGCGATGCCTCGTAGCTCTTGACGACACATGCGCAACACAGAACGGCGTGATAGCCTACATCAACCGACTGTCAGACTTCTTTTTTGTGCTTTCGCGCTGGATATTGCACCTCGAAGGGATTGCAGAATACTATATTACAGTCGATTACCAAAATACATAATTATTATTTGCAGATTAGAGAAAAACAAGTACTTTTGCAAAAAATTAATCTTCAATCTATATGTATTGGACACTTGAATTAGCATCAAAATTGGAAGACGCCCCCTGGCCAGCCACCAAGGACGAGCTGATTGACTATGCACAGCGCACGGGCGCTCCTATGGAAGTCATCGAGAACCTTCAAGAGCTTGAAGATGAAGGTGAAGCCTATGAGACCATCGAGGACGTATGGCCCGACTATCCCACCAAAGACGACTTCTTTTTTCAGGAAGACGAATATTAAATCTCTTCCGTCATCACCCCACCGCAACACACGACAACAAGGGACAGCCTCGGTGAGGCTGTCCTTTACTTGTAGACGAAACCTATGGACTGCCCAGCACCTCGCAGCATCACACTTATCGGCACCGGCAACGTGGCATGGCATCTGGCTCATGGCTTGCGGAAAGCCGGCAACAAAATAGTCCAGATATGCTCACGCAGCATGGCGAACGCCACCCAGTTAGCAGCAGAGACAGATGCCAGCCCCACCGACAGGCTGCAAATGATATCCCCCACCGCAGCCGATGTGTACATCATCTCTGTCAGCGACTCGTTCATTGAAGAGATTGCCGCACAACTCGAACTGGGCAACCGGCTCCTGCTCCACACCGCCGGCAGTATCGACAAAGAAGTGCTTGCAAAAGGCAGTAGCCGCTACGGCGTGGCATGGCCCGTACAGACGCTGGTGAAAGGACTACCGATGCCCGAAACACCATTCTGCATCGAAGGGAGCGACAAGTCCGTGAACGACGATATCGCCGAACTACTTTCACCATTGTCTCATACTATTCTACCGCTCGACATCCAACAACGGAGGGTGGCCCATCTCGCCGCCACCATGGTCAGCAACTTCGGCAATGCCATCAACGCCCTCAGCCAATCACTACTTTCCGACCAAGACATCGACTTTGCTCTGCTGCAACCCATCATTGCAACAACAGCAAAGAAGGCACAACACACTTCCGACCTATGGGAGCAACAGACCGGTGCAGCACGGCGGAGAGACAGTGCTACGCTACAAAAGCACATGGAGCTACTCCAGTCCAAGCCAGAGGCGGCAGAACTCTACAGCCTCATGACACGTATCATACAAAACCACACATGCTAATAGACACCCACTCGCACCTCTATAGCGAAGAGTTTGACAACGACCGCGAAGCGGCTGTGCAACGGGCCATAGAAGCCGGCGTAGAGCTCATGCTGCTGCCCGCCATCGACAGCCAGAGTATCCAACGCCAGCAGCAACTGGCAACGAGCCATCCCTCCAACTTCCGGATAATGGCGGGCGTCCACCCTACATCTATAGACGACAACTACGAGCGTGAACTCCAAATAGTCGAGGAACAGCTCCGCAGCGATGCCGAACGTTATGTAGCCATTGGCGAGATTGGACTGGACCTCTACTGGGACACCACCTATCGGCAACAGCAGGAAGAGGCATTGCTCCGACAACTCGACCTTGCCGAGAATTACAAGAAACCTGTCTCAATCCACATACGCAACGCCTACGAAGAGTTTTTCGACCTTCTCGCACGTCGCAACCATGCCACCTACAACGGAGTGCTCCACTGCTACAGCGGAACCCTGCAACAAGGATGGCAGGCCATCGAGATGGGATTCCACCTTGGTATAGGAGGAGTGCTGACCTATAAGAAATCGCTCCTGCCCGACATCGTAGCCAAAGTACCACTACAGAGTCTGGTGTTGGAAACCGACGCACCCTACCTCGCCCCTACGCCTTTCCGCGGACGGCGCAACGAGAGCAGCTATCTTGTCTATGTAGCGCAAACGCTGGCCGACATCCGACAGATCCAAGTCCAGAACGTGGCAGAAACAACGAGCGAAAACGCAAAGAGGATTTTCCTATCAAACTGATACAGCATTCCGTTGTGTCATGATATATAAAAAACATATCGCCACAATGCCGCACACAGCAACTCATATCATTTTATAAAACGTAGACTTTTTTTTGCAAAAAAGAAGAATTAATAAATACAACTGTATCAATAACATAAAAGCATAGCAGCAATCTTTTAACTTTTTTTATATATCTGTATTTGAAATTGTTGTACTTTTGCAACCAAATAAACAAACCATTAATAACTTTCAAAATCAAACAACAATGAAAAAAATTATGTTCTGCCTGGCAGTTGCCGGTATGTTCGCTTTCGTTGCTTGCAACAACAACAAAGCCACTGAGGAAAACGCTGAATGCACCACCAACGAGGCTACTGAGACCGTAGAGGCCACCGCTGAAGAGACCACCTGCGACAGCACCGCTACCGTTGAGACCGTTGCTACCGAGGAGACCACTTCCGAAGTTGCTGCTCAGTAATTTCAGCAAAAAAAACTAATGTAAAAGAGACCTCAAAAGGGTCTCTTTTTTTTATATCATTACCTATAGTGTCTTTTTTATATATCACTACCTATAGTGGAGCAGGCTATACGATGTAACATCATAGGGGTGGTACAGCTAAATGGTGTTGTAAGGCTGTTCCGTCACGCTCCACTGGTCTGAGAATCAGAAGCGCGAACGGCGCGTAGTGAGGAAGACAGCCAGTGTACTCAGAGCCGATACGAGAAGAAACGTGAGCAGAAAATCGCTGCCGCGCATCAATACAGGGAAGGCGCTAACGATGAAGTTGTTGCCCATCTTGACGATACCGAACTGCTGTTGCAGGAAACATACAATAAAACCCAACAGCAGACCCGCCACCACACCTACGGCGCTAATCAATACACCCTCGACAAAAAACGACCTGCGAATAGCGGCATGCGGCATGCCCATGCTGCGCATGGTGGCGATGTCGTGGTGCTTATCGATGATGAGGAGCGAGAGCGAGGCCACAAGATTGAGCGTAGAGATGAGCACGATGAGGGCGAGGATGAGGATGATGCCCAGCCGTTCGCTGCGAAACACCTTGTAGTAGAGCGGCTGTTGCTCGAACCGGTCGAGCACCCTGAAGTCGTCGCCCATCAAGCGTTGCACATCGGCTTTGACGTTTGCCATGCTGCGCGTTCCGTCAAGGACTACCGCCACGGCACTACACTCGTCAGCATCATAATCCAGCAGGCCACGCACAAGGCTGATGTCGGCCAACACATACTTGGAATCGAGTTCACGTTGAAGCATGAAGGCCCCTGCCGGACATGCGTAGGCGGTGTTGAAGGCCTCGTCCATCGTCATACCAATGGACGTTCCTCGCTTGGGGATATGGATAGCGAGCGGCGTTATGTCGAGAGAATGGATTTTGAGCTGATAAAAGACATCAACACCGAGTACCAGATAGTTGGTCTGTTCTACGACAGTATCGCCCGTCTCACTGTCGACACTGGAAGAGGGTCCCTTCAGAAGGAAGGTCCCATTATAGAGGTGTTCGGCCACGTCGGAGGCGAGAGGTGACAGGCTATCAATACCACGAAGGCTGACAATGGCCTCGCTTTGAGCATGGGTGACCCACGCGTTCTCCTCCACCCACGGCGAAAGAGAAGCGACTCCCTCCACCTCCTGCAAGGCCTGCCGTTCGGAGGGGCCGAAATGGAAGCTTTTGCCTTTGGATGGCTCGATCTTGAGTTCGGGGTCGAAGACATTGAACAGTCCCTGGGTGAGGTTGCCAATGCCATTATATACGCTCAGCACGATAATGAGGGCCATGGTGCTGACAGCAATGCCAATCAGCGAGATCCATGAAATCACATTGATGACCGACTTCTGCTTGCGAGAGAAGAGGTAGCGACGCGCTATGAAAAAAGGGAGGTTCACCGAGTCTACTGTTTGAGCAGTTTTTCGATATTCTCGATATAGTCGAGCGAATCATCGATATAGAACTCCAGTTGCGGGATGATGCGCAGTTGCTTGCCTTCGCGGAGTCCGAGCCTCCGACGGAGGTCGGCGCTGTTCTCTTCGATGGCGGCCATGACTTGTTCCTTGGTGACACCACCTATAGGGAAAATGCTCACATGGATACGGGCAATGGACAAGTCGGGGGTGATGCGGACACCGGTGACCGTGATGAGAGAATTGCCAAGGACCGGTTTCATCTCTTTAAGGAAAATCTCACCCATGTCTTGCTGGATGAGACGCGCTATCTTGTTTTGACGAGTAGACTGCATGTAAATAGAGGTACTTTTTTAATATAGAATTAGAGAGTGCAAAGATACATGAAAAAAAGGAACCAAATAATAATTACCCGTCGGACTGCGTTTTTAGGGTATGAAATATCGCCTATTAATTGTAACGCTGATACTGACGGGGCTACTACTCACCTCGTGCAGCAACAAAGGGGTGCGGATGCCCAAGCACCGCAAGCGCACCCACTGCGACTGTCCCACCTTCTCGCAGGTCCACAACGTAGGCCACGACACCTATATTGCTGAAATGCGGTGATATGTCAATAGACTGGACCGATAACCGAATCCTCGCCGTTGCCGAGGCACTCACACGTTACGTTCCGGAGGATGCCGTCCGCCGTCTCACGGAATATATTGCAACGCGGGGCGTACATCTTCGAATCACACGCCAGCGCATGAGCAAATACGGCGACTACAAACCGACGGCACACGGACATCACATCAGCGTCAATGGCAACCTGAACAAATACTTCTTCCTCCTTGTAATGCTGCACGAGATGGCTCATCTGGAGAACTACCTGTCTCATGGCAGAAGGGTGGAGCCCCACGGGCATGAATGGCAGCAACACTATGCCCGCATCATCAAAGACTACATAGATTGTTTTCCCGCGGATATTCGTCCTCTGCTGCAACAATACATCAGTCGCATCCCTCTGAATCATAAAATCGCGCAACAACTGGACCGCGAGCTGCTGCACTATGGAGAGACTGTCGAAGAAGAGAGCCCCACCCCTGTTCTGGACCAATTGCCGCCGGGCACGCTCTTCAGGCTATATCACAAACCGCAGCGTCTTTTTCGTAACATCGAAAAGAAGCGCACCCGCTGGGTATGCCGTGATGAGGCTACTGGAGGGCTGTTTTCTGTCAATGGAAATGCCGAAGTGATTGTCGTAGCGTAAGCGCATATATACCCAAAAAATGGCACACCGTGTGACAGGATTGTGCAAGACGAGGTCTGATAGAGATGCTGGCGATTGCGTCCATTAACACTTTCTTGGGTTCTCAAACAGAATGCGGTGAGGGTTTTTCGTGGCACAGATGGCAAATAATTTGTACTTTTGCAAACTCAAAGTAAAGACAACCATGGACAACAACTTCAAGATGAAAATCGATGCGCTGGTCAACGAAATCAACACCGTTACCGACCTGATACGCAAGATAGAGATCCTCAACTATATGGAACAGCAATCAAGTTTCATGCTCTGGCAACTGGAGGAGGAGAAACGCATCGACGACGACTCACGTGACTACTAATGCCAAGAGCCATAGTACAAAGCATTGAAGCGAAAAGAAAAACCATGAGCCCGCACCTACACAGGATGAACACACTTGTCGCACTGCTGCTTATAGCGGTGCTCTCGGGTGCGTGCACAGGGGGCTATAGTTTCACAGGAGCCTCTATCCCTCCGAATGCCAAGACGCTGTCGCTAAAACAATTCCCTAACTACGCAGCCAGTGTCAATCCGTTGTTGAGCCAGCAGATGTATGAGAAACTGCGGACAATGTACGAGTCGCAGACATCGCTGAGTGTCACCTCGTCGGACGGCGACTTGCAAGTGTCGGGCGAGATTATCGACTACACGACACAGGCTTCGGCTTTGTCGGCCAACGACAACGTGGCCACCAACCGGCTGACAGTAACCATCAAGGTCAAATTTGTCAACCAGATGGACCCCGACGCCGACTTCGAGCAGACATTCTCGCGTTACAAAGAATACGATGCCACCCGCGACTTCTCATCGGTAGAAAGCGGACTGGTAGACCAAATTGTGGAAGAACTGGTAGACGATATCTTCAACAAGACCGTTGTCAACTGGTGATAAAATAATCGGATGGCTGCTGGCCCTTGCAGGCACCACGGTCTATCTGTTGACACTGGCGCCAACAGTAAGTTTTTGGGACTGCGGCGAGTTTATAGCCACCGCCCATGGGCTACAGATAGGCCACCCGCCGGGAGCACCCTTCTATCAGCTTGTCGCTCACATTTTCACACTCTTTGCACCCACACCACAAGATGTTGCATGGTGTTGCAACGCATTGTCGGCCACGTGTGGCGGACTGACAGTAGCAATGCTCTACTGGACGATGCGACTGCTCGACAGTGGCAGCCACGGGATTGCCGGCCACATCACGCCGATAACAGCCTCGCTGTGCTATCTTTTCTGTGACACGGCATGGTTCTCGGCAGTAGAGAGCGAGGTATACAGCATGGCCATGCTGATGGCATCAACCATGGTGTATGCCTCGCTACGATGGTACAGAAGTACGAACAGCGACCGAAGCCGCTGGATTGTCCTCACGGCCCTCCTTTGCGGGCTCTCGACATGCGTCCACCTGCTCTGCCTGCTCACCCTTCCAGCAGTACTACTGCTTGTTGCTGTAAGGTACAGGAAGGAGAGAACGCAGTGTGGCAAAAGCTCCTCATACATACGTCGATACGTACTGCCCACCTCGTCGCTCTGCATCGTCGCTTTTCTCATAGGACTGACACCCTATCTCATCATCCCCATACGCGCCAGCGCCAATCCGCCCATCAACTGCGGAGACCCATCTACAGGCGAAGCCTTCATGAGTTACGTGCGGCGCGACCAATATGCCCATGCCCCGCTATATCCGCGAATATGGAGAGAGAGTCCGTATGCAGACTCATGGAGCGGCGGACGCAACGACATCGTGGGCAATGTGACCTATTATGTCTCCTACCAATTCACATACATGTATCTGCGCTATCTCTTGTGGAACTTCTCGGGCCGATACAACCACCAGCAGGGCTATGGGTCGTTGCAGAACGGACAGTTCATCACCGGTGTAGGATTTCTTGACCGTATGCTGGTGGGCACAGCCGTGGCACCACCCGACACCATGTCCACCGGAGGACGCTCGCGCTACTATCTGCTGCCTCTAATGCTGGGTCTCCTCGGCCTGTGCAATCCTCCACGCCACAGCCGAACGGCAGGATGGATGGTGGCACTGCTCTTCCTCATGGGAGGGCCTGTGCTGAACATCTACCTCAACCACCCTGTCTATGAGCCTCGTGAGCGCGACTACGCCTACATCCTGTCCTTCTATGCTTTTGCAATATGGATAGGATGGGGCGCGGCAGCGTTGGCCGGATGGATATCGAAGGGGAAACAATCCCGAGAAGTGGCCATAGCATCGGCAACTCTCTGTATACCACTGCTGATGGTCTATCAGAACTGGTCCTCCCACGACCGTTCACACCGCTACGTAGCACGTGACACGGCCCACAATATCCTACAATGCTGTGCTCCTCATTCGCACCTGATTACCTATGGCGACAACGACACATTCCCCCTATGGTATTTGCAGCAGGTGGAACACGGAGGAGCCAATGTCGAGATACACAACTTCAACCTGATGGGCAGCACACAACGCTTCTTCCAACTGCTACAGCAAGCTACGGAAGAGAAAAAGCCCGTCTTTTTCACCCATTACGCAAAACAAGCACTCGGCACGCTTTTCCCCAACCGGTGGAAGCAGACGGGGTTTGTCTACCTGCTGTCCGAAACGCCGACCGACAGCATCGACGCCACTGTCTCCTACGAGCGCATGATGCAGTGTTCATGGCATATCTCGCCGGGTCGCTATATCGAGGAAACCGAAGAACGCTTCCTACAACAATGGTGGAAAGATATCCTTGCCACATCCAATGCGCTGACCATCATACAAAGAAAAGATCTTGCAGCCCGACTGATACAAAAAAACCTTGACGAGATATCCCCCACCTGTTTGCATAATCCGCAACTCACCTACGACATCATGACCCACTGTCGGGAAATAGGCCTTCACGAACAATACATAACACTACACACCCACCTTACCCAAAGCATCTCAGAAGAACTGAGATATTACAAATCCTTGTCTCCCGCCGATCAAAGTCTTCTGCACCTGTCCATCGATGTCCGCCGACAGATTGCCGACAGCCTGGCCACACGATAGCCAAGTCCCACAAAAAAAAATCGACGGGCGACAGACTATTTCCACAATCGTATAACATGCACTTTTGGCGACTTGCCAAAGAATTGTTAATAAGATGTGGAAAATTATTTATATCTTTGCATTTCATCTTGTAGCGCACGCCGATAGGCACATCTTATTTATAGTAAGCACAATGAACGACACGTTCAAGAACCGTAGTCAGTACATCCGTATGGCCTTTGCACTGGTGGCCATCATATTGATTTTACGGCTGGCCTATATCCAACTATTTGACAAAGACTACACTACGGTAGCCGATGCCCAAGCGCTGCGCGAAGTGGTGCAGTTTCCGGCACGCGGGTACATCTACGACCGCAACGGCAAACTGATAGTCTACAATGAGGCCGTATTCGACCTGATGGTAGTGCCCAGTGAGACACTGGTGCGCGATAAGAACGACCGCAAGAAATACCATCAGGCCAACGACACAGCGCTCCTTTGCCGTAAGCTGGGCATTACTCACGCCGACTACGAGGCACGCATGGAGAAAGCCCGCACCTACTCTCCCGTGGTGGCCTCCATCTTCATGAAACAGATTTCCAAAGAGGAATACGCCTCATGGCAACGCGACCTCTACAAGTTCAAAGGATTCTACGTACAGCGACGCACCCTGCGCAGCTACACACGCCCCGTGGGGGCACACGTGCTCGGCTACGTGGGCGAAGTGAACGATAGCGATATCAAGAATGACAGTGCCTACTATCGGCGGGGCGACTACATAGGCCAGAGCGGACTGGAGAAAACCTACGAGAACGAGCTCCGCGGCGTCAAAGGCAAAACCGTAATGCAGGTGGATGTGCACAGCCGCACCATCGGGCATTATCTCGACGGCAAGATGGACTGCACACCTATAGAGGGCAACAACCTCTACACCTCGCTCGACCTCGACCTGCAAGAATATGCCGAAAAACTCATGTCCAACAAGCGTGGCTGCGTGGTTGCCATCGAGCCATCCACCGGCGAGGTACTGGCTCTCGTCTCGGCACCGACATATGACCCCAACCTATTGGTGGGGCGCGTGCGCGGCGACAACTACAGCATGCTCGAAGCCGATGCCAACAAACCCCTCTACAACAGGGCACTGCAAGGAGCCTATCCCCCGGGCTCCATTTTTAAGGTGGCACAAGCCATGGCGGCCCTACAGCAGGGGGTCATCACACCCACGACAGGGTTTGCATGCAACAAAAGTCTCGTAGGCTGCCACAATCATCCCTCGGCGGGTCGCGTGCAGGATGCCATCAAGATGTCCTGCAACCCCTACTTCTACAACGTCTACAACCGTATGATCCAGCAGGGCAAATACAAGAATGTCTTCAAAGACAGCCAATATGGACTCATGGTATGGCGCGACTATATGCTTCGTTTCGGCTTCGGGCAGAGGCTGGACATAGACCTCCCTAACGTCAAATCGGGTTATATCCCTGACACGTCATTCTATAACAAATGGTACAAAGGCCATACGTGGTCATTCTCCACCATCTACTCCAACAGCATAGGCCAAGGCGAGGTACTCGTGGTCCCCATACAAATGGCTAATCTGGCCTGCGTTGTAGCCAATCGAGGCTACTATATCACCCCGCATGTGGTACGATATGTGGGCAATGACTCTGTCAAGACACGACGCAAGGAGTACGTTACCAAACACCAAACAGGCATCGACAAGCGCTACTTCGACATCGCCGTGGCAGGAATGAACGACGTGGTGTATGCCCCGGGAGGCACTGGCCACCGTGCCGCAGTGCCAGGCATCTCGGTCTGCGGGAAGACCGGTACGGCAGAAAACTACGTAGGAAAAGTCAAGCGTGCAGACCATTCCGTCTTCATAGCCTTCGCACCCAAGGACGATCCCAAGATAGCCCTTTCCGTCTATGTAGAGAATGCTGCCGGCGGCGGCGGCACGTGGGCCGCGCCCATTGCAGGACTCATCATAGAGAAATACCTGAAAGGTACCGTGGAACGCACCGAGGTGGAACGCACCTACATGGAGGCATCGCCATGTCAGCCGCTCATGAAACCCAAGCCCGCAACCCCGAAAAAATAAGACCGTGGCCATTAGCAGCACATACAAGAAGATAGACTACACCCCGATTGTTCTCTATGCCATCATCGTTCTATTTGGGTGGCTCAACATTTTTGCGGCATGTCATACCGAAGCACATGCCGAGGTGTTCGACCTCAGTGTACAACATGGCAAACAGATGATATGGATTGTCATATCTGCCATCTTTGCCACGTTAATTCTATTCTCCGAGGCACGTATCTACTCCAACGGAGCGTATATCTTCTATATAGGCGTACTCCTCATGCTGATCCTCACCCTTGCCATCGGCAAATCGACCAACGGAGGAGTCTCATGGATCGAGATAGGCCCCATCAAGATACAGATGTCGGAATTCTCTAAATTTGCCACCGCACTCGTCCTTGCCAAATACCTCAGCGGACAGGACGTCGACATCGCAGAGCGGAAAACATGGGGCACAATCCTTTTACTTCTGGGGCTTCCTGCCGCGCTCATCTTCTTGCAGCACGACACAGGTTCCACCCTCGTATTTGCCAGTTTCCTCATTCCTCTCTATCGCATCGGAATGCCACCCTTGATCTTCTCCATCGGGTTCATTGCCGTGGCGCTCTTCGTAGGGGCCACATCCGAAATCTTTGGCCGCTTCACCAACTACATACTCTGCGGCCTCGTACTGCTCGGCTGTCTTTTCTATCTCTTCATCTATCTGGGCAAACCCAAAACCAAAGACTATGTGAAAGCCATTGCCGCACTGCTGATATGCTGCGGGTTTGTATTCTCGGTAGACTATATCTTCGACCATGTGCTTGAACCCCACCAGCAGAACCGCATCAAGGTGCTCTACGACCCAACCCTGGACCTGCAAGGCAAAGGCTACAACGTCCATCAAGCCAAGATAGCCATAGGATCAGGAGGCCTCACCGGCAAGGGGGCCCTTAAAGGCACCATCACCCCGGCCCATTTCGTTCCCGAACAGGAGACCGACTTCATTTTCTGTACCGTAGGCGAAGAATGGGGGTTCCTCGGCAGCATGGCACTGGTTCTGCTCTACACATGGCTGCTGCAACATCTGATCACCATGGCCGAACGACAGGCATCGCTCTTTGCCCGATTTTATGGCTACTGCGTGGCATCGATACTCTTCTTTCACTTCATGGTCAACATTGGCATGGTGCTCGGATTACTACCCGTCATCGGCATCCCGCTGCCGTTCTTCAGTTACGGCGGCTCATCATTGCTGGCCTTCACTATCCTGCTGTTCATTTTCATACGCCTCGATGCCAACCACATGTCACTGCTATAGGCTGAAAGGACAGGCATCAGCGCTTTAGCTTCATCAAAAAAAACACTACCAATCATCATACTCAACTAACACCCCATGGCAAAACATACAGAAAACCATTGCTCATTCTGTGGCCGAAGCGAGTCGGAGGCCGGCCAGCTCGTACAGGGACTCAACGGACTGATATGCAGCGATTGTAACGCCAGTGTGACCTCTATTTTTGAAGAACTCAGAAGAGAATCGCGCAACCCCAAATCCATAGACACACTGGATGTGCCCACCCCACAGGCCATCAAAGACTATCTCGACCAGTATGTCATCGGGCAAGACGAAGCCAAACGCGTGCTTGCCGTAGCTGTTTACAACCACTACAAACGCATACGCTATTTCGACCAGCAACAAAAAAATACCCCCGCGAACTCCAAAAAGAACCCCATGAAGGAGGGAGCAGTGGAGATTGACAAGTCAAACATTATCATCGTTGGTGAGACCGGAACGGGCAAAACCCTTATGGCACGCACCATAGCACGCATGCTCAACGTGCCTTTTGCCATTGCTGATGCCACCACACTAACTGAAGCCGGATATGTGGGCGACGATGTAGAAAACGTGCTTGTGCGACTGCTGCAAGCAGCCGACTACGACGTGCATGCCGCCGAACGGGGCATCGTCTTCATCGACGAGATAGACAAGATAGCCCGTAAGAGCGACAACCCGTCCATCACACGCGACGTGTCCGGCGAGGGAGTCCAGCAGGCCATGCTCAAACTGCTGGAGGGTGCCGTGGTAAACGTCCCGCCACAGGGCGGACGCAAACATCCCGAGCAGAAAATGATTGCCGTCGACACGCGCAACATACTCTTTCTCTCGGGCGGAGCCTTCGACGGCATTGAACGCAACATTGCCTCCCGCCTGAAATCGAACATTATAGGCTATGGCGGTAGCAAGACGCGCGAAAGCATTGAAAAACACAATATGCTGCAATACATAGAGCCGATGGACCTCAAAAAATTCGGACTCATTCCCGAACTCGTGGGGCGTTTTCCGGTGCTGACCTTCCTGCATCCCTTGGACCGCGAAGCCCTACGCCGCATACTCACCGAGCCGCGCAATGCCCTCGTCAAACAATATCAAGAGCTCTTCCGCATCGACGGCGTAAGCCTGACATTCGATAACGAGGCCCTCGATGTGGTCGTCGATAAAGCCATCGAAAGCCATTTGGGAGCACGCGGACTACGCGGCATCATGGAACGCCTCATGATGGATTTCATGTTCGATCTTCCGACACTGAAAAAAGAGTCTGAATTAGTGATAACGAAAGAGATAGCCGAATCGAAACTTGCTTAATCAAAAAAAATATGTATTTTAGCAAATTATTTCGTGCCATGCCAATACCGCATAGCACGAATTAATCGTATGAATAATATATAGATAACATCATAGCATCGAAACGTAATATGAAGACTGCTCAAAGAGGATTGCTCTTGCTTCTTGCCCTGATTATAGGTGCTGGCAGCGTTTGGGCACAGAAAACCAGCATGGCTGAAAAAGCCGACAAACTTTTCTCACAGCGTCAGTATATTGCTGCTCTCGAAAAGTACGAGGAAGCCTACCGCAAAATAGGGTCCAACAAGACAGAGAAGAACCGTATTTACTTCCAGATGGCAGAATGCCACCGATTGATGAACAACTATATAGAGGCTGAAAGCCACTATCGTCGCCTCATCAGCAGCAAATATTACACTACGGAGCCCAAGGTCTACTACTATCTGGCCGAAATGTACCGCTACGAAGGCAAATTCGAGGAAGCAGAGAAGATGTATGTAGAGTATCTTAACATCGTACCCGACGACGAATTTGCCCGCAGCCGCAACGAGTCTCTCATCATGGTGCGCCACCTCATCAACAATCGCACACGGCACGTCATCAAACGCGTAGAGAACTGGAACACAGAATACAACGAATGGGGGCCGCGCTTCTTCGGCAACGATACCACCAAGATTGTTTTCACCTCTTCGCGCTTTGGCGCCACAGAGAACGAAAACGTTGACGCTTGGACCGGGCAAGCCTTTTCCGATCTCTATCAAGTCTATATGGACCGCCGTGGCGTATGGACACAGGAGCCCGAGTTGCTCGAATCGCAGGGACGCATCAATTCGCCCGTCAACGAAGGTGAGCCCTGTTTCTCGCCAGACGGACGCACCATCTATTTCACCCGCTGCGACGCGCGCAAAAACCAGACACAAGGCTGCTACATATACACCTCTACCTATGGAGAGCCTGCCGAGCCTGAAGTAGCCGACGACGGGAAAGGCAAGAAAAAGAAAAACACCAAGAAGAAAAAGAAGAAGAAAGGCGAGACCACTGTCGAGGAATGGAGCGAACCCATGCGCGTCTATCTGGGCGACACAGCCTACAACTACCTTTACCCCGCCGTCTCATCCGATGGGCTTACACTCTATTTCTCGTCCGACATGCCTGGTGGAAAGGGAGACTACGACCTGTGGGTGGCCCGTCGCTCCTCCACAAGCGAAGAGTTTGGCAAACCCGTCAACCTCGGGTCTGTAATCAATACTCCGGGACGCGAAGCCTTCCCCGTGCTACGCTACGACTCCCTGATGTATTTCTCCTCCAACGGACTCCCAGGCATTGGTGGCTACGACCTTTTCCGCACCGAAATCTCGGGATCTCGCTTCTCCGACCCCGAAAACCTCGGCGTGCCCATCAACTCCAGCTACGACGAGATGAGCATCCTCTACTATCCTGCCGACGACCATAGCACGGTAGAAGAACGAGGCTATTTCTCCTCCAACCGCCCCTTCGAAGACCCACACAACAAAAACGTTCAAACCAAGGGTAAAAAGATTGACAACATTCACGACGACCTCTTCTACTTCACCGTGGCCCCGTTGGTCTATTCTATCGAGGGCATTGTCCGTGACGAGAAGTCCATGCAGCTTGTAAATAACGCCAAAGTAAAACTGGTAGGTTCCGACGGCTCAGAAAACGACACCTACACCGACCGTCGCGGGTTCTATCGTTTCGGCACCGATGTGGTTCGTCGCAATGTCGTTTATAAACTCATTGTCTCTAAAGTGGACTATTTCACCACAGAAGGTAGCGAGAGCACCAAAGGCTACACCACTGATAAAGATATCGTCCACGACTTCCGCATAGAGCCGGTACCTCATCAGCCCGTCATGCTTCCCGAGATACGCTACGACCTCTCCAAATGGGACCTCAAGGAAGAGTTTATGGACTCGCTTATGGACCTCTACCTCATCATGAGCAACAATCCCAACATCGTAGTAGAGATTCGTGCCCATACCGACTGTCGCCCATTCCTCGGGCTCACCAACGATACACTCTCTCAGCGTCGTGCTCAGTCGGTAGTCGACTACCTTGTGTCGCGCGGCATCGAACGCGACAGACTTGTGGCCAAAGGCTATGGCGAAAGGGAACCCCGCGTGTTGCAGCACGATGTCAATATCAATCTGGGAGGCAAAGTATACACCTTCTCGGCAGGCACCGAGATGGCCTGCGACTATATCTCACACCTACCCGAGGGCGACTACCAAGAAGCTGCTCACCTACTCAATCGTCGTATCGAATTCCGTGTTCTCCGCACAGACTATGTATCGAAGCGACTCGTAGAGAACATGGCCTCCGACACACCAGTGGCCAAGCAAACTGAAGACGGGAAGGTAATCGACCTTGTCAACAAACCCATCGAAGAGACCGAGAAAGATCCCGAAATCATACATCACGACGACATGGTTTCGGTGACTATGATCAACTCATCGGAAGGCGAAGTACAATGTGTGGTCAATGGAGCCTCTACCACGATGCGCATTGACGAACGCTATACGGAACCCATCTCGATGGCATGGGAGGAGGCCATGAGCTACCTCTACCAACGTCGCATCAACAAGGAAGACTTCCCCGACCGAGACAACGCCTTCGACCCAGAGGGCAATATCCTCGACAAATCCACCGTCATACTCAAAGAGATATGGATAGGTTCCAAAAAACTACGCAATGTTGAAGTAGTCATCGTCAAGGGAGTAAACTACAAATTCACCATCAGTCGTGCCGGTCTGTCACAGTTTGGCGAATATGAGTTCGACAAACAGCGCGGACGCCTCTTCTTCATAGATTAGACCCTCTCTTGACATCATCTTCCGACAAACTATTGACCATCACAGGTCCTACCGCCTGTGGGAAGACAGCACTAGCAGTCCAAGTAGCATTATTGCTGGATGGAGAGATTATCAGTGCCGACTCACGTCAAGTGTTTCGTGGGATGGACATAGGGACAGGCAAAGACCTTGACGAATACACCGTTGGCAACCGTACCATTCCCCACCATCTTATTGACATCCGAGATGCGGGAGAGGAATACAGCGTATATCAATTCCAGGGCGACTTTCTTGCCGCATACCATCAGATTATTGCGGACAAGCATACCCCAATTGTATGCGGTGGGACAGGATTATATATAGAGTCCATCGTCAAAGGCTATCAGTTGGCCGATGCGCCTGTGGATGCAGAATACCGCAGAACACTCGAACCCTATAGCAATGAAGAACTAACAGCACGACTGTCCAGTTTTATCAAACTACACAACCATACAGATACAGAGACGCGCGAACGACTCATTAGGGCACTTGAAATACAAGAGTTCCAACAAAAGAATCCCGACGCCTATCAACCGATGCCACAGCTCAGACATCTCGTCATAGGGCTCAGTCTGCCACGAGAGATAGTAGTTGAGCGTATCGGAAGGCGACTGCAACAACGTCTCGAAAACGGAATGATCGACGAAGTAGAGGGACTCATCAACAAAGGGGTACCCATCGAACGCTTGCTACGCTACGGCTTGGAATACAAAAACATCACGCGTTATCTCCTTGGCCAATGCAGCTATGACGAAATGAGGGAACAACTATACACCGATATACGCCGTTTTTCAAAACGCCAGATGACATGGTTTCGACATATGGAGCGGCGAGGGACCCAGATCTACTGGGTCGATGCCATGCAGCCACGACAACAACTGGCCCAACAAATAGCGAAGCTATTCTCTAACTTTTAGCCAGTCGCCGCCCTTAGATTATCGGCAGCTAACACATCCCCTACACTGGTGTTTCGCATGACCTGTTTCCCACCATCCCGAACTGGTCATGAGAATATTTTTTTTCATGGTTGTCCCCGTAAATATCTAATCCAAATCGGTTATTCGCCCAACTTCGTAAACGATAGATACATATATTTTGTAAATCAGCTTTTCTAACGATTGTCATTAGAACACAACTATACAATAAAATGACTGTGATATATAGCATACTTCGCCATAGATTATAGCACCTCTGATGACCGATTTGACTTCAATAGCAAATATTAGAGTTCGGTAACAAAGATGGCGTTAAAAAGCACCTGTTTTATCGGACAAACAATATGATGGGCATGATAGCCATTTTCGAAGGTTGTACACCCCGTAAAAGGCTAAAAAAACGTCAAAACCGTCATGCTTCATAAGTTTCATCACAGCCAAATCAACGACTTCTTTAGCAGACAGTCGTTGAAAGAGCCCCAAAGAGGGCTTGTCACGTAGTAAAAGCAATGACTCTGAGGTAAAAACATTTTTAGGAGACAGTGATAACAACCAATAGGAGACGTGTGCGGAGTTCTTTTGTAACTTTGCAGTTCCTTTTTTTTTAGCATTTGTCATTAGTGTGCATAGTTCATCCCGATGTAGGCAGCCATTCCTGCCCGTCCCTCGGGAGTACCCCCATGAATCTCTAATGAATCCCTAATCTCGTCATCTGTGGGAAGGTGTAGGGCATCCTGCAACTCGTCATCGGGCAGTGTCTAGTAGTCTGGCGAATTATTGATACGAAGGATTTCGGCGGTGTACGCTTTCTTGTAGCGTTCTACATCTTGTTGTGTTACTGTCTTTTCATATTCAAAAGGAACAACGGGCCGATGTTGGACTTTAGTTGTCTCCCTGCTCCTTTGCATGTGCATCGTTCTCCTCAATAACAGCATGGAAAGCCTTTTCGGAAGCACGCTGCTCGGCGGCCTTTATGGTATAGTCTATTGCCGTAGCCGCGATAGAATCGTTAATCTTTACACATACCTCATACTGACGCTGTGCGCCATTATCTATGCGTATGGTACGCAAGACCTCATAAACTATCTTATGACGGTTTTTTTGTCCCCAGTCTATCAGTTTGCCTTTATAATTGACTATCGTATGGGTGATTTCGTCTACGTCAAGATAAAGGGAGAGTATGCGTTCAATAATGACACGACGTGTGAATTTGTAGCCTTTTTCCAAGTATATGGCCCCCACAAGAGCCTCAAAAGCGTCGCCCCCCATTGATTTGAAAATGCCATGGGAGGTGCGATTATACTGTATTAGCTGAAGGAGTCCTATTTTCTGAGCCAGATGGCCCAAATTGGCACGCGAAACGATTTTCGAACGTGTCTCGGTCAAGAAACCCTCTCCTTTGTTGGGGAAGCGCTTATATAAATATTCTGCAACAATAGCGCCCAAAACAGCATCACCCAGATACTCTAAACGCTCATTGTTGATTCGATGGCCATGGATAATTTCTTCCGACTGCGAACGATGGATGAACGCAAGTTGGTAGACATACGTATTACGGGGCGTGAAACCCAGTATATTTTTGAAGAAATTATAGAAAGCCTCGTCTTCCTTTTTTTTCCTCTGCCAAAACCACATAAGGCACATTACATCTTGCGAAAAGCAAGCGACACATTGTGTCCGCCAAAACCAAAGGCGTTGCTTAAGGCAAATCTTACAGGACGATGAGCCGCGGTACCAAAAGTATAGTTAAGCTGCGGCAGGTCTTCATCATCGGTGAAATGGTTGATGGTGGGAGGAACGATATCGTGGAAGATAGCGAGGATGGCGGCAGTAGCTTCGGCAGCACCAGCAGCACCGAGCATGTGTCCCGTCATAGACTTCGTAGAGTTGACAGCAATATCGGCGGCATGATCGCCAAAGAGGTTGACAATGGCTGTTGTTTCTGCCTTATCGCCCAAAGGCGTAGATGTGCCGTGGGTGTTGATATGATCCACATCATTGGGGCTCATACCTGATTCTTCTATGGCAAGACGCATGGCCTCCTGAGCACCTTTTCCCTCTGGATGAGGAGCTGTGATATGATGGGCATCAGCGGTGAGACCGTAACCGGTGACTTCGGCATAGATACGGGCGCCACGCGCACGAGCATGTTCGTACTCCTCGAGAACAAGCGCGGCGGCACCTTCGCCAAGCACAAAGCCATCGCGATCCTTATCAAACGGACGAGAAGCGGTCTGAGGGTCATCATTGCGCGTAGAAAGAGCCCGCATCGATGAGAAACCGCCAATACCGATTTCCGTTACCGCCGCCTCCGAACCTCCGGTTACCACAGCGACAGCCTTACCAAGGCGAATGGCATCGAAGGCGTCAGCAATGGCCACGCCTGAGGACGCACAAGCAGCAGTAGTGACATAGTTAGCACCCTTTAAGCCATGCTTAATAGAGATATAGCCAGCACAGATGTCAGTAATCGTCCGAGGGACCAGGAAGGGGCTAAAACGTGGCATTCGACCATTACGCTGATACTCCATGGCTTCGTCTTGAAACGAGCGTACCCCGCCCATTCCAGAGCCCCAGATTACACCTATACGGGAACGGTCGACCTGAGCATCTTGCAGCAAAGCAGAGTCTGCAATAGCCTCATCGGCAGCTATAATACCGTATTGGGTGAAAAGGTCGAGCTTGTTGCCTTCCTTCTTTTCAAAATAGTTTTGGAGGTCATATCCCTTGAGTTCGCATGCTATCTTACATTTAAACTGCTCGGGATCAAAACGAGTAATCAGGCTCGCACCACTTACGCCGTTAGTAAGACCCGACCAAAAAGAAGCAAGGTCCAATCCAATAGGAGTAAGTGCTCCGAGCCCGGTTACAACAACTCTTTTCAGTTCCATAGATACTGAAAGGGGGAAAAACTTTTTTACTTGTGAGCTGCGATAAAAGCTTCGCGGTCAGCAATGAAATCGATAGCATCGCCAACGGTGGTGATTTTTTCCGTCATCTCTTCAGGAATAGTCGTATCAAACTCCTTTTCGAGTTCCATGATCAGACTGACGGTATCGAGAGAATCGGCACCGAGATCATTGGTAAAACTAGCTTCGCGGACCACCTGAGCTTCTTCGACACCCAGTTTGTCAGCAATGATTTCTTTTACTTTTTGTTCAATGTTTTCTGACATGTTAATCGGTTTTATTGGTTAAACGAAAGTGCAAAGTAACGAAAAAAAAAACATATATAGCTGTTTTTTCAAACGTACTCGCTTTTAACATAATATTAACTAAATGAAAAGCAAAGAGATATCTGAACATAAAATTATGTTAAAAAATGTGAAAATAAAACGTTTTTTTAACATTTCAATTCTTTTCTAAAAGGAAGGGGGGTGTATTTGTAGGCCGCCAACTCTTCAAATAAAATATGTATATAATTGAAATATAAACAGGAAAGGAATAGATGGTTAGATGCAAGAGTTTTTTATGAATACTCTCGACTCTGTAGAGTCTTACAGCTAAGACCGACATCAATCAAAGAGCACAATTAAACGGCCTCATTTTCGTTAAAAATATATAAATCAAAAATCTCAATGAATTTAGCCTACCATCAAGGGCAAGAGACGGACTCCACGTATTTCATAACTAAAAAACAAATATAAACCATTAATTCAGAATATCATATAGACTGATAACACCTGCAAACTGCAAAAAACACAAAAGATATTGCCCTCGCTACAATCCCAGTTTTCAAGTTTATTGAACCTGAAGATAATAAAAGGAAGAAATCAGTAAGTGACCATATATGATTCAATATGTCATAAAAAAACCTTTCATATCTCTAACTCATATAAATAACACCTCGCTGACTTCAATAAACATAAATCCCATAATGCTTTCATATTTCTAACACATATAAATAACACTTATGAATAGACCCATCCGACTCGCCATCCTTGGTTCCGGCAACGGAACCAATGCACAACGCATCAGTGAATACTTTGCAGAGAGCAAAGAAATAGAGGTTGCCTGCATTATCTATAATCGACGAGATGCCTATATAGCGGAACGTGCCAAAAACCTCGGAATAGAGGCTCGTTATTTCAACAAACATGACTTCAACGAGACAGAGGAAGTTCTCAACTACCTAAAAGAGAAGAAAATCGATTATGTAATATTAGCAGGTTTTCTGCTTATGATACCCCAAAACCTATTAGATTATTTCACAAACCGTATCATCAATATACACCCCGCTTTGCTTCCTAAATATGGCGGTAAAGGGATGTATGGCGAGCATGTCCATGAGGCTGTCATTGCCAATCATGAGAAAGAGAGCGGTATCACCATACATATCATTGACCAGCAGTACGACCGAGGCACAACACTATTTCAGGCCCATTGCGAGGTAACCCCCGATGACACTCCAGACACATTAGCCCAAAAGATTCATCAACTGGAGCAGACCTACTTCCCCGTTGTGATAGAAAAGACGGTACTGCAAAAGTAAAGCCATCGATGCGCATAGCGGTTAATACGCGCTTGCTAATAGCAGGCAAAATGGACGGGATAGGATGGTTCACGTGCGAGACATTGCGGCAAATGGTGACATCACATCCCGAGCATGATTTTTTCTTTTTTTTCGACCGAAGGGTGTCGGAGGAGTTCTGTTTTGGCGAAAACGTCCACCCTGTAGTGCTCTTTCCTCCAGCGCGACATCCCGTCTTGTGGTACATCTACTTTGAATGGACCACAAGATGGGCCCTGAGACACTACCAAATCGACCTGTATCTATCCACCGACGGGTTTATTCCTTTGCACAGCAAAGTGCCGACAATCGATGTAATACACGACCTCAATTTCGAACACACTAAGGACAATCTGAGGCCATCACATCAACGTTACATGTCGCACTTCTTCCCGCTATATGCCAAGAGGGCCAACTGGATAGCCACCGTATCGCAGTACTCGCGCACAGATATATCCAAAACCTACAACATACCACTGGAAAAAATCGGCGTGGTCTACAATGGTTCGCACAGCAACTACACACCCATCGAGAAAAAAGAACAAGAAGAAGTACGCAAACAATATACCCAAGGAGACCCATACTTCATCTTTGTAAGCACCATCCATAAACGAAAAAACCTAACCGGGTTGCTAAAAGCTTTTGACATCTTTAAACAAGATGATGAAAAACACACACGCCTCATCATAGTGGGAGCACGACAATACTGGAAAGGCGAGTTGGAACAAACCTATGAATCTATGCAGCATAGACAAGAGGTGGTATTCCTTGGCCACGTAGAGCCTAAGGAGCTGGCACGTCTGATGGGGACGGCAATCGCACTTGTCTATCCCTCTTTTTTTGAAGGGTTTGGGATTCCTATTCTCGAAGCTTTTTATGCCGAAACCTCCGTTATCACATCTAATGTAACTTCTATGCCCGAGGTGGCAGGCGATGCAGCCATACTTGTAGACCCTACGAATATCGAAGCCATCGCTGACGGTATGCGGCAACTTGCCCAGTCGCCGGAACTCAGGAAGGAGCTCATAGAAAAAGGGAAGGCCCGACGTCAGCTTTTCAGCTGGCAGCGACCCGCGGACCTCTTATGGGAAGAGATGATGAAAACAACAAAAAAACAATAATCAGTGCGACATATCCTACTCATAGCGTCATTTCTCGGCATCGTGCTACAGACAAGCGTGGTGGCACAAGACAAAAAGAAGCCACACAACCTTATCTATAACCCATCCTTTGAAGAATATCTGGAGTGTCCTCAGCGAATCGAGGCATCAGGACAACTCACTATCGTAGAAGGGTGGTATCAGCCGACCAGTGGGAGTGCCGACTATTTCAATCAATGCAGCCAACAAAGCTGCGGCATACCGCGTAACAAAATGGGCTATCAGCAACCGCACAGCGGCAACGGCTATTGTGGAATATATTGCAACAAGACCGAATACCGTGAGTACATACAAACCGAACTGAAAGAATCGCTGCAAGCAGGATGCATCTATCACCTTTCATTCTACGTAAGCCTCTCAGAATACTCAACCTGCGGCATTGCTACCATGGGTGGGCTACTCACCACCAATAGATTGGAAGACACCTCTCACCGAGTACTTAGCCAACAGGAAACAAGAGACTTGGGCTGGGGGACGACACAAACCATATCAACCTATTACACACCACAGGTGCAGAATTCGCGGGACAGCGTTCTGCTAGACTGGCGGCGGTGGCAGAAAGTAGAAGGGACCTTCACGGCCCAGGGGGGTGAGCGGTTTCTCACAATAGGCAATTTCCTGCCAGCATCAAAATCAGGTATCATGGACGACGACTCACTGACGCACGAACTGACAGGGGCATACTACTTCATAGATGATGTGTCGCTAACCCTGCAACAGTGCCCAAAGCCCGTCAAACTCGATAACAATCCGTCCGTAAGTAAAACCAAACCCGAACAGGTACAAAACAACAACACACCCGAAAAACAACCCGTCGATGTACAAACATCCTTCGAAGAAAACCAGATAAAAAAAGGGAACACAATAATACTGCATAATATATTCTTCGAATTTGACAAAAGCACATTACTCCAGCAGTCGTACAACGAGCTCCAACGTCTACTATCCTTACTGCATCACTATCCGACAATGAAAATCATGATTATAGGACATACCGACAGTAAGGGCGAAGCGGTGTACAATATGCGCCTCTCGGAGAGCAGAGCGAAGGCAGTGGTTGAATATCTTATCAAGAAAGGTATCGATACCAAACGCCTGCAATGGAAAGGGCGCGGATCATTCGAACCCGTCGACACCAATGCTACAGAAGCAGGACGAGCCAACAACCGGCGAGTGGAGATGAAAATCTTATCCATGTAATGCCACAGGATGTCGTAGCCGATGAACAGACGGACAACTCGCGATTGTTGCAGTCTGTTTCGAGTGTTCATGGGCATCATGACTACACACATCAACCGCAGGCGTTCGTGGAAAAAAAAGATCAACACAATACATGCGGACAAATAACACGCGCTTATTTCAATCTGTCGAGTATATTCACAGGCATTAGGTGCTGTGCTATATATTCAGGCTTATAAATAGTGTTTTACACGCTGCTACGTGCACTCATGGATATAGTGCTTTCGTAATCCATGCGGAGAGAGAATTCTCACTTGATTTCATCTGTTGCGTGCGTTCGCAAACATAAGAAATATATGGTATCATGAGAAGAAAATAGAACATATACTACATGAACGTCCAACACAAGCAATAGGCGTTTTTAGATTTATTAAAGCCCTATAAAGACAAGAAAGATATAATTACCGACATACCGATAAAGAGGCGTTGTAGTTTCCATTTTTTGAAAAGTTAGATTCATCAACCTCTACCCCATTGTGTAAGAAAGAAGGGTTACGGTTTCCTTTATCTGAAAAGTAAGACACATCGACTGCTACCCCATTGTGTATGGAAAGGCGTTGCGGGTCCTTTATCTGAATAATAAGACCCATCGACTGCTACCCCATTGTATAAGAAAGAAGGGTTGCGGGTTCCTTTATCTGAAAAATAAGACACATCGACTGCTACCCCATTGTATAAGAAAGAAGGGTTGCGGGTTCCTTTATCTGAAAGGTAAAACCTATCCAGTTCTTCTACTTCACAATTGTAGCGGACAGGCATCTAAAAACAAGGGTATATGCCATTGACAAATGGGGTTACATTTCGGTAAATGCAAGAAATACAACAGCTAAAAAGGTCTATTATTGACTCAAAACTTCCCATGTGGTGTACTTCTTAGTGTCGTCTCGCTAAAAAAAGGGATTATTATTACCTTCTTCGGAGGAACTCGTAGGCGAAGGCGGGTGTCGGGTCCGTGACTTGTAGCGCTATTGTAGGTGATTCTCTTCTTCAACGATATAGAGTAGCCGTGTCGGGCCCACAGAATCGTAGCGTTATTGCAGGTAATTCTCATCTTAAACGAAATAGAGTAGCGGTGTCGGGGTGCTAAATTGTAGCGTTATTATAGGGTCTCCGACAACCGAAACAACCACCCGCCCGGTGTTGGGTTCGATAAAATATGGCGTTATTGTAGGAACATGTTGAAGGGAGATGAAATTGCGTTTGGTGCCAGACCTGCTATATTATAACACTATTGTAGGATATAAAAAAAACCTTCCCGGTTGGGGAAGGTTTTTTTTATCTATGTCAGTCAGACTATTCAATCACGCGATAGATAGAGACGCGACGGTTGACGCTGTACTTGATGTCACCAAAGGGAGCGCTCTTGCCTTTCCATTTAGCCTCAAGACGATCCTCGGCGATACCGTACTTGTTGACGAGGAGACGTTTGACCTCTTCAGCACGTTTCTGGGAGAGCTTCATGTTGTACTCGTCGCTGCCGGTATAGTCGCAGAAGCCGTAGATCATATATTTGGTGTTGGGGTTGTCTTTCATGACACGAGCGATAGCTTTGAGTTTCTGCTCTTCTTTGCCGGTAACCGTGTACTGGTCGACACCGTACTGGATAGAGAATGGGAGAGCGTAGAAAGTGAGCTGGTCGTTCTTGATCTGGTCGATTTTAGCCTGCAGTTCTTTAGCAGCCTGCTGGTTGCCACCGTTGACCTTGGCATCAGCCAGTTCGTTCTCAAGTTCGCTGATGCGACCTTCGAGTTTCTTCTCGGTTTTCTTGCCGTCAGCAACCTGTTTTTCGAGGTTGGCAATCTGATCGTTGAGAGCATCGAGGTTCTCCTGGGTCAGCATAGCACGCTGAGCGATGAGTTCCTGGTCGGCAGCGGTAACACCGAAGTTGAAGGCATAGCCGAGGGAAACCATAGCATCGAGGCCATGATGGTTGTTTTTGAAGATGTTAGGGATGTGAGCCACGTCGATAAGTTCGCCCTCAATGAAGATGGTGGAGTGCTGGCTGAGCTTATAGCTGTAGCCAAGACCGAGATCCATGGCGAAGTTGAGACGGTGGTGGTCGTTGACGTTACCTTTGGTGAGGTAGTTATGCCAGATAGCAAGACCGGCATCACCAAAGAGGTAGAACGAACCTCTACGCTCGGGGTTGTAGCCCATGAGAGCGTCATTGACGGAGAACTTGAAGCCAGCGGTCAGCAGACCGTAGACAGCAAAAGCATCGTCGGCGTGAACGCCATTCTCCATTTTGGAGAAGAAGCCGGGCATCATGGCGCGGAGACGGAGATCCCACACATAGTTGAGTTCCTTCTCAAGGAAAATAGAACCGCCAATGCTGGTACCCTTCGAGAATTCGAGGGCCTGATGGTTGGCCTGTTTGTCAAAATCGGCAGAGATTCCGATTGACCAATTGCTCCAGAAGCCATAGCGAGGATATTCCTCTGTGCTTTGGGCGGAGACAGTCGAGGTAGCGATCAGGAGACCGGCCACGACGCTAAATTTTAACAGTTTCTTCAACATATCTTTTTTAGTTATTTAAGTTATTATCAATATGTACCTACATGGCTCCCGCAAAGGGATTTGGTTGCAAATATACATACTTTTTCATTTTCAGGAAAATATTTTTAACTAAAATGACGTTTCTATTGTGTAATTATTTACATTTCAACGATTTTATAATTATAGTTTTTTTTCAAAAAAGTACATATTATGACAGAAAAAGAATTATTTTTCAACACAGAAAACGCTGAAAATTTCGTAAATAGCGAAGATATTAACAATTTTTTGGCGCTTTCAGAGGAGGCAAGAAAGACCCTCATGACTGGGACGGGTGCCGGGAACGATTTTTTAGGCTGGGTAGACCTGCCAGGGAGAATAGACAGCGCCGAAATCAAAAAAATCGAGTCCGACGTAAAGCGGTTAACTCCTAAATGCCGGTTGTTTGTGGTGATAGGAATCGGCGGTTCCTATCTTGGCACACGAGCCGTCATCGAAGCCTTGCAATCAGAGTTTGCACCCTTTGAACAAGAGCGAAAGCACCCTTATATAATATATGCAGGTCATACGCTAAGCGAGGACTACTATGCTCAGCTCATGCCGTTGTTAGACCGTTATGACTACGGGGTGGCGGTAATCTCGAAGTCGGGGACCACCACAGAACCTGCCGTAGCCTTCCGCATCATCAAAGGACACATGGAGAAAAAATACGGGCAAGAGGAGGCGAGGGAGCGCATTATCGCGATAACCGACGCCCATCGCGGAGCCCTGCATGCGATAGCTGAACAGGAGGGCTATTCCAGCTATGTGATCCCCGACAATGTGGGCGGAAGATTCTCAGTGCTCACGCCTGTAGGGTTGCTTCCGATAGCGATGGCGGGATATGATATCCACCGACTGATAGAAGGAGCACATCAAGCAATGCAGGAATACCATAGACTTCCGGCACAAGAGAACGACGCACTCCGTTATGCGGCCTACCGAAATGCACTCTATTCAAAGGGATATAAAGTGGAGATGCTTACCAACTTCACACCGTCGTTGAAATATGTCAGCGAATGGTGGAAACAACTCTATGGTGAAAGTGAAGGCAAAGAAGGTCGAGGCATACTGCCCCACAGCCTCAGTTTCACGACCGACTTGCACTCCATGGGCCAATATATGCAAGAAGGAGAACGGACCCTGATAGAGACAGTGGTCAGTGTCGCCAATAGTCATGAGAGGGTACAGATTCCCACGGACGAAAAAGACCTTGACGGAGTGAACTACCTGACAGGGAAAAGTCTGACGGAGATCAATCATTGTGCCGAGCGAGGAACGATAGAAGCACATCATGATGGCGGAGTGCCCGTGATACGAATAGAGCTTACGGAGCTCAACGAGTCGAGCATCGGACGGCTGATATATTTCTTCGAGTATGCCTGCGGAGTAAGCGGATACATGCTTGGCGTGAACCCATTCAACCAACCGGGAGTTGAAGCCTATAAAAAGAACATGTTCCGCCTGCTGGGTAAAAAATAGATGACGGCGTGCGATAACGTGAACAGAAAGATGGCTCGGAAAGCCGCTTGCGGCCTATAGTATAACAGGAATAAGTGTATTCCCATATAAGTTCCCGTCGCATACACATAGAAAAATAGGTGCCTGATATTGATCCGGCACCTATTTTGTTTTATAGCAAATATAAATCGTTTTGAATTAATCGAAGAAGGCTTCGATTGTTATGCTTACGAACCTATTTTGTTTTTATAACAAATACAATCGATTAGAACGGAAGATCGCCAAGCGGCTCGGTGTCATCGTCGAGGATGTTCGAGAGAGGGTCTTTCTCGATATTGGGGCGTTGCTCGTCGGTACGGTTACGATTGGACAGCACAGTGAAATTATCCGCCACCACTTCCGTGATATGACGTTTGTTGCCGTCACGGTCTTCCCATGAACGGGTCTGCAGCTTACCCTCAACATAGACCTGAGTGCCTTTGCGGAGGATTTTCTCGGCTATTTCAGCCAGCTGACGCCAACAGACGACATTGTGCCATTCGGTCTGTTCGATGCGTTCACCATCGCGGTTTTTATGAAACTCTGTTGTTGCGAGTGAGAAAGAGGCCTTTTTGACCACTATAGTACCTTCTTCTCTTCTGTCTTGCGGGAGCGAGACGACATCGGGATTCTTACCCAGATTTCCAATAAGGATAACTTTGTTTACTCCTACCATTTTCAGTTGTTTACTACCGTTAATAAATAAAAAGCTTTTTCAAATGCGTGTCGCAAAGGTAGTGTTTTTTTTTGATACAGGCAATGAGTTATTAAGCTTTTTGAAGAAGGTACCGCTCGATAAGACGCGGTATCGGATAGGTATTGAGCTTGTTTGAAGGGAGGATAAGCAGCGAGGTCGGCGACACGATAGGAGTTTCCGACAAGACAATAGGAAAAAACGTTGCGTGAAGGGTTTGATGAGTTAGTTTGTGCGTCGCCTGCCACACATCACCCACGAGGAAAGAAGATACCCCGAGGTGATGCGCCAACCATTCCGATATAAGCGTTGAGGTCGTCGAACTGTCGGCTGCGACAGAGGTTTCGATGAGTGGAAACTGGAAGAGTCCCTTCCAAATGTCTTGTTCGTTGCGTTGCTGAAGAACGGTATAAGAGCGCGTTCCGGTGTTCCACCGGATGTCAAGAAAAAGGAAGTAACGTTCCTTGGTCTTGACGAGTTTTCCGCGCACAGGGAGGCTGTTGACACGTCCCGTCTGCCATGCCACACACTCTCTTGAAAAAATACATCCTTCACAGTCGCATCCCGAAGGCTTACAAAAAGTAGAGCCAAAGTCCATCATGGCTTGGTTGAAGAGATCGGGTCGTTGCTTATCGATAAGTACAAAAAGGCGCTGTTCGAACTCCTTGTAAGCACTATTGGTGCCTATCGGGGTAGAGATGCCAAAAAGACGAGCCACGAGGCGATACACATTGCCATCAATGACGGGATAGGGCATACGATAGGCAAAAGAGACGATTGCAGCCGCCGTATAGCGTCCCACGCCTTTGAGGCCCAGCACGCCTTCATAGGTTGTAGGGAAGCGGCCATGCAGCTGAGAGACGATAAACCTGGCGGCGGCATACAGATTGCGGGCTCTCGAATAGTAGCCCAAACCCTGCCACATTTTCAATACCTCCTCCTCGGAAGCCTCGGCAAGGGCATCGACTGTAGGAAAAGCATCGACAAAACGGTCATAATAGGCCCGTCCTTGTTCGATACGGGTCTGTTGAAGTATGATTTCCGACAGCCATATCTTGTAGGGGTCTCTGATGTTACGCCACGGAAGCTGTCGTTGGTTTTCCTCGTACCATCGAATAATCTTATCTGAAAACATATAGTGACACTAAGCCGTTGTGATTGCTAACAATAGAAGTAGACCTAATATGGCGCAAATTCAAGAAACGGATATTCACGGGAGGATGTGGCGATCAATGCTGAAGTCGGTGCTGCCTGCATATCACATACAACAAAAGCCATGAAAAAACTGCATTGAGCATCCGACAAACTATTGTTTATCGACCAAGAGCCTCACCTCGCCGACATCTGCCTTCCGAATAATTCAGGAAGGCGTCCCAAACGAAGTTGAGACGCCTTCCCGTTTTTCAGTGATGCGTAACCGAAAGACTTACTTGTCCAGCTCTTGCTGACGCAGTTGCTGCACGTAGATTGCTTTCAGTCTACGTTCCCGGGCGATTACCGAAGGTTTGGTGAATTTCTGACGGTCGCGGAGTTCTTTGACTACGCCAGTCTTCTCGAATTTGCGTTTAAGCTTCTTCAAAGCCCTTTCGATGTTCTCGCCTTCTTTAATAGGAACTACGATCATTGTAAATACCTCTTTCTTGTTAAAGGATTAATAAAAATGGATTTAATTATGGGTTCTGCGGGTCGAAACAGTATCGACACGAACGAACTTTCGGGAATGTGGTTAGAATTTGAAGTGTCCCTGAGCCTCGGCATCAGCAAGAGCAGCGATAATGCCCTTCTTGTTGATGATGCGCATACCCTTAGCCGAGACCTTGAGGGTGATCCACATATCCTCTTCGGGGATATAGAATTTCTTGGTCTGGAGGTTGGGGGCAAAGGTACGCTTGGTGTGGATGCGGGAGTGCGAAACGTTGTTGCCAACAATCACTTTCTTACCAGTAATTTCACAAACTTTAGACATGATGATATATTTTTAGATGATTATTGTTTGAAACTTTCCGTCTTCAAGGCTGTTTCTTTTCAACGAAAACGGGTGCAAAAGTCTCACTTTTTTTTGAAATGACAAAATAATGGAATATCATTTAGATTATTTTAACATTTCAATTTTACCAACAGCCATAAATCCAATTTATTATCAATAATTGAATTTCACTTTTAACACCTTAAATAAGGCTCTAAGGACCGACAAATACTAACTACTGAAGGGGACACGGTTGAGGATGGAACGTCCGAGAGTGATCTCATCGGTATATTCGAGGTTGTCGCCGATAGCAACACCACGAGCCAGCGTGGTAACCTTCACACCAAGAGGCGCTAACTGCTTATTGAGATAAAAATTAGTAGTGTCGCCTTCCATCGTGGTAGGAAGAGCCAAAACCACCTCATCAATAGGATCAGGCTGTCCCGAAGCCACTCGCTGGATAAGGGCATCGATAGTGAGGTCATGGATGCCAACGCCATCAATAGGCGAGATGACACCACCGAGCACGTGATAGAGTCCGCGGTACTGCTGCGTATTCTCAATAGCCATAACCTCTTGCACATTCTCTACCACGCACAAAAGACCTCGTTGTCGTTTAGGGCTGGCACAGATAGGACAGATGTCGGTGTCGCTTATGTTATGGCAGAGCTGACAATGGCGGACTTCCGATTTAAGATGCATCATAGCATCAGAGAAATCGTGAACATCAATCTCGCTCATATTCAGGAGGTGCAGAGCATAGCGCAGTGCCGAGCGACGTCCCACGCCAGGGAGACGCGAGAACTGGTCTACGGCACGCTGAAGAGCAGTGGAAGGTAAATCCATAACAAAAAAATTATCTTAAAAATAGGGCGGACGCAAAAGAAAAGAACGCCCGCCCTAAAAAATCATATAGCAAACCTGACCAATAACTCTCAATCTTCCAGGTTATCAATCACTTGATCATCGGTCTCTGGTTCCTCAGGCATGGTTTTAGTTGCCATAGCCTGACGGATTTTTGCCTCCAGTTCGTCGGCAAGCTCGGGATTGTCGCGAAGCAGCTGTTTTAGAGCCTCACGTCCCTGAGCGAGTTTGCTGTCGCCATAACTGAACCACGAACCGCTCTTGCGGATAATCTCGTACTGCACGCCAAGGTCGATGATCTCTCCAATTTTTGAGATACCTTCGCCAAACATAAGGTCGACCTCGCAGAAGCGGAACGGAGGAGCCACCTTATTCTTCACAATCTTTATTTTCACACGGTTGCCGATGTTCTGGTCACCATCCTTGATAGCCTGCGTACGACGGATGTCAATACGTACAGAGGCATAAAACTTCAGAGCGTTTCCGCCTGTAGTGGTTTCGGGGTTGCCAAAGAGCACGCCAAGCTTTTCGCGCAACTGGTTGATAAAGATGCAGCAGCATTTTGTCTTGCTGATAGTTGCCGTCAGCTTGCGCAGTGCTTGACTCATAAGGCGGGCCTGCAAGCCCATCTTGCTCTCACCCATCTCACCGTCGATTTCTGCCTTGGGGGTGAGGGCTGCGACGGAGTCGATGACGATAATATCAATAGCGCCCGAGCGAATCAGGTTGTCGGCAATCTCAAGGGCTTGTTCGCCATTGTCGGGCTGAGAAACGAGCAAGTTGGCAATGTCGACGCCGAGTTTCTTGGCATAGGTGCTGTCGAAAGCATGTTCGGCATCGATAAAGGCCGCGATACCACCTTTTTTCTGGGCTTCGGCAATGGCATGGATAGCCAGTGTGGTCTTGCCCGACGACTCAGGTCCATAGATTTCGACTATGCGTCCTTTAGGGAATCCGCCTACACCAAGGGCTGCATCCAGACTGATGCTACCCGTGGATATAGCTTCGACATCCTCGGGCCGATCGCCCAACTTCATAATCGAACCCTTGCCGTAGCTTTTCTCAATCTTGTCGAGCGTGCTCTGCAGAATCTTCAACTTTTCTAATCTCGATGCATCGGCATCATTGGTCTCTTTTGCCATAGTGTGATGATATTTACTTATTATGCTGATATATGATTTATTGTCAATTCAATAGACTAACGGATAAAAAGAAACGATAACAAACAAAGGTACAAATTTTGCAGGATAGTATAGAGTTTTTTCTATCCATGAAACCGAATGCTGTTTAGGAAACAAGGGACAAACAACAAGAAAGACCCACATGCATCTTACAGACCCAATAGGTCTATCGGGTTATGAGAGGACCCGAATGCCAACATAGTCATCCTGGGCTGATTTCGAACCCCTATAGCTGTATAGGAGCCGGTGGACGGCTACGGGAGTCAGAGCTTAACGGTGTCGGTATAAATATTGCCGAACCGGTCGATGACCTCCACTTTGATTTCCTTAGCACCATCGGTAGGGATGGCAGAGAAGAAGCGATTGTGACGGACAGGGAAATAGTCATCGACCACCCTGGCGCCGTTTACATATTCGAGATACTCGGGGTCGAAGGAATAGAACTGCTCCATGTCGCCCATGAATTTGCCATCTTGATACCAGTGGATATGCCAAGCGCTATCCCAGTTCCAAACCTTAGCCACGACTGCCTTGGGGCGGTCGGCCACGCGTCCAGGGGCATACAGTTTGAACTGATAGCTACGAGGATGGCCAGTAGCCTTGAAGTACCATTCCTTGATGTCACGGTCGTAACCCTCAAACACCTGATATCCGCGAGGAGTGCCGTCGCTGGCAACAGGCGGATACCACCAGTTGCCGCAGAGAGCACCCACGTTGTGCTCCATTATATTGGCGCCCAAGTCTTTATTGCTATTGTGATGAAAATGGGCAGTGAGGAAGCTGGCCTCAAACTTATAAGCCAGCATATTGAAGATATGCTCGGCACCACCGATGAAGGGAGATTCGGGCGAAGACCTGACGGGAGCATGTGCACAGATATAAACACGGTTGCCCATATTCCAAGCGGTGCGTAACAGCCGTTCGAGCCAACGCATCTGATCCTCCATCTCGAAAGTCACCTTATAGCCTTTATAACCCGTATATTTAAGATTGCTCAGCACCACATAGTAGGCCTCGCCAAGTTGAAAAGCATAATAGACAGGGCCAAAGTCGCGCTTATATTGCCATGCGTAGTCGGCACTGTCAGAGGGTTTCAAGTATTTGTCATAGTCGTGGTTGCCGATGCAAGGATAGATAGGGAAACCCGCCTGACGGCAGAAGTCCTTGACCAACTCGTTGTTGCTATAGACATCCCACGAGATATCGCCAAGCATGATGCCGGCCACCTGAGCATCCTGATATTGCGCGGCAGTCTCCTTGATGTCGGGGAGCGACTCCTTCATCAGTTTGTCGAAGTCCTGACGGGTGTCTATCTGTGGGTCTGCCATAGTGATCATAGCATAATGACGTGGATCGCCCTTCATCTTCTGTAGTTCGAAATTGTAGACCTGCTTGCCGTCCTGCAGACGTTGGTAGAACTGCGGCGTACCACTGGAGAAGTCGGCCACGTAGCCCTGTGGAGTGATGATGTAGACAAATTCTGCCTTGTCATTAAGGTCGATTGAATACTCACCCTTATAGTTGGCCTGCACGATAGAGAAACCATCCGTAACAAGCACACCGTCCAGTGGTTTCCCAGCACCCTTGACAGTTCCAGTTATTGTGCGAGCTCCTGCCGAAAAGGTAACCAGCAGAAGTAAAAAAACAGATAAGAGAATCCTTTTTTTAGTCATAACATTATATGTATTAAGAGTTATCCTGTGAGACAACAAAAAAGATAGAATAGGCAAAAAGATGGATGCAAATATAGCAATTATTATCAACATAGCAGAGATAAACACACAGACATTTTGAGAGCGAATGATGCTGAATGATAAAAAAAATGGATTAAAATCAAGGTCATAATCCATTAAAAAAGATAATTTCTACAATCAAAAGCAATTCATCATCTATCTGTACAAGATAGACACACTGCTATGCCAATATTTATCCCAAATCGGTCATTAGGATTTCTCGGTGCTGTATGGCAGTGAGAAATCCTTCAGCTTTTCCCATATGGAAAGGAAGGATTGTCGTGTCTTCAGTGACCTCGCCAAGTACAGGATGTGCTTATCCTTCGTTTTCCCCAGAT
>JAFUVR010000003.1 GCA_017477485.1 Bacteroidales bacterium | reverse complement strand
TATTTTTTATTGATGCGTCTTAAAAAAATTTAATAATCTTATTACCACAAATCGTCGAATAGTTTGTAGAAACAAGGCTTCACGAGCTGACAATGGGCTAATTTCTACTGCCTTTACGGTGACTTCAACAACAGGTTGCCGTGAGCATGCTTCAGGCTGTTTCCAGCAGGCGGCTGCCATCCTTTGCGATGATGGATTTAGTTTTGCCCGTCTGTGTCTTCCTACACCATGCGAAAGAGAAAGTGAGTATGCCCCGTCTGTCGAGACGTAAAAAAACTCCGTGTCGTCCTAAAAAAAGGGATGTGAAGGAAAAGCCTGTCACTCCCTCTGTCGGGGTATGAATGCCCCCCTACTCTATGATTCACAGAAAATGGACGTAAAACAGAAGGGACGTTGAAAGACAAAGCCTTCAGGCATAGAAAGACCCGCCCGAGACCATCAATAAAAAAATGGAGAGCGGGGAAGGGTATCGCTCCAAGGTATAGGCTATTGCATCTTGAGGGTGTGGCCCATGCGGTCCTGCTTGGTCTTGAGGTAGCGCTCGTTGTAGCGGTTGGGCTTTACGACGATGGGAATCGTCTCGACAATCTGCAAGCCGTAGCCTTCGAGCCCGCTACGTTTGACCGGATTATTGGTCATGAGACGCATCTGCGTGATACCAAGGTCGCGCAGAATCTGAGCCCCGATACCGTAGTCGCGTTCGTCGGGTTTGAATCCCAGCTGAATGTTGGCGTCGACGGTGTCGAAACCTTGTTCTTGCAGATGGTAGGCTTTGAGCTTATTGACGAGGCCTATGCCACGGCCTTCCTGAGCCATGTAGAGCACCAGACCTTTGCCCTCGTGTTCTATCATCTCCATGGCACGGTGGAGTTGTTCGCCACAGTCGCATTTGCAGGAGCCGAAGATGTCGCCCGTGGCACACGAAGAGTGGACACGCACAAGCACCGGCTCGCCTTGCTGCCAGTCGCCTTTTTTGAGGGCGAGGTGGGTGGCGCCGTTGTCGAGCTGGGTGTAGGCGATGAGTTGGAAATTGCCCCACTGGGTGGGCATGAAAACCTCTTCCTCCTTGCGGATAAGGGTCTCATGAGCCACACGATAGGCGATGAGGTCCTTGATAGTGATGATTTTGAGGGAGAAACGTTCGGCCACCTTCTCAAGTTGCGGCATGCGTGCCATGGTGCCATCGTCGTTGATGATCTCGATGAGGGCGCCGCAGGGGCGCAGACCAGCCAGACGTGCAAGGTCTACGGCGGCCTCGGTGTGGCCTGCACGCACGAGGACGCCTCCGTTGCGAGCCCGCAGCGGATTGATATGGCCAGGGCGGCCAAGGTCGGAGGGCTTGGTGTCAGGGTTGGCCAGAGCGCCTATGGTCATGGCACGGTCATACATAGAGACACCCGTGGTACAGCCATGACCGAGGAGGTCGACGGTGATGGTGAAGGGGGTGCCGAGGAGAGAGGTGTTGTCGTGTACCTGCATGTCGAGGCCCAACTCCTGGCAACGCTGTTCGGTGATGGGGGCACAGAGCACGCCACGTCCGTTTTTGAGCATGAAGTTGACATGCTCAGGGGTTATCTTCTCGGCGGCCATGATGAAGTCGCCCTCGTTCTCACGGTCCTCATCGTCGACGACAATGACAAACTTGCCGTCCCGTATGTCTTGTAATGCTTCTTCTATGGTGTTTAGTTTCATTAGCTGAAAAGGAGTAGATGGTGATTGGTGATATTGTGGATTAAATGTTACAGGGTAGGGTGTGCGAGGCTATAAGGCTGGCTCGTCGCTGTTGCCGGTGCTGGTGTTGCCAGTGATGGCGGCCGCATTGTGGCGGCGGAGCACGAAGTCACGTCCGAGATACTTTTCTCGCACATCGGGGTCGGAGGCCATCTCTTCGGGGGTGCCGCTGTGGAGCACCGAACCCTCGTAGAGGAGGTAGGCTCGATCGGTGATAGAGAGCGTCTCATGGACGTTGTGGTCGGTGATAAGGATGCCGATGTTACGCTCTTTTAGGTGCTTGACGATGTCTTGGATATCCTGCACGGCGATGGGGTCGACGCCAGCGAAAGGCTCGTCGAGAAGCAGGAATCCGGGGTCGTTGGCCAAGGCCCTGGCTATCTCCGTACGGCGACGCTCGCCGCCTGAGAGTTGGATTCCCTTGCTGCGCCGTATGTGCTGCAGGCCGAACTCGTCGAGGAGCGATTCCAGCTTGTCGCGCCGCTGCTGACGGTCGAGGTCCTTGCGGAACTCGAGGATGGACATAATGTTGTCTTCCACCGACATCTGTCGGAACACCGAGGCCTCCTGAGCCAGATAACCCACGCCCTGCTGCGCACGCCGGTACATTGGCATGTCGGTAAGCTCGCGCTCGTCGAGAAACACACGGCCGGAGTAGGGTTTGATGATGCCCACAATCATATAGAAAGTGGTGGTCTTTCCGGCGCCGTTGGGGCCAAGCAAGCCCACAATTTCGCCTTGTCTGACAGAGACCGAGACACCCTTGACCACGGTGCGCGAACGGTATTTCTTGACTACATTATCGGTTCGGAGTTCCATGAGATGAAAAAGTAAAGGGAGCAGAGCCTGAGGCCGGCCAGTCCTCCGTTTGATGATTATATGATGCCCTCGCGCAGGATGTCGTGCAGATGGATGATGCCTGCATAGCGGCCCTCGCTGTCAACAACGACGAGCTGGGTGATGGCATTGGAGCGCATGATTTCGAGGGCGTTGACTGCATATTCAGCAGCAGGCACCGTCTTGGGCGTCGTCGACATAATGTCGGCAGCCGTGAGGTGGTCGAAAGAGGTGTGCTTGCGCATCATACGGCGAAGGTCGCCATCGGTGATGATGCCCATCATCCGTCCGTCCTGTTCCACCACGGTGCAACCCAGTCGCTTGGCTGTCATCTCAAGAATGACCTCGGACACACTGGCCGAGGGGCTGACCACGGGGCGTTCGTTTTGCAACGAGAGGTCGGACACGCGCAGATAGAGCTGTTTGCCAAGGGCACCTCCTGGGTGGAAGCGAGCGAAGTCGTGTGCGGTGAAGTTGCGGCACTCGATGAGGGCCACGGCAAGGGCGTCGCCCATAACGAGTTGAGCCGTGGTCGATGACGTGGGGGCCAGATTATTAGGGCAGGCCTCGTGTTCCACGGTAACATCGAGCACGATGTCGGCCTCACGGGCCAGGAAGGAGTCGTTGTTGCCCACGATGGCGACGAGTTTGTTGCCAAAATTCTTGATAAGCGGCACCAACACCTTGATTTCCGGAGTGTTGCCACTCTTGGAGATACAAATGACGGCATCGTCGTGCTGCACCATGCCGAGGTCGCCGTGGATGGCATCGGCAGCATGGAGGAAGAGTGCCGGAGTGCCCGTAGAGTTGAGCGTGGAGACAATCTTGGTGGCGATGTTGGCGCTCTTTCCGATGCCCGTAACGACCACCCTGCCTTTGCACGAATAGAGCAGACCCACAGCCTCGGCAAAATTGTAGTCAAGCCTTGACGCAAGGTTTGCTATGGCCTTCTGCTCGTCTGCAATAACCTGAATAGCAATATTCTTAATTTCTTCGGCTGACTTCAAGACAAAAAAAGTTTTGCTGTGTGTTAAAAAAATACTAACTTTGAATTTCGTTTTGCAAAAGTACACGTTTTTTTGAAACCATGATAGACTTGCAATCCAAATTAAAGGAAATCTTTGGCTTCGACCAGTTCAAAGGCGACCAAGAGGCCATCATCCGCAGCCTGATGGAGGGCAACGACACGTTCGTCATCATGCCCACGGGCAGCGGCAAGTCGCTATGCTATCAGCTGCCGGCCATGCTAAGCGAGGGCACCGCCATCGTCGTGTCGCCGCTCATCGCGCTGATGAAAAACCAGGTAGACGCCGTGCGTTACACGTCGTCGCAAGAAGGCGTGGCACACTTCCTCAACTCCTCGCTCAACAAGCAGCAGACACTTGAGGTGAAAGATGACCTGCTGATGGGCAACACCAAGCTCCTCTACGTAGCTCCCGAAACACTCTCCAAGGACGACACCATAGAGTTTCTCTCGCATTTGTCCATTTCCTTTTTTGCTATCGACGAGGCCCATTGTATCTCGGAGTGGGGGCACGACTTCCGCCCCGAATACGGACGGCTCCGCCAAGCCATAGACCGCATCCGCGAGCAGAGCCACACCACGCATCCCATGCCCATCCTGACCCTCACCGCCTCGGCCACGCCCAAGGTGCAGCAGGACATCGTGCGCAACCTCCACATGGAAGACGCCAACACCTTCGTCTCCTCCTTCAACAGACCCAACCTCTACTACTCCGTCAGGCCCAAGCCGGCCGACCAGATGGTGCTCCACAAGGAAATCATCCGTTTCATCAAACAGAACCCTGGCAAGAGCGGCATCATCTACTGCCTGACGCGCAAGAAAGTGGAAGACCTCGCCGAGCTGCTGCAGGTTAACGGCATCAAGGCTCTCCCCTACCATGCCGGACTCGACACCAAGGTGCGCACCGACAATCAGGACAAATTCCTCATGGAAGAGGCCGACGTCATTGTGGCCACCATAGCCTTCGGAATGGGCATCGACAAACCCGACGTGCGTTTCGTTATCCACTACGACATTCCCAAGAGTCTCGAAGGCTACTATCAAGAGACCGGACGTGCCGGACGCGACGGCGGCGAGGGCATCTGCATAGCCTACTACAGCGAACAGGACGTGGAGAAACTCTACAAATTCTTCTCCGACAAGAACATCACCGAGCAGGAAATGGCCAACCAGCTGGTACAGGAGATGGTCTCCTATGCCGAAAGCTCGGCCTGCCGCAGGGTCAACCTGCTGAAATACTTTGGCGAGGACTATCCCTCCTCCAACTGCGGCAACTGCGACAACTGCCTGCACCCCAAGCCGCGCCACGAAGCCCGCGAAGAGATGGTCTATGCACTCGAAACCATTGCGGCCACCAAGCAAGCCTTCAAATCGAAAGAAATAATCGACGTGATGCTGGGCCGTCCCAACTCGCACACCAAGGTCTACAAACCGCAGCAACTCGAGCAATACGGACAAGGCAAAGACCACGACGAATTTTTCTGGCGCGCCGTGTTGCGGCAGGCCATCTTCGACAATCTCGTGGTCAAAGAAGTGGAACGCTTCGGCACACTGAGACTGACCCCCGCCGGATATAAGTTCATCAAGAGCCCCTACGACATCACCGTGGCCTGCGACCACGACTATTCGGGCAACAGCGATGGCGACGACGAGGATGTCGCTCTCGGAGGCGGCACCATCGCCGCTGCCGACGAAGCCCTCTACAGCCAGCTCAAAGGGTTGCGCAAGGACATAGCACACCGCAACAAATTGGGCGACCCCAACGTCATATTCCAAGACAACTCGCTCAAGGACATGACCATACAATACCCCTGTACGCTCGACGAGCTGGCCTGCTGCAGCGGCGTGGGTCGTGCACGTGCCGACCGATGGGGCGAACCCTTCGTGCAGCTCATCAAACAGTATGTCGAAGAACACGACATCGACCGCCCGCAGGACATCCGCGTGCGGTCAGCCATCGACAAAAACAGCCTGCGCAAATACATCACCGACAACATCGACCACCGCAAGTCGCTCGACGATATCGCTGCGGGAAAGAATATGACCATGGACGAGTTGCTCACCAAGATAGAATCTTTCATCAAGGCCGGCTGCAACCTCAATATCGACTACTATATCAACAGCAACATCGACGAGGAGCACCAAGAGGTGCTCCTCGACTACTGGCGCAACAGTCCCAACGACTCGCTCGAAGATGCCTATGAAGAATTTGCCGACGAACCCGACGAATATCCCGAGCAGGACATCCGCCTGATGCGCATCAAGTTTCTCTCCAAGTATTCATGCTGAGCCGTATGTCCCGACGCTTCCTTCTCTTCTGCCTGTCGTCACTGCTGGCCATAGGGTGTGCCCGTCAGGGCTATCCTGAAGGAGGTCCTCGCGACCGCGAGGCACCCGTGGTGACCAACGAGACGCCCGCCAACGGCACCCTCAACTTTAATGCTCCGTCGTTCTATATCGCTTTCGACGAATATGTGGTAGTGCAGGATGCCGACAACAATGTCATCATCTCGCCTCCCATGCGTCCCAAACCCACCTTCACGACCAAGGGACGCGGCATCCTCGTCACACTCAACGACACCCTGCAGCCCAACACCACCTATCTCTTCCAATTCAAGAACGCCATTGCCGACTTCCACGAGGGCAACAAGCTTGCCACCCACGACTATGCGTTCTCCACCGGCAATACCATCGACAGCATGACGATTGCCGGCACGGTGCTCGACGCCATGACCCTCGGGGCCCGCAAAGAGGTGGTAACCCTCATGCTCTACCCTGCCGATAGTCCCGACTCCTGCATAGCTCACCAGCAGCCGTCCCATATCACCCGAAGCAATGCCGACGGTTCCTTCCGCTTCACCCATCTCAAACCCGGGCACTATCGCATCGTGGCCATAGAAGATGCCGACAAAGACCTTCGCCACGGTCCCAACGAGGCCATAGCCTTTGCCGACGGTCCCGCAGTGGCTCACGCCGCAACAGACAGCACGGCAGAAACGCTACAGATGCTCATGTCGTTCGAGCCACGACAGGTGCAACGCGTAGCACAGAGTGGTTTTGTGCGCGAAGGCTATGCAGAGGTGGTAAGCGTCATGCCCATGCAGAACCCCAGTGTGCAGACCGACACAGCCCTCGTCTGGCGTCTCTCGCCGCAACGCGACACGCTTCGCATTTGGACCCGCAACCCCTCAGGACGGCTACTCCACCTTGTACTGACCGACAGCAGCGGCCTGCACGACACGCTCAAGATGCAATGGCGCCCACGCCGCAGCAAAACAGGAGCCTCCACGACGGCACCCTCATGGTGCCAATGGTCCATAGGCACCACGCTACCCTACTTCCAACCCATGCGGCTCACTTTCACCACTCCTCTCGACACCCTGCGAAGTAGGCCCGACTCGGCCGTCGTCGTCATGCGCGTCGCCGACAGTAGCCGCCGTATCTGCCGGCTCATCGCCGACAGCACGCTGATGTCCGCCACCGTCGATTTTGTCCCCATGAGCAACGAGAAATACGAGGTCACCCTCATCGCTTCACAGATGTACAACATTCTTGGAGCCACCACCGACAGCCTGAAAGTCAGCACCGAGGTGCAGGGAGAAGACAAGTTTGGGGCCATTCTTGTCAAGATCCACCAGAGCGACAGCCAAAGCCGCTATGTGGTGCAGCTCACCGACGAGTCGGGCAAAGTGCTGCAAAGCCAAAAGATAGAAGAAAGCGGCCGTGTGGATTTCCGCCGGCTGACGCCTGCCACCTATCGCATCCAAGCCTTTGCCGACCGCAATGGCGACGGGCTCTGGACCCCAGGCAACTACTATCAGCATCGGCAGCCCGAGCCCTACTATTTCATGGGCAAAAGTCTCACACTGCGTGCCAACTGGGATATCGAAGAGGACTTCACCGTAGGCGGCACACCCAAACCCAATCTCCTGCAACCAGCAGACACCAAATCGACATCCAAGTCCACCATGCCTACTTTCAGGTAACTGGCGAGATAACCTTCCCCACATCACCTTTCGTTAACAACCGACGTCCACAGCCTATGCAAAGCCTCCAGCAAAAGCTCTTTTCCGGCCTCTTCTGGGTGCTGCTGCTCAACCTGCTGGTCAAACCATTCTGGATCCTCGGCATCGAGGTGGGGGTGCAGAATGCCGTAGGAGCCGAGGCCTATGGCTTCTACTTTGCCATCTTCAACCTCGCCTACATCTTCAACATACTGCTCGACCTGGGCATCACCAACTACAACACACGCAACATAGCACGCCACCCGCAGTTGCTGGACAAACATCTGTCGGCCATCCTCACCACCAAACTGCTTCTTCTGGCCCTATACATTGTCATCACATTCTCCGCAGGGCTGCTACTGGGCTACACTTCGCGCCAGTTCATACTATTGGCAGCGCTGTGTTTCAATCAGTTCCTCAATTCACTGATACTATATTTACGTAGCAACTTCGAGGCCCTGCTGCTTTTCCGATGGGACAGCGTGCTGAGCGTCATCGACCGAATACTGATGATTGTCATCTGTGGCATCCTGCTGCTTTATTCTTCGGGATGTAATGTGGATTTTCGCATCGAATGGTTCGTAGCAGCACAGAGCGCGGCCTATCTTCTCACCGCCATAGCAGCTTTTGCCGTACTGCTACGCCACAGCCGGATGCGACGTCTGCATTTTGACAGAGCCTTCACACTCGTACTGCTGCGACAGAGTCTTCCCTATGCCCTGCTGGTACTCCTCATGGCCAGCTACAACCGCATCGACCCCATCCTTCTCAGCCACCTCGACGGCGACACGTCTGCCGGCGTCTATGCCGGTGCCTTCCGGCTGCTTGACGCACTGACGATGGTGGCCTACCTCGTATCGGTGCCACTACTCCCCGTCTTTGCTCGTCTTACCCGCATCCCCGTCGCCACCTCCGACCACCAACTTGCCCACACCACACGCGCCACCTTCTCGCTACTCATAGCTTTTGCCATTGCTGCCGCCATAGTGCTTTCCACACTTGCCGACCCACTGATGACACTGATGTACAGCGACCATGCCAAGGCCTCATCAGAGGTGTTCCGCGTGCTTATCTATGGCATCATCCCATTGTCGTTCACCTATATCTTCGGCACCTTGCTCACCGCCGGAGGACATCTACGCCAACTCAACCTTATGGCCCTCGGCACACTCGTCGTCAATATTGTCATCAACCTGTGGCTCATACCTCGCTATGGGGCCGTGGGCAGCGCATGGGCCAGTCTCATAGCCCAGTCGTTCATGGCCATAGCACAGTTGTGGCTGGCGTTGCATATCTATCGTCTACGGCCCTCGTGGCAGTATCTCCTCGTCCTCGCCGCCTATACATCCTCTATCGTGGTGGGCAGTCTTCTCTGTGACCTACTGGGATGGGAGTGGTGGCAGCAGCTGATGGTCCTGACGGCCTTTGCCGTGGTCATGGCGTTCGGATTGCGCCTTATTGATCTGCGCCAACTACTTCGATTACTACGCAAAGAAGGAGCGTAAGAAAAACACACACGATGCAACGATAGATGCAACAACGTGCAATGCGGAAAAAAAATAATCCCGAACAGTACTAACGTTCGCTGATCATACCCGAAGCCACCACAAGGTGTGCATCGTTGTCATAGACAATGCAATACTGACCAGCAGCCACCCCTTGTATGCGTCGATCCGACTCGATGTGGTAGCTCCCGTCGGGGTTGCGACTCAGATGTCCCTGGGCGAAGTCGGGCGTGTGACGGATTTTGAACTTCACATCCACGCTGCGCGACAGGCCATTGCGATAGTCGCCATAGTCGCCAAAGATATCGGCACTGAGATAATAGAAACCATCAAGGTTGAACGACGTGGCATACTGCGTGGCGGGGTCATAGCCTTGCGATACGTAGAGCACATTCTGTGCGATGTCCTTCTTCACCACGAACCATGGGCCGCCACTCAGAAAGAGGCCCTTACGTTGCCCTATGGTGTGGAACCAATAGCCCTTATGGGTGCCCAGTATACGGCCAGTCTCCAGCTCAACAATTTGTCCTTCACGTTCGCCTAAATAGCGACGAAGGAAATCATTGTAGTTAATCTTGCCAAGAAAACAGATGCCCTGGCTGTCTTTGCGCGTTGCCGACGGCAGGTGGGCGCCAGCTGCAATCTGGCGCACCTCACTCTTCATCAGATGACCTATGGGAAACATCGCCTTGCTGATCTGCTGATAGGAGAGCTGCGAGAGAAAATCGGTCTGATCCTTCACCGGGTCCTTAGCCGTGGAGAGAAAACTGATGCCATCCACTACCTCGGTGGTGGCATAGTGTCCGGTGGCTATACGGTCGAAATCCTTACCCCAACGCTGGTCGAAGGCGCCAAACTTAATCATCTTGTTGCACATAATGTCGGGGTTAGGGGTCAGACCGCGGCGCACAGTGTCGATGGTGTAACTCACAACATTATCCCAATACTCCTTGTGCAGGTTCACCTCCTCAAAACGACAACCGTAGCGTTTGGCAATAAACGAAGTAATCTCAATGTCCTCCTCGGCAGGGCAGTCAATATAGCCCTCTTCATCCTCCATGCCTATACGTATGTAGAATATCGTGGGCGTAATGCCCTGTTCCTTGAGCAGATGGACCACCACGGAGCTGTCCACACCTCCTGAAACCAAAGCGGCTACATTCATTTTCCTAACAAAGTTTTGTTGTCTATCACATTAGACCACGACGGTCATATTCGACTATGCGTCATCCCACCGAGGCTTTCAGTTTTTCGGCATTCTCGGCCAGCTGCAACGCGTCTATCAAGTCCTCAATGTCGCCATCCATGAAAGCAGCAAGATTATACATGGTGTAGCCGATGCGATGGTCGGTAACGCGCGACTGAGGATAGTTGTAGGTACGCACTTTCTCCGAACGGTCGCCGGTGGCCACCATAGTCTTGCGTTTGCTCGACATTTCCTCCATATACTTGTTATACTCCCTCTCGTAGAGACGTGTACGCAACACAACGAGCGCCTTTTCGAGGTTCTTGATCTGCGATTTCTGGTCTTGACACGACACCACGATACCCGTAGGGATATGGGTGAGTCGCACCGCGCTGTAGGTGGTGTTGACGCACTGTCCGCCAGGGCCCGAGGCGCAGAACGTGTCCTTACGCACATCGGCCATATTGAGTTCCACATCAAACTCCTCGGCCTCGGGCAACACCACTACGCCTGCTGCCGACGTGTGGACACGACCTTGTGTCTCAGTGGCGGGCACACGCTGAACCCGATGCACTCCCGACTCGTATTTCAACATACCATATACATTCTCGCCAGACACATTGAAGGTGATATCCTTATATCCGCCGGCGGTACCTTCGTTGAAATCCACAATCTCTATCTTCCAATGTTTCTTCTCACAGTAGCGGCTGTACATGCGGAAGAGGTCGCCAGCAAAGATGCAGGCCTCGTCGCCACCCGTACCACCACGTATTTCGACCACGGCATTCTTGCTGTCGGTAGGGTCGGCGGGGATGAGCATGATACGTATCTCTTCCTCCATTTTGTCTTTACGCTCCACGGATGCGTTGAGTTCTTCTTTGGCCATTTCGCGCAGTTCCTCGTCTTTCTCGCTTTGCAGCAGTTCCTTGCATTCGCTGATGGTGTCGAGTAGCGCCTTATAGTCATGATAAGCCTTCACGACAGGCTGCAGATCCTTATAATCCTTGCTCAGTTTCACATAGCGCTTCATGTCGGCAGTGATCTGAGGGTCGTTCATCTGCTGTTCTATCTCCTGATAGCGTTGATATATGGCTTCCAGTTTGTCTAACATCTCTTTATGTATTTTTTTTGTTAATATCAAGATTAGGCCAGCTGCGCAAAGGGCAACTGATGCAGTGTTTTTTTTTGAGGTCGAACGGACGTCGATGCCGAGGCATGACAGATGTTCGTTGGCCAGGAAAAGGGAGAAAAAGCCGTAGGGACTATCCGTGTCCGCTAATGGCCGTCGAGGTTCTCAACAGGGCGACGCACCGCATTGACCTCGAGTTCGCAGTCGCGGCTGTATAGGAAGATGGTCAGCGTGCACTCAGCGGTACCCCGCACAGTGTCTTCGCCATAGCGCCGAATCTGGCTCTGACGCATATGAGCACTGGCATCGACACCAAACACATTGACAGAAAAGTTCTTGAAGAGCAAGTTGCCTTCGCCGTCCATTTCCACCTGGATGCTCACCGTGTCGGGAGTCTTGTCCGAAATATAGGCCACATTGATGATGGCGTCGCCGAGGTCGGTGGCTGTTGCCGTCCCACTATAGGTGATGGTACGGGGCTCCGTCTCATTTTGAAAAGGAGCCAGCGTCATAGAGCCCGCAACATCATACACGCCTTCCGACTGGCGCGCCTGCTCACGAGCCTCCTCGGTAACGACATGGCGCATGCAGCCTGAAAGCAGACATACCAAGATAATTATGAATAGGTTGCGACTCATTGACCACAATTCTTAATCATGCAAATTTACACATTATTATCCATTCCGCCGTTTTTTTTCGCATAAACAAAACAAATGCAGTCACATTATCGCTGCCTGGCCCCGATCGAGACAAACTCACGGCAATTTGGGTTTGCTGCAAACAACATAGCGGAACGAGGCAATAAATCTGTCAGAAAAAGCGGGCTTACGTCTATAACAACCATGCTTGACGACATGGAATAGTCACAATCCATCGCCAGTTACTTATTGCAGAATCAACAGGCTCAACGTTTGACGACATGTAACAGTCACATTCTATCACCAGCGAATAAAACACAACACGTTGTTTATCGACACGATACAAATTCCACACATGGCTTACGAACTATTCTTTATGCTCGATTAAGAACGATGAAAACACACAAAAATTTGTCATTTCAGAAAAACTTCGTATCTTTGCACCCGCTTTTGAGGCTCCGCCTTCCCGTATTTGGAAAGAGACCTCCTTTTGAAAAAGAGGACGAAAGGCCGCAAAGTGATTGTCCAATGGTGTAATGGTAGCACTCCAGATTTTGGTTCTGTCAGTCTTGGTTCGAATCCAGGTTGGACAACAACTCTAACTAAAAGATAGTTAATCACAGGAATAAACGACACGATCACAATACGATTGTGTCGTTTTATTAATGGTCTATTTTGACTATCTCTATTATTGATTCGAAGCAGCCCATGAGACAGATAATTCTTGCGTGCCATAGCATCCACATTTCAATTTCAGAGCTCATGAGCGTAGAATAGAAAACGTCCCATCCCTTTGGCAAAAAATCAACACTCAGCACTCATTTTTAGGCAATCAGACAAATACATCTGGATTATCTTTGCCAACAGAAGAAGGGACGGGCTAATCTGACCAATCACTAAAGTAATAGGAGGGAAGAAATGAAAAAACAAAAAGAAAAAGGGCGCCCGTCAGCAGCAAAACTCGACATGCTGACAGCCATAGAAAACATCAATGACGTGATATCAGAGTACGGTATGGACGATTCGCTGATGCAACACCTTTCGAATGAGATAGAATACATAGCCAAAAAGCAAGAAATTAGCGACATACAGGCGCTCCTCCTCGCCGTCATGATAGAAGAGAGTGAGCATTCAGAAATCACATTGAGCGACCTTGCCGAATCGTTAGACTGCAGCAAGACACGCATGCTCCGTTATAGCAATGAGATTGAAGGGCTTGTACACCGCGAGATGATTAACTCCATCAAATCAAACCACGAGCTTACCTACAGCATACCCGCCGACATGCTGCTGGCCGTCAGAGAGGATGTCAAGTACGTACCGCAAGACTATTCGGGCATGACAACACCCGAGTTTTTCTCTCTACTGGATGATATGTTCGAAAGCCTTGAACTGGATGAGCTCTCGCCCGAAATGCTGATAGCCAAGACCCAGCGCATCATAAAAAACAATGGTGAGCTACCGTTTGTACAAGGAATGAAGCAGTATCATTTTATGCCCGAAACCGAGCTGATACTCATGTATATTGCCAGTGAGACCATCAACCGTTGTTCCGACAGCATCGACATCAACAATATGCGCAACCTCTTCAATAAGCGTGCCTCATGGGTTATCCACAAAAACATGATACTCAACGGAATCCACCCTCTCCAGAACGAGAGCGTAATAGAATATGGGAACAACGATGGACTGGCAGACCGCGAGTCGGTGCGTCTGACAAGTGAGGCCCGCAGCCGGCTGATGCCCGACATCCAGATACGCTCGCGCACACAAAACTCACAGATAGGGCTGAACATCAAGCATCATGAGATTGCGGTGCGCAACCTGTTTTTTGACGAGAAGGTGTCCGCACAGATTGACGAACTACGTAAACTCCTCGACGAGACACAATTCTCACAGATACGTCAGCGACTCAAAGACGAGGGGTTCCGCAACGGGTTCACCTGCCTCTTCCATGGCGCACCCGGCACGGGAAAAACCGAGACAGTGCTACAACTGGCACGTCAGACACAGCGCAACATCGTACAGGTCAACCTGTCGAACCTGAAGAGCATGTGGGTAGGCGAAAGCGAACGTAACGTCAAGCAGGTCTTCGAAGACTATCGACGAATGACGTTCAACAACGACAAAATCCCCATCCTCCTGTTCAACGAGGCTGACGCCATCATCGGTCGGCGTCTCGAAGGGGCCGACAGAGCCGTAGAAAAGATGGAGAACTCGTTGCAAAACATCATCCTACAAGAGATGGAATCACTCGAAGGCATCATGATTGCCACCACCAACCTTGTACAGAATATGGATCGGGCTTTCGAGCGCCGGTTTCTCTACAAAGTCAATTTTTCCAAGCCATCAGCACAGGTGCGAGCCAAGATATGGCACGAGCTGTTACCTTCAGTCGACGAAACTCTCATTCAAAACATGGCACAACACTATGAGTTCAGCGGCGGACAAATAGAGAATGTGGCACGGCACATGGCCATAGACCGAATCCTCTATGGCGACACCGCTGACACACAGCAACGACTCGAACAGCACTGTCAGAACGAGCGTTCAGCGGCCATTGAGCACCACACTATAGGGTTTTGAAAACCATACTTGTGTTTCCGTAAAAAACCAATAGGATTCGAAAAGGAATAATAGCCACACGGGAATGAGGCTAAGCAAGTTGGAATAAAATAAGCGAAAATACTATTCTCTATAAGAGAACAACAAAAACACCCTTTAATTGGGAAAACGGGAGATAGTTCAGTTTGCCATGCTGCCAATGGCGATGATAGCCAAATTGATGTCTTTTTCACATCACGAATTATCTGATCATTGAGTATTCTCAATCACGTTGATAATGATGTGATGACATTAGAAACATAGGTAAGAGCCCTGTTTACTATAACCGTATTATTGATTCGTCACTTAACTCCATTTAGGGGAAAGGATAAAAAAAACAGATGTCGTACTGAATAAGACGACATCTGTTTTTTTTTAGGATGCAACTTATTGGAGACATGACTGTGGATGTCGTCCAACGGTTGCAGAAAGTTGTTATTCTTCCTCGTTGGCAGCCTCTTCGTAGGCTTTGAGGAGGGCCTGCTGAACATCGGTGGGGACGAGTTCGTAGCCGCTGAAGGTCATGGTGAAGGTGCCACGGCCGCTGGTGAGCGAGCTCAGCGCGGTGCAGTAGCGGTTCATCTCGGCCAGAGGAGCTTTGGCGCGGAGGGTGGTGTACTTGCCTTCGGCATCCATACCCATCACGATGGCGCGGCGGCCCTGCAGGTCGGTCATCACGCCTCCCTGACTTTCAGTGGGAACGGTGACGGCGATGTCGTAGATAGGCTCTTTAATCTTGGGGTTAGCCTGTTTGAAGGCCTCGCGGAAGGCGGTACGGCCGGCAATCTTGAAGGCGGTTTCGTTGCTGTCCACGGGGTGCATCTTACCATCGTAGATGTTGACCACGATGTCGCGGGCATAGGAACCCGTCAGTGGACCCTGTTCCATCTTTTCCATGATACCCTTGAGGAGGGCGGGCATGAAACGGGCGTCGATGCTACCACCCACGATGCAGTTGTTGAACACCAGTTTGCCGCCCCACTCCAGCGGATACTCCTGGGTGTCGCGGATGGGATATTTGGTCTGGTTAGGCATACCGTCATAATAAGGCTCGATGAGCATGTGGACCTCGCCGAACTGGCCGCTACCACCTGACTGTTTCTTGTGACGATACATAGCCTCGGCACTCTTGGTGATGGTCTCACGATAGGGGACGTTGGGAGCAGTGAAGTTGACGGCCAACTTGTACTGGTTGTCGAAATACCACTTGATGGTGTTGAGGTGCAGCTCGCCCTGGCATCCGAGGATGACCTGACGCAGTTCGCGGCTGTTCTCGAGCGAGAGGCTACGGTCGTAGGTGCTGAGGTCCTTCAGCGCGGCACCCACCTTCTCGTCGTCGTTGCTGTTGGCAGCCTTGACAGCCACATAATAAATAGGTGTGGGGAATTCGATCTCGGTAACCACATCGCCGGCGTTCTTCGACGTGGCGAGGGTGTGGTTGATCTTGACATCCTTCAGTTTGATGGTGCAAACGATATCGCCGGCACAAGCCTTCTCGACGCGCTGACGGTCCTTGCCCGAACAGACGAGGACTTGGCTGACGCGCTCTTTGCTCTGGTTGACCGTATTGATGACATCCTGAGCCTCGGCAAGTTCACCGTCGAAGATGCGGAGATAAGTAATCTCGCCGAGATTTTTATCCTTGGCGCTCTTGAAGGCGAAAGCCACGGTAGCGTTGGCCGAGTCGTTTTTAAGTTCCTTGCCGTCCTTGGTCTTCTTGACATCGATGACCTCGTTGGGAGCGGGGACATTCTGACCGATGAACTCGAGGAGACGGGCCACGCCCATGTTCTCCTTGGCAGAGGTGCAGAGGATGGGGAAAAGGTCGCGCTTGTCGATGGCGAGTTTGAGGGCCTTGGTGAGTTCCTCAGGGGTGAGGTCGCCATTCTCGAAATACTTCTCCATGAGGGCGTCGTCGGCAGCGGCGGCTTCCTCAACGAGAGCCATGCGCATCTCTTCGGCACGGTCTGCATATTCGGCGGGGATATCGACAGTCTCTACCTTGCCGTCCTTGAAGGTGAGCATCTTGTTGGCCACGATGTCGACCACCTGGTTGAAACCCAGACCGGCATTGGTGGGGAACTGAAGGACGGTGCACTTGCTACCAAAATAGTCCTTCAGCTGGTTGACGCTCTCGTCGAAGTTGGCTTTCTCGGCATCGAGATGGTTGACCACGAAGAGCATGGGGGTATCGAGTTTGGATGCATAGCGGTTGGCAATCTCGGTGCCCACTTCCACGCCGCTCTGTGCGTTGACCACCACCACGGCAGCCTCTACCACATTGAGAGCGGAGACCAGTTCGCCCTGATAGTCGGCGAAACCGGGGACGTCGAGGATATTGATCTTATTGCCGCCAAATTCGGTATACATAAGAGTTGTCTCGACAGAGTATTTGCGGTCGAGCTCGATGTCGCGATAGTCGGAGATGGTGTTCTTGCCGTCCACAGTGCCGCGACGGTTGATTAGGCCACCGCAGAAAGCCATGGCCTCGGCCATAGTGGTTTTGCCTGACTTGGCACCGCCAACGAGGGCGATGTTGCGAATGTCGGATGTCTGGTAAATTTTCATCGTTTGTTATATATGTTTGTTATTATATTTATTTCAACAGGTTGATGCCCACGTCCTATAGCCGTCGGCATGGTTTAAGAAATGGCAAAGATACAAATAATTGTCGAATATTTCGCCTTTTAGCAGAAATCTTTTTGTTTCGGTCGTTTGAAGCTATTTCTTGGTATGAATGGTAAAAAAAATGTACTTTTGCAGGTTCTTATGGGCATCATCGCACGACAGACTATCAAGGGTTCCATTGCCAATTATCTTGGCGTGGCCATTGGTTTTATCACCACCTTTTTTGTACTTACCGACTGTCTCTCGCCTGCTGAGGTCGGGCTTACGCGCATCCTTGTCGATGCCGCCGTGCTGTTCTCGTCGCTGGCCATGCTGGGCAGCAATTCGTCGATAGTGCGTTTTTTCCCATACTTCAAGGAGGCCGACGGCAACGACCACGGTTTCTTTGCATGGGCCTTTCTGCTCCCGCTGGTGGGTTTTTCCCTGTTTGCCATACTCTTCCTGATAGGCAAAGAGTCGGTCGTGGAACTCTACAGCGAGCGGTCGCCGCTCATCACGCGCTATGTGCTCTATCTGTTACCGCTCACCTTCTTCGCCCTCTACATGTCGGTGTTCGAGGCCAGTGCCAACGTGCTGATGCGCATCGCAGTGCCCAAGTTTGTCCGCGAGGTGCTGGTGAGGCTGTGCAATCTGGCCTCCTATCTGCTCTACGGGAAAGGGCTGATTTCCTTCGACCTTTTTGTTGCCCTTTTCTGTTCGTCCTATGCGCTGGCGGCATTGGTGGACTTTGTCTATCTGCTCCGGCTGGGCCGCATCTCGTTCCGACTCGACACCAAGTTCCTCACTCCCAAGCTCGTCAAGGAGATACTCTCCTACACGCTGCTTGTCACCGTCGTATCGATTACATCCAACGTACAGCTGTTCAATTCGCTGTTTCTGGGCGCCAAAGGAGGGCTGGCGCTTGCCGGCATCTACACCATTGCAGCTTACATAGCCAACGTGATAGGGGTGCCATCGCGCTCGTTGATGGCCATTTCCGGCCCCGTCATGGCACAAGCCACCAAGGACAATAACCTCGCAGAGCTCAACCGGCTGGTCCGCAACGTCTCGCTCCATCAGCTCTTAGTGGCTTCCATGCTCTATTTTTTCATCCTTATCAATCTCAATGCGCTCTACTCCGTCATCCCGCATGGCGAAGAGTATGCCGGCGGGATGTCTGTGGTCCTGATTTTGGGACTGAGCAATATTCTTGCGCAGGTGTGCTCACCGCTGGGCAGCGTGCTGACCTTCTCGAATCGCTATGTTTATGCTTTGCCGTTCTCGCTGCTGATGTCGGCTGCCGCCATTGTGCTCAACATGGTGCTCATTCCCGTCATGGGGGTAAGCGGAGCCGCCACAGCCACGCTGGGAGCCACGGTGGTTTATTATGCCGTCATGGCCCTCTTTGTAGGAATCAAACTGAAAGTCAACGTCTTCTCATGGCGCCTGCTTCGCGTGGTGGCCGTCATGTCCATCCTGCTTGTGCTGAATATCGCATGGACCTTTCTTGTAGCACGCCACATCCCGCATCTGCTCCTCGACGCCGTACTGCGTAGCATACTGCTGGCGGCGGTGGCCGTATGGCTGGTGTGGCGGTTCAAAGTGTCCGACGAGGTATCGGCACTCATTGTCAAATTTCTGCCATTCCTCCGTCGCTCATAGATCATCACACATCCTCTGTCGGCTCATGTCATCACAAGGTCTCATACAGCAACAACAGCAGCAACAAAACCTCTCCGAGCGGCAGCTCATGCTTTTTCGTCTGCTGCGCATGCCCGTCGACCAGCTGGAAGACGAGATCAAGAAGCAAATCACCGAAAACCCTATCCTCGACCCTGCCTCCTATGACTCGCCGACCGACAGCGACTCTCCCACCTCTACAGCCGACAGGCTGCTCTCCGACGAATATGACAGCGACGGCGAGAACGAATACGAGGGAGGATATCTCGAATCGTTCACAAACAATACTGACCGCGACTATCGTGAGCCTGTCGCCGACACACCACACTCCAACCGCGAATGGCAGATAGCCGACGAGATGTCGGCCACCGACGACCTACTTGACCAACTTCGCTATAAAGACCTCGACGAGCAGCAACAGCAGATAGCACAGGAAATCGTTGGCTCGCTCGACGAATCGGGCTATTTCACAGCCAGCCTTTCGGTGGTGGTCAACGACCTCTACAGCCGTGGCATCGAGGTGTCACTGTCCGATGTGGAAAAGGTGCTCGGCATCGTACAATCACTCGACCCTCCCGGCATAGCGGCACGCACCCTACAGGAGTGTCTCCTGCTACAGCTACGACGGGCCGAACAGCCTGCCGCCGTGCGACAGTGTGCCACGACGATAGTGAGCAAGCACTTTGACCTCTTCAAGAATAGCAATATCGACCGTTTGCGACAGCTCTTCGGCGACGACACCACGTTGAACAAAGCCATTGCACTGATACGCAGCCTCACCGTCAGCCCGTGGACAGGCAACGGAGCCTCCTATGTGTCGCCCGACTTCATCGTCACCAACGTCGACGGCCAGCTTCAGGTGTCGCTGTCCGAGGCCAATCTGCCAGCCATCCACTTCAACGAGGACTATGTGCAACGGCTTCAAAACCTTACCAGCAGCAAGACACAGCTCACCGGAGCCGAGCGACAGGAGCGTACGTTCCTGCAGGCCAACAAGCGCAAGGCCGACGAGTTTATCGACCTGCTGGATGCACGCAAGACCACCCTGCTGCACGTCATGAAGGCCATCGTCGAGGCTCAGCATCAGTATTTCCTCACCGGCCATCCCTCCGACAAGAAGACACTCCTACAGAAAGACATTGCCACCGCCACGGGTTTCGACCCCTCCACCATCTCACGCATCGTCAGAGAGAAATACGCACAGACCGACTTTGGCATCATCTCGCTGCAAGACTGCTTCTCCTCGGGTTACACCAACGAGGCTGGCGAGACCGTGGCCACCGACGCCATCCGCCAACATCTCCTCCACGTGGTGGAGCAGGAAGACAAACGGGCGCCGCTCACCGACGAGCAACTCACGGAACGCCTTGCCGAGCTGGGCTATCCTTTGGCGCGACGTACGGTGTCCAACTATCGCAAAGAATTGGGCATCCCACCCCATCGTCTGCGACGCACGCTGCAGACCCTCCTCATAGTGCTCCTCACCACGGCAGGCTACGCCTCGATGGCACAAGAGCCCATGTCCTACTTCGACTCCATCATCCAGTCGCGCATACGCCAATCGCACATATCCACTCCTGCCGCCACACCCGTCGTTCCAGCCATGACCGACGAGCAGAAGCGACAGGCCCGCGCCGAGGTCGAGGACCTGCTGGGCGAGGCCGACGACGCCATCGACAGCGTCTACGAACTCTCGCGACCGGCACCCTCAGCCCTGTGGTATGGCACCAACTTCCCCAGCAGCCGCGTGAAACCCACGGGCAACCACCTCGACTCGCTCCCCGACGAAATCAATATCACGCTCATCTCCGACAGCACCGAGTTCTGCTTTCCCGTCTGCAATGTCATCAACTCACCCTATGGCTGGCGCTGGAACCGTCCGCACCGTGGCACCGACATACGCCTTCGCGAAGGCGACCCAGTGAGGTGTGTCTTCAACGGAGTGGTGCGCATAGCCCGTCCCATGGGTGCCTATGGCAACCTCGTGGTGGTGCGTCATCACAACGGGCTGGAGACCGTCTACGGACACCTGTCCAAGATACATGTGCGGGCCAACCAAGTGGTCATGGCCGGCAGCATCATCGGGCTGGGCGGATCCACCGGACGATCTACAGGGCCTCACCTCCATTTCGAGGTTCGCTTCCAGTATGAGCCCTTCGACCCCGAATGGATACTCGACTTCACCCACTATACCATACGCAGCAAACGGCTCCATCTCGACAAAAGCTATTTCGGCATCCATGCCCCGCACAGAGGCGACGGCCAATGCTACAAGGCCGACGAAAGTTTCGTGAGAGAAGAGCCACCGGCTATCCCCGTCCCACCGTCGAGGAAAGAATCCACCGTCCGTGCAACGGCATCCAACTACTACGTGGTACAGGAAGGCGACACCCTTCGCGACATTGCACAGAAGTTCGGCACCACTGAGCACCGCCTGCGGCAAATCAACAAGTCCAACCGTTCGCCCCAGACCGGCGACAAGATAAGGATTCGCTGACACCTCGTCGACCGCAGCCGTCGTGTTCAGCAGCAGTCCCGCCCTCTCTTCCCTACCCTATTGCTCTCAAACGTCTACTCCAGCGACAAAAAAAACATATACCCAATCGTTTATCCCATACACACATCCTTCCCCATGAAAAAGACCAACCTCTCCGACTATGACTCCTCGGTAGTTCCTTCGGGCCGCGACTATCGCTTGGCCATCGTCGTGGCCGAGTGGAACAGAGAAATCACCGATGCCCTGCTCCAAGGGGCCTACGACACCTTGCTCCATCACGAAGTGAAAGAAGAGAACATCAAGGTGGTCCACGTGCCGGGCAGCTATGAGCTGACCACCGGAGCCGACCTCATGCTGCGCCGTGGTGGCATTGATGCCGTCATCTGTCTCGGATGCGTCATACAGGGCGACACACGCCATTTTGACTTCATCTGCGAAGCCGTATCGCAAGGTCTCATGCACGTGTCGCTCAAGCACGAGAAGCCCGTCATCTTCGGGCTGCTCACCACCAACGATATGCAACAGGCCCTTGACCGCGCTGGTGGCAAACACGGCAATAAAGGTGTAGAAGCCGCTGTAACAGCCCTAAAGATGTGTGCCCTATGAGAGTAGTATTTATGGGCACCCCCGATTTCGCCGTGGCCTCACTCGACGCCATCTGCCGCTCGACACATACCGTCGTGGGCGTGGTAACCGTGCCCGACCGCCCCACGGGCCGCGGGCAGAAACTCACCACCTCCGCTGTCAAAGACTATGCCCTGCAGCACCAACTGCCCATACTCCAACCAGAGAAACTGCGCGATCCCGCTTTTCTTGAGGCACTGGCCTCGATGCAGGCCGACATCTTCGTTGTCGTAGCCTTCCGGATGCTGCCTCAAATGGTATGGGCCATGCCCACCCACGGCACGTTTAACCTCCACGCATCCCTCCTACCCCAATATCGAGGTGCCGCCCCCATCAACTGGGCCATCATCAACGGCGAACACACCACAGGTGTCACCACCTTCATGCTCAACGAGCATATTGACGAAGGAGGAATCCTCATGCAACGTTCTTGCAATATTGCTGACGACGACACCGCCGAGGTACTCCACGACCGACTTTCCGCCATGGGGGCACAGATGGTGGTAGAGACCCTTGACGGCATAGCCAACGGGACGCTCCATCCTGTGGCTCAACACACGCCCACCGAACCACGTCCCGCTCCCAAGATTTTCAAAGCCGATTGCGCTATTCCTTGGCATAAAGACGGACGCTATATATACAACTTTGTGCGCGGTCTCTCGCCCTATCCGGCTGCAACCATGCAGCTTCTCGACAGCAGAGGGAACGTGATTTCTTTCAAAGTATACAAAGTCGAATATCTGCCATCATCGCATACAGAAATCGACAAAGTCGATACCGATGGAAAGAATGTATTGAAAATCGGAATAATGGGTGGTTTTATTCATATTTTGGAGCTGCAAATCAGCGGAAAACGTCGTATGACAACCGAAGAGTTCCTCCGCGGATATAATCTAAGTGGCTGCAAATTAGTAAAATAGGAAAATTAACAGAAATTAATGTAAAATTTATTTGCTTTAATTACATTATTTTACATATATTTGCATCGTAATTAGTAAACTTATCAACAAATTAAATCGTATTATTATGAACAAGACTGAATTAGTTAATGCCATCGCCGAAAAGGCCGGCCTGACCAAAGTTGATGCCCACAAGGCTCTCAATGCTTTCGTGGATGCCACCATCGAGACCATGAAGAAAGGCGACAAAGTTACTGTCCCCGGTTTCGGTACCTTCTCCGTCACCGAGCGCGCCGCTCGTACTGGTATCAATCCCCAGACCAAGAAAAAAATCAAAATCGCTGCTAAGAAATCCGGCAAATTCAAAATGTCCAAGAGCATCGAGTTCTAAGATTTTTTTTGAATCATTTCCCAAAAAGAAGCGGGCGTTGATTGACGCCCGCTTCTTTTTTTGGAGTAGACTCGATGTTTTTTTTGTCTCGCCAGATGCCCCCCCCGTCTGCATAGCTTAGCTATTTTATCTCTTCTAATTCAAGCCTTTTTTGCTTAACTATAGCTGTTTCGAGATTGGGAGGATTGCCCCCTCATGCCAAAACATCAGGCTTGTTTCTTCTTCGTTTTTATTTCTTGACGATGCGGCGGGTGGTATTGCTTTCGGCAGATGTGATGCGGAGCAGGTAGACTCCCTTATGGAGATTGCTGAGATCAATGCTGTTCTGCCCCTTGAGAGTGCTAAGCACACGGCCGGTGAGGTCCATGAGCTCGATTTGGTCGGCATGGATACCACCTATGGTGATGCGGTCGGAAGCCGGGTTAGGATAGAGAGAGAGCGATGAGAACACAGCAGATTGGATATCCTCGGTTTTGTCATCGCCATCGTCGGGAGTGGAACCTTCGGATTGCCACTGGGCATAAAGCGTCACAGCGGATGACAGCAGGTTTTGGTTGGCATCCATGTTGAAGAGGGTGTCGCCAACATTATAGGCAGTTCCAGAGCCGTCAGCAGAAGTATTCCATCCCAAGAAGGTGTAGCCCTGACGACTAAAGGCATTGGCCACGACTGTATGGCCCACGTATTGTACGCCGGAGGCCTGCGACATGGTACCAGTGCCACCGTTAGCGTTATAGGTGACGGTGAAGAGATCGCCCCAGATGGCACGCAGCCAGTAGTTCTGAGAGGCCACGGGCGAAAGGTCGCCGGCATGGAGCGTCACCTCCTCACCACTATAGGACTCCGCCTTCCAGAAGGCAAAGCCCTTGCCTGCGGGAGGCGTAAAGCCATTGTTGGGAGCAACAATCTGCATGTTGGTACCGGTAACGAGGTCGTCCATGCTGCCAGTGCCGCCATTGGCAACCATCTTGAAGACATAGGCCGAAGGACGGCGGCGCATCATGAAATCGTCGAAGACCAGCTGAGCTGCTGCGTCGTTGGACTTGATGAGCAGTACGACAAAATAGACCGTCGGGGAAGTCGAGAGGTCAAGATAGCCACGATTGATGAGTGTGCTGAAACTGATGCGCTGGAGCCGCCACCCATCAGAAGAACTTATACTGCTGCCGGCATTACCCGTCAAGGGTATGGCCTGATTATCGATGACGATATATAAGTTATAATTGACCGATGCATAGCCACCATTGGTGGACTTAAGATTGATATAGAAGTCGACCGAACCATCTGCATCATTAGGGGTAAGCGTCCAAGAGGGCGAGATGAGCTCATAGTTGACCGTCTCGCCTGCGCCCACCGAAGCGAAGGCGTTGGTCTCGCCCTGATTGAATACATCGGCGAGGCTCCAGTTGCCAGTAGCCTCCCATCCTTTACTGATGATGTCCTCCACACCGCCCTCGAAGTCTTCCCAATAAGCATCGGCGGTAATCTGCGACATGGCGGCAAAGCCGAGGCATACGGTAAACAAAAGAGATAATAGTTTTTTCATATTAATATTTGGTTTAATGGTTTCTCGATAGTTCTACTGGGGCTGGCTGAATGCCGATATTCTCTGTCGAGGCTGTTGTCATTCCTTGTCGAGACCACGTTCGTGAGCGATGGCTTTCATGATTTGTTCGAAGGTGGAGGCATTGAGTTTTTTTGCCAGGATAGATTTATCGGTGTCGAGCAAGTAGATTTGCGGTGTGGAGGTGATGTCGTAGACCTCGTGCCAGTCCACATTGGCCACGGCACCGCTCATGTTGACCCAGTCGAGATGATGGTCGCGGATGAACTTCTTCCACTTGACGGTTGTTTCGTCGTCGAACTCGGTGAGGATAGCATAGGCGCCAATATCGTAGCGGTCACGCAGGGCGGCAAACTTCTCGTAGAGGGCAGGGACCTCGGTCTGGCAGTGGCCGCAGGCGGGCGACCAGAAGATAAGAAGCGTAAAACGGTTGGGCATGGCGTGAAGCGAGTGGGCCTGTTGTAAGGTATCGTAGAGCACCAGCTCGGGAGCCTCGCGACCTACCAGCAGTTTGTCCCATCGCGAAGCACGGTCTACCTCGGTCTCCACGTCGCTGGGGGTCATCCACCATGCGTCACCCTCGGCATAGTATTTCAGCACGAGATGCACATAGACGGCATCATAGACCATGATATTACTTTGGAGGTAATGCTCGGTAATGGTATGGAGCAGGTAGCGGAAAGTCTCTTTGGAAGCCTTAGCCCGGTCAAGCATGGCGTCAATATGAGGAATGATGATGTCCGGCGGGGCTCCTTGCAGGTACTTGTCGCAATAGTCCATCACGCGGTTGTGGAAGACCGCCTGGGGTGTGCGTACAAGGAAGTCATCCTCGAGGGGGCTGTTGTCGAAATAGTGGGTAACGAAATACTCCCATCGCTCACGATTGTCGAGGGGACGGCCAGCAGAATCGGTGGATGGGATATCCACTTCTTTGGTAGCCATCATCATCTTGCTGATCATACGGTCAGGGTTGCGAGCAATGAAGTCGCGACGCATACTGTCCATCATTTGTGCCTGTCGACGCATGAAAGCGGCATAGGATGCCGAGTCAGGATTGGCAGGGGGCCTCATCATCAGCGAGGCCTGCTGCTGGAGATGATGAAAGTTGTAGAAGATGCGGTTTTCCTCGGAACCAGAGACTTTCATGTGCTGGTTCCAGTCGTCGTTGCGGGTCTCGAAATCAAAGAAAGGTTTCTCGTTGTAAACCACAAACTCTACATATTTGCCCGACTTGTTGGCGAAGAAATAGAGCCCTGGCAGGAGTTCCTTCTCCTTGCTACTGAACACAAAGCGACCCTTCTTGTCGATGTAGGCCGTGTCAAGGGCATAGGTGCCTTTGCCATAATAGTTGCCCAAAAGCAGCATCGTGTCGGTGGTGCCCTCGATTTTGACGGTGATATGGTAGTTGTCCTTGGCGGCATAGAGAGGCAGCAAAGCCACCATAAGAAGAGAAGAGAGGAGAAGACGTTTCATGATTATTGAATCAGGATGCAATTTTATAGAATTCAGATTGTTATAGATGGAACTATTGCGTCGTGAAAAGTATTTGAAAAACATTATCCGTACCACACCTGAACTGCCGGACTTTCATCGAGACACTCTCGAAAAACACGTATCGACCCCTTTCCGAAACAGCTGTAACAAATTTAATGACTGCAAAGATACATATTTTTTCGTTCTTATTCCGAGATGTCCTGTTTTTGTCGTATTTTTGCTTTCTAACAAAATAAGCTGCCACCGATGTCATTATTTCCAACACCCGTTGGAACAGGAACTACGGTTAATATCGTCCTCAAGAGATGGCAAAAAAGCAACATATTCAGTTTCAACACAGACACAAAAAGGTAAACAAAAACATCAGCCACAATACTCCCTAAAAAAACATGACCACATTCCGACCCATGCGGCGCCACCGCCAGCAGCTTGCCGACGACGAAAGCCTCGCCATTCTAAGCCGTGCCACCTCCGGCGTCCTTGCCATTATAGGCGATGGCGGCTATCCCTACGCCGTACCGTTGAGCTTCGTCTATCACGACAACCACCTCTACTTTCATTCTGCCCGCGAGGGGCACAAAATTGATGCAGTGCGGCAGGATGAGCGGTGTTCCTTTTGTGTGATAGACCGCGACGACGTGCATCCCGCCGAGTTCACCACCTATTTCCGCAGCGTGATAGCTTTCGGGCGTATCCATATAGTAGAAGATGACGGCGAGCGAATGGAAGCCCTCCGCCTGCTGGGACGCCACTATGCACCTTGTGGCCATGAACTCGATCTGCAGCACGAGATTGACAAAGGAATGCCACGCGTAACACTGCTCCGCATGGACATCGAGCACATGACAGGAAAACAGGCCATAGAGCTGACGCACTGAAACTCCACCGTATCCGTCCCGACAAACTTGACGACCAACAAAAAACCTCGCACACTATCAGAATGCAAGACGGACAACTGCTCAGTTTCATGTCAATAAAAAACGGGCCATCATTCTAACGTCCCGTTTTTTACTCATTTTCCTTTACGAAAATGCACAAAGCATCAAAGATGCAATGTGGCATGGATAACATCCAAAGGGACTCCTGTCATTTGTGAAATCTGTTCGGGACTAATTCCATTCTCATTCATTTTCTTGATGATATCTGCCTGACCTTCTGCCCGTCCTTCTTCACGTCCTTCCGCAAGACCTTCGGCCCGTCCTTCCGCAAGACCTTCGGCTCGTCCCTCTGCTCGTCCTTCCGCAAGACCTTCCGCTCGTCCCTCTGCTCGGCCTTCTACACGGCCTTCAGCTCGTCCTTCCTCACGGCCGGTGTCGATATTATTCTGTAAAATCACGAGGTCGT
>JAFUVR010000028.1 GCA_017477485.1 Bacteroidales bacterium | reverse complement strand
TCCCTTTTTTTGTTGTCTGTCAAGGCAATAATTGTCGTTTCGCGGGGTTATGGATAGAAAAGATAGGATAACTATAGATGCAATAGATTGGATATGGATAGAAGTCTGTCTATCGTCTCTATCATATCTATCGAATCTATCCATTCTATAAAGTGAATCCATTTCGGGTTTCCTTTTTTTTATGTACCTATGTACTTTTTTTTTACTCTTTTGTACCATCCTGAACTCCTACCCTGTTTTACTCTTTTTGCAGTCTGTTGCACCTTTTTTGCACTCCGTTGTACCCTTTTGTACTCTGATGTGCCCTTTTTTTCACTCTGTTGCACCCTTTTGTACTTTTTTTTACTCAGTTGTACCCATTTGAACTCTTTGTCCTATACCCTTTCTTTTTCCTCCTTATCCCCAGATCTCGTGTTTTTTTTTACCCCAAAACCTATATTTTCTAATATTGGTGTCCGCTAAAAATTTTTGGTTATTTCATGGATCCCTTTTTTCTCGGACAGCCGATATAATAGACGTATAAGTACCTATTTTGATGATGTAAAGTGACAGAAGACGCCTCAAAATAGCAAATATGACGATCCAAGGTTAGGTTTATGTCATGTGAGGGGAGAATTTTTAGCGGACAGCCGTTGTCGTCTCTTAAAAAGGGGGTATGCCAAGCTACAAAAGCAGTAATATAGGGAGAAAACAAGTTTAGCGAACAGTAATAAATACAAATATGGGGCTTACTGAAAAGGGAAAGTTACTAAACTCCTGGTTTACAAGGGGTAGAGTGACTTTGTATGATGTTTAGCGGACAGTAATAATTTTCTAAATTCTCTAGTCCCTCTAGAACATCTAATCTCTTTCTTGTTCCATCTCCCTGCTATGAACATTCTACCGCGAAGAACAGAAAGATCCGGATTTCCATTCCTCTTCATCCCATACTTTTCTTATAAGGAAAGTCACTGATGTACCTGAAATCACACAAATCGCTACAAGCCCAACAGAAAAAAGACTTGAAAGATTTGGATAGATTTGAAAGATTTCTCGCGAAGCGACTGCAAGTAAAAGACGTATGCGCCGACGATGCTGATGATGCCTATAAGGCCTGCAAGTAGTTGCTCCATGACTTTTTGTTATTTCTGCAAGAATGTTCCGATGATGCGAGAGGTTAGGGGCGTGGGGGCACACGTCCCATCTGTTTTCTCTTCTTTTTCGATAGGTGACGGCGTCCTGTTACAGGTGTGAAGCCTGTGGGCTTAGGGCTTTCATGCCGTACTGCCGACCGCCTTGCGCCGTGTTCAGAACAGCCATTCAGAGCCATTAAAGCAAGGGAGTAAAGAGAAAATAATAGAGTTCTGCTTTTCATTTTTTTGTTGGGTTTGTTTTTTTGTTGTATCTTTGCAAGCAGTCAGGGTAAAGTTCCTTGGCTTTGGGAATGCCCGAAAGGGTGTTCCCGTTTTTTTATATATCATATTCTATTACTTGGTTATAGCCCTTCACAACACAGATGACGTGTTTCACATGAATCGTTATTGAAGTGCCATCCGGTTTTGACTGCTGTTTGAAGTTCGCAATGGCTTCTCGTACCAATTCGTCTTTGAACATGTCGGGATAGCGAAAATACAGACATATCGAATCTGCTTTCGTGTCATTTAAGCTATTGTATATTGCAAGTTGAGAATTTTTCTTCCAGATGCCGTTACGAATATTGTTCGCTTGACCAATTGTTATGGTACGGATGTCCATAATACGCCCGTCGAGCCTCAAGTCAAGGCAGCAAATTGGTTTCTTGTCAGCACCTTTGATTCCCTCTTCGAGCAGTATGGCGCGGTGTCCCATGCGGTAGACCTCGTCCATGCACTCTTTTTCAAGCTGGGTGACGGTAACTTTATCATCGAAATAACGTTCCTCCTTAGGGTTGCTATGGTCTATATGTTTTTTGTGGACGCCCTTGTAGGCTCCGTTGTGCCAGTCGAACACCATATCCTTGTAGTCGCCGGTGTGCTGGAGGCGTTCAAACTCGACAATCGATTGTGCGATGGGTTCTACTGTTTCTTTGTTCTGGCAGCGTGTGAAGTAGGTCGCGTCGTCGGAGAAGATTTTGCCAGTTGTGGCAGGGTTGCCCTTTAGTCCTGGCACCTCGATATTCTTTTGAGGGTTGCCGGCGGTAACTGGGTCGTCGGTCTCTTCCCAGTCGCATTTGCAGTTCCACAGCGTGCCGGGCTGGTTGTGCAGCCAGAAGGGGTCGTCCTTGGCCCAGACTTTGTTCCAAAAGATTTGGTGTGCCTCGCGGGGCGTGGCGGAGCGTGAGGGGACCCACCGCAGGTTGGGGAAGAGGCGGAGGTGGTCGTCGTCGTTGAACTGCTGCCACTGCTTGCCGGTGCGGGCGCGGGTGCGGGCGGTGTTGGCCTCGGCGGCGAGGTAGCGTTTGTGGGCGCGGAGGGGTGCGATGCCGCTGCCAAGGTCGCCGCCGTGTTCGATTACGGTCTCGGCCACCTGCTGCGTGGCGCGGGCGGCCTTGTAGGCGGCGAAGCGGCTGACGTTGGCCAGCCACTGGTCTCGGAGGTCGGGGTCGATGCCGCCGAGGCTGACGGCCTTGCGCAGCGTCTCGCTGTAGAGGCGGTAGAGGTCGGCGTCGATGGGCTTGCCGTTGTCATGGTAGCCCGTGGCGATGCGCTGCACGTCGTCGAGGTCCTTCTTGCGGGCGAGGGTGTTGAAAGACTGGTTGAACGCCGATTGAAAGGCGTTTAAGCAGGCGTGCCAGCCCTCGGCGGTGTCGATGCCGTAGAGGTGGTCGAGGGCTGTGGGACGGAAGGCAGCCGGCAGAGCGTGGCCCGTGGCGCTGCCGGCTAAAAGAAAGGAATTATCTAATAGAAGTGGGGGAGCTCTGAACGCCGCCAGCGGCAGCATGAGGCGCAACCCCGTGGCCTACATCGACACCATGCTCCAATACTACCTCGGGATAGACCCCGATGGGCTGGACGACAGCCAATGGGCGGAGAAGTTTATGATGCTGGCGGACATAAGAAAACGGGAGCTGCAGAGCAGCCCCCGATAGGATGAAGAATTGAAACTATAGATTTTGTTACCTGTTCTCAATTTTAGTCATCAAAAAAATCCTCGAAAGGGTCGCATGAGACGAACTTACCTAAAACCTTGTAAAGTATATAAACAGTTATCAGCGTCAGCATGTTCTTTTCCTCCTTTCGCCTGCAAAAATAAGAAAAAAACTGAAACATACAAAACCAATGTCACCCCAAAACGTAACCATAAACCTTAACTTCGTTGCCAATACCAATGTTCTGGCAAACATCAACAACCGACTGGATGTTGTCAGTAACCGTGTGAATAACGTTTCCAACAATTTCACGCGCGTGTCGAACAGTGTCAGGAACGTTACCACCAACGTCAACCATCTTGGGGAAAAATTGAGAACGTACGAAGCAAGTCAAATGGGCTACATAACATTTTTAAGGGTATTGGCAAATTCGGTATGGGTTTTGTCGGCATAGTTGAAACGTTTGGTTACGTTGGTAAAGCCTTCAAGGAATTCACCGACGCCAACCGCGCCGAGCAGGAAGCCCAGGCCAAGCTGGCGCAGGTCATGCGCAACACCATGAGGGCTTCAGCCGCCGAAGTGCAGAGCATCAAAGACCTCGCCGCCGCACAGCAGCAGCTCGGCGTCATAGGCGACGAAGTGCAGGTGGCCGGCGCTCAGGAACTGGGCACATACCTCCAGAAAGCCGACAGCCTCCGCCGCCTCATGCCCGTCATGAACGACATGCTTGCCCAGCAGTACGGCCTCAACGCCACACAGGAACAGGCCGTGCAGATAGCCTCCATGATGATGGACGGATAGCCTGCGATGGCCATATCACTCCACGACGAAGACCTGCCCGACCGCGACGGCAAATACTACGTAGTGGCCACCGAGACAACCTATAGCAAAAGCGGCGGCCAACGCAAAATCACGCTTGGCCGCCGCCTATCGTAAGATTATAGAAAACTACTTGCAGGGTTCCGGTTTGCCGCTACTCCAGTCGTAACAGGGCAAATCAGTATTGTGCCTCATCTTCTCCCCATCCTTAAACTTGACAACAAAATGCTCCTCTCCTACTTTAGAAACAAACAAGCCTCTTTACGGTTAGTCGTCCACTGCCATTGTCCGCACTCATCGGGATATTTTTTCACAATGCCCACCCACATATCAGGGGTTTCTCCTTTGCGTGCCACACGTATCTTCAAATCGTATGGCTCACCCTCTTTGGCCACATAAACCTTGCCCCATAGTCTTATTTCCTCTCTTGGAACACGGTTAGTCCATATCCATTCGCACTGCTCCGCATCAATATTAGGACAATCATGCTCTACATTCTGCCTAAATTGTGCCGAAGCCGACAACGCGGAGGCAGCCAAGCATAGAAGAAATACAATTTTTCGCATCATTCAAACGACATTTAATCAGCGGTTAAACACCATGCAAAAATAGCAAAAAAACATGGAAAACACCACCAAGATAAAGCAATACATCCGCCACATCGCCCCGCAACCCTACACAGAGGTGAGGCTTGGTAGAGTGGTGTCGGTCGAAGGCGACACCTGCACCGTGGACATCGACGGGCTGGAGATAGACGGCGTGAGCCTGCGACCCGTGCAGGACGACAGCGACATGCCGCTGCGCATAACCCCCAAGGTGAAATCCTTCGTAATAGTGGCCGACCTTACCGAAGGCCGCCAGCGGCAGCATCAAACGCAACCCCGTGGCCTACATCGACACCCTGCTGCGCTACTACCTCCATATCGACCCCGACACCCTCGACGACACCCAGTGGGCCGAAACCTTCATGCAGCTGGCGGACATAAGAAAACGGGAGCTGCAAAGCGGCTCCCGTTAGAATAACGTTTGGAACAAAATTTACTTAAACCCCCAATGGTCACCATCGAAAAAAATTCGTACTTACATACTTGCCAAAAAGCTTGTATAGCAGGAGGAATATTATTATTCCCAACAAAGTTTCCATAACAAACTTAATTTTCGGCAAATTTACGAAAAAAATCGTGATAGACAAGAAAAATGCCAGACAACGTCAATATAACCATAAACCTCGCCGCCAACACGGCAGTCTTCGGCGACATCAACCAAAGACTTGATGTTGTCAGCAACCACGTAGAAAACGTCACCAATCAGTTCTCGCAAATCTCGAACCGGGTGAACAACGTGACCAACCTTTTATCCCCAATGTTTTGTGATTAACTGGGATCAGTTTTTGGGGTGAATTGCCCTTTACAGCCTGTAGCCTATGGAGAGGTTGCCAAAAATGGGGTACATGGCGAAGCTAACGGTCTTGAAGTCGGCATGAAAGATGTTGGTCAGTCCATAGCTGAGTTCTGCCCCTATTAGCCAGTGTTGGCAGAAGCGGTATTCTACTCCGGCCATAAGTCCGCATTGCAGGCTACGCAGCTGATCGTCAAACTCGTATTCGGCTTCGCTGCCGTTGGCAAAGACTATCTTTTCGCCTGTAGGGTCGCCTTCGCGCAGGTATCCATCGTAGACCTTGCCGCCGAAGGCACGGCTGACCAGTGCCGAGGCCCATACTCCGGCCTGTAGGCGCAGCCGAGGAGTCACCACGAAGCCCGCCATCAGAGGCACCGTGATGGCATGCGCGGAATAGCGGGTGTCCACCATGCCTGTCCATACGCCTCCTACGTGGCTTCCCCCGTTGTCAATCTCGGTGGAATAGCTCTTGACACGCGCGCTAGTCGTCATCGACTTCCGTTCCACGCTTATGCCCGATACCAGATGCCAACGAGATGTCTCGTGGCCCATACGCATGGCCACCCTTCCTGCAACACTGCCGTTGAAATTAGGGCTATATCCTTCTATCGCTCTGATCTCTTGGGGTATCGAGGCCGGAGCTGCCGCTCCGATATTCAATCCCGCCCTGATTGAGAAATCGAAACGTTTCTCGTCTTGTGAGTATATGCTGTTGGCTATTGCAAGCACGAATGCCGTAATAATAATGAGATGCTTCATCGTTGGCTTTCTTGTCTTTGATGGTTTGTTTGTATTGTCGTCTGATGTCCGTCATCGGGATGTCTGCAACGGGTCCGAGAGCGTGGCATGGATGCCGTCGTCGGAAAATCTGCCGGTGCAGTTCAGCGGGCTCACTGTGCTTTGACTTTCAGTCTGACGCGGTCTATCTGCAGCCGGCTGCCGATGGCTCCCTTGAACTCAGCGCCGCCGGAGCTCGACGAGAAGATTATGGCGAGGCTGTATTTGCCTGCCTTCAGTTTTTCGGCATCCACGGTTTTGCCGGCACGCATGACGAAGGGTATCTTGAACGGGACCCATCCATTCGTGGCGTTGCACTCGGCCTCGGGAAGTTCCGCTGTACTGATGATGTTGGGATTGGTGGCCGAAAGCGGGTTGTCGCCTGTGACATAAGGGGCCTCTTCCGTCGCCTCGAAGAAGATGGCGTAGAGCGAACACTGGTCCCGCTTGTCGCTAACGGCCTTGAGTTTGCCCGTTCCGTCGGGCTCGTAGTAGGTCTCGCCGGGCGTATAGTTGATCCATCCGCTCAGGCTGTCGGGCACATTCTTAAACATCATGCCGAACTGGGTGGCTTCGAGCGGTGCCGTGAGTGCTCGGCTCATGTTGAAGTTGCCCAAGAAGAGGTTGCCTGCGGCAAGCGGTTTGCCCGACATCTCGCCGAAGAAACCCGTACGACAGGTCGTCAGCTCGGCACAGGCACCGTCATATCCGTTGGCATTCTGGTGAGTAGGGTAGTCGGCATCGGACGAGGCCATCCCCGTCAGGGCGAAGCCGGCATTGCCCGAACTCCAGTCGAAGAGGTTTTCGCCGGTGGACGACACCTCGTAGAACACGGGATAGTTGGATTTGCTTTTCACGTGTTCGAAGTCAAACGCTATTTCCGTTATCTCGTCCGAGGATTCCCCGCCGAAGGGCATCTCGCCCGTCGTGATACGTATGCCATAGCGTTTGCGCCATTGTCCGTCCTGCGACGTGACGGTATAATACTGGGGGGTGACGAAACTGAGTGCCGTGCCACTCTTAGGCTCTATCGTGGCGCCCTCTGTCAGCCGGAAGTGAGGGGCCAGGTTGTCCATTTTGGTGCCGCTCTTGACGAAGAGGGTGATGGTGTCGTTGCCAATCTCTGCCGCCCGGCTCATGATATCTCCTTCGAGCCAGCATTCTATAATGTCGGCCTCAGCATTAGGGGCCTCTTCTTTGATACAGCCTGTGCAGAGGGCTATCAGTGCGGCCATCAGCAGGAAATGTGTTCTCTTCATAGACTTACGTTTGTTTGCTGTGCGTTTAATCGTCATCTGTCGTCGTGCTTTCTCCATTGGGCATGGCGTTTCCGCGCTTCGGGGGGGGACCGTGCCTATTTGTTTCTCCCCCTCGGCAGGCGCCATCGCGGTGTCATTCTCCGCCAAACTGCATCAGGTAGGCCTTAATAAAATTGTCTATCTTGCCGTCCATCACGCAGGTCACGTCGCCCGACTGATAGTTGGTGCGGTGGTCCTTCACGCGGCGGTCGTCCATGACATAGCTGCGTATCTGGCTGCCCCATTCTATCTTCTTCTGCGAGGCCTTGATTTTGGCCTGTTCTTCCATGCGGTGTTTCAGCTCGCGGTCGTAGAGCTGGCTGCGCAGCAGTCGCAGGGCGTTCTCCTTGTTCTTCGGCTGGTCGCGCGTCTCCGTGTTCTCTATGAGTATCTCTTCCTCCTCGCCGGTATAGGGGTCTTTGTATTGGTAGCGCAGGCGCACGCCGCTCTCCACCTTGTTGACGTTCTGGCCGCCGGCGCCGCCGCTGCGGAAGGTGTCCCAGCTCAGGCGCGACTGGTCGACCACCACCTCTATGCTGTCGTCCACCAGCGGCGTGACGCTGACCGAGGCAAACGAGGTCATGCGTTTCCCTTGCGCGTTGAAGGGGCTGACGCGTACAAGCCGGTGCACGCCGGTCTCGCTCTTGAGATAGCCGTAGGCAAATTCACCCTCTATCTGCATCGTGACGCTCTTGATGCCGGCACCTTCTCCGTCAAGGCTGTTGCTGATGACCACCCGGTAGTTGTTGCGCTCCGCATATCGGATATACATCCTCATGAGCATCTCTGCCCAGTCCTGTGCCTCTACGCCGCCGGCACCGGCATTGATGCTCAGCACGGCGTCGAAGCTGTCGCTCTCGTTGCGAAGCATATTCTTGAATTCCAGCTCCTCTACCAGATGCGTGGTGGCTTCTATTTGTTGCAGTATCTCCTCTTCGGTGGCATCGCCGGCATCGAAAAACTCGCCCAGCACCTGCAGGTCGTCGCAGCTGCTGCTCACCGTGGCGTAAGCCTCCGTCCATGTCTTCTTGCCTTTGATGGCTTTGAGGATTTTCTGCGCCTCCTTGGGGTCATCCCAGAATGTGGCGGCCTCGGTCTGCTTCTCCTCGTCGGCTATCTCGCTTGTCAGCTTGTCAATGTCGAGAAACTTCCGCAGGGCCTCGCGTCGGCCCATCAAGTCTTTGATCGTTTCGGGTATTGTCATATAGTGATGTGGATTGTTATATTGTTGATGCTTTTATTGTCTGTCTTTTCCGGCCTTTGGGCTCACCGTGGCGATATGGATTCATCCTGTCTTTTTTTCCTTGTCCTGCGTCCGTGTCTCCTTTTTTTCAGGCTACAGGCGGCGCCAGTTTTTCCATAACACTACGGCATCCATCATCGGGGTGTAGCCCTGCGCATAGTCGTGGTCCAGCCGTGCCGTGTCGGGATGCAGCACCTTGGGCATCCGGTCGCTGGTGTGTAGCACCCCCTGCTTCAGCGGGGGAAGGGGAGCGGTGTCGCCGGTGTGACCCGTCTGGCTGTAGCCCACCCATGTCTTGCGACCGCCAATCACCTGCAGTATGTCGCGCAGAAAGGCTCTCCGATGTTCTTGAAAGAAAACGAGTATTGGCGACAACAGCAACGCCAGCAGTGAGGCCATCAGGTCGAACAGCCGTTTGTTGCGCCGGCATCGAGTGGTGTACAGCCCCTCAGGCTCGCGGTTGTAGACATTGTCGATAGTATATATGTAGCTGCCGCCGACAAAAAGCTCGCCATAGCTGGGGGCGGTGCGGAAGAGCAGTCCCTTGCGGCGGTTCCGCTCCATGGCGTCGAGCATGGCCTTGACGGGGGTGTCGGCGGTGCTGAAGACCACCACGTCCGTCGTCCGGCACAGGTCGGCAAATCGTTGTCCGCCTATCTCTCGTGGACTCGCCTGTCGAACATCTTTCGTCACGATGCCCATCCGCTCGAAGAGGTGCCGGATGCGGCCACACTCTTCCTCCTCGCCCACCACGACCATGCGCCGTCCCTTGCCGTTGCCTGTCGCATAGCCGTCGATGCCGAACCATCCCAGCAGCCGCCGTGTCAGCAGGCTCGTGGCCAGCGTCCATAACGTCCCGATGACCAGTATGGCGCGCGAGTAGCGCAGAGTCTCGTCCAGCAGCGAGTAGAACACCAGCAGGGCCAGTCCGCCCACCACCACGCCTCTTGCTATGCGTTGCCGCCGCACAGGCTTGTCGTAGCCTCCGCTCAGCCATACGCAGACGGTGATGAGCAACGCATACAGAGGGAGGATGCCCCATGTGTATACGGAAGGGTAGTAGTGGACATTGTCGGCCCAATAGGTGGCCCACAGCTGTTTGGCAATATAGAAACTGGCATAGGACACCCCCATGTCGACAACAGGCAGCAGTATCCGTTGCCCCACACGCCTAAGCAAGGCCAGCAGCGCCCTCGCCCTGATGGCTATCCTGATGAGCCATTGGTATACGAGGCCTCCGCTGCCAGAGAAATAGCGCTTCACGAATATCATCATCGCGTTGTAGAACGCATACACATAGTTCATGCTTCCGTGCTTCGTGCTCTCGCCCTTATAGTGCAGGATGCGTGTCGCGGGCAGGTAATAGTTGTCATAGCCCGCCAGCACTATGCGCCACGAGAAATCAATATCCTCGCCATACATGAAATAGCTCTCGTCCAGCAGCCCCACGTCGGCAAGCACCTCGCGCCTCATCATGATGAAAGCACCCGGGAGCACCTCCACGCGATGTGTCTCGTCGTCAGAGAGATGGCCCATATAGTAGGCCGCCACTTTGGGATGGTGGGGCAGCAGCCTTATCAGTCCGCTGATCTTGTAGAACGACGTGCGTGGCGACGGAAAGCCACGCTTGCTCTCCTTCAGATATTCCCCTTCGCCATTGATCATCTTCACGCTCACCCCGCCGCATCCTGCCGTCCTTTCGATAAACGATATGCAGCATTCGAAGGTGTCTTCCTGCACTATCGTGTCGGGATTGAGCAGCAGCACATAGTCGCCAGTACATCTCCGCAAGGCCTGATTGTTGGCCCGCGCAAACCCCACATTGTCCTCGTTGGCAATCACCTCGACCTGCGGGAATCGGTCGCGCAACATCTGCAACGAGTCGTCTATCGAATGGTTGTCAACCACCCATACCTCCAGCTCCAGCTGTCCCGCCGACGCATAGACCGACTGTAGGCACTGCTCCAGATAGTGGCGCACATTGTAGTTGACTATGACGATACTCAGCTTCATCTCCCTCAGGTCTACAAATTAGGGTAAATCTCGGGACATCCCGGTGTGAGATAGGCCGCCACAAAGGCTATGGCCACGAGGACTATCTGGCGCCACGACAGCGGCGCTTCGTCATGGCTTGACATAAAGCCTGCTCCCACATGGAGCAGTATCCCTACCACCAAACCCATCAGAAGGTTCTGCACCAGCGTGTCGCCTGGCAGCACCACAAGGTTGAACACAGACCCCAGAGGCGTCATGATGCCGAACAGGAGCAGCAGAACCATGGTCTTGCCCGCCCCGGCACCCTGCTGCCATAATAGCGCCGTGAGCACCAGCGCTATCGGCACATTATGCAAGGCTATGCCATAGAGCAGTCCTTGATGAATGTCGCCGTCGTGCGATACGAGGGGCATCCCTTCCAGTAAAGCATGCACACACAGACCTATAATCAGGCCTGATATCGAACCCCTTGGCAGTG
>JAFUVR010000027.1 GCA_017477485.1 Bacteroidales bacterium | reverse complement strand
GACAAAAAAAACTTGCCCATCCTGTCTGCTCCGTGCTTTCTACAAACAATGGTTTGTGAGTAACGCCGTCTCGTTACATTTTCCGTGGACGAGCGTGCGGGGTGTCGCTCGATGTTCTCATGACGTAGTCCACTGGGAAACTACGGTCTGCCCGATGCCATGTCTGTGCCAGCGTGCGATTTTATTTTCTTTGCTAACCTCCTTTTTCATATCTTTGCACAAATTTTATGAACGTCTTGTGGCGCAGGAGGTGCTGTAGCTTTTTTGGGGAGTAAGGGACAGGGAGAGCACGATGTGATATTCGAGCAAGATGGAGTGAGATGCCTGCGAACCCGGTTGTGCCACCGTTCGTCATCACAGATAAAGAGCTATGCCTATTTTCTATCATCCAGACATTACGTCGGGCATCGTCAGCCTCGATGCTGAGGAGTCGCGACATTGTGTCAAAGTGCTCCGTCTGCGCGAGGGCGACAGCGTCAGCGTTGCCGATGGGCGGGGCACGTTGTGCCGTTGCCGTATCGTCAGTGCCGACGCACGCGAGTGTGTCGTAGAGGCTGTCGAGACGGAGGAGCACTATCGCCAGCGTCCGTTTCGTCTCCACCTTGCCGTGGCACCTACCAAGAATATGGCCCGCATCGAGTGGCTGGTAGAGAAGGCCGTCGAGATTGGCGTCGACGAGTTCACCCCCGTCATCTGCCAGCATTCAGAACGCGGCGTGCTGAAGACCGACCGACTGGAAAAGATAGCTATCAGTGCCATGAAGCAGTCGTTGCGTGCATCGTTGCCCGTCATCCATGGAGCCACGTCGCTCTCCGACCTGCTGTCATCCAATCTGCCTCAGCAACGTCTCGTCTGCTACTGCGAGGGCAATCAGCGCCAGTCGCTCCATCAGGTCTACGCGCGTGGCCACGACGCGGTTGTCCTCATTGGCCCCGAGGGCGATTTCGCTCCGTCCGAGATTGCCCATGCCATGGAGGCCGGCTTTGTCCCTGTGACGCTTGGTGACACCCGCCTCCGCACCGAGACGGCCGCTCTCTATGCCCTCTCCGCTCTCAATTTCATCAACGAATAGTTCTCTCTAACCTTCAATCGGAATATCGCTTTCCTCAATCGCCATGTCGTCATCATCGCCTCGCTGCCACCTTTTGTGTCCCTTTCGGTCATTTGTCATCGTCCTTGTCTTCAGTCTTATCCCCCTTCTTTCTATAGGACAGACGCAGATAGCACTGCTCAAATATGGTGGTGGCGGCGACTGGTATGCCAACCCCACGTCGCTCACCAATCTGATAGCATTCTGCAACCAAGACCAGCAGATGAACCTCGCCCCGCAGTATGCCACCGTCGAGGTGGGCAGCCAGGAACTCTTCAACTATCCCTTCGTCCACATGACGGGCCACGGCAACGTGGTGTTCTCTTCGCAGGAGGCCCAGAATCTTAGGCGCTACCTCATAGGGGGTGGCTTTCTTCACATCGACGACAACTATGGTCTGAAGGACTTTGTCGTGCCACAGATGAAACGCGTCTTCCCCGAGTTGGACTTCGTGGAACTTCCGTTCTCACACGAGATCTATCACCAGCACTACGATTTTCCCAACGGACTCCCTAAAATCCATGAGCACGACAACAAGCCTCCCAAGGGTTACGGCCTCATCTACGAGGGCCGCCTCGTATGCTTCTTCTCATGGGAGTGCGACCTCGGCGACGGCTGGGAAGACCAAGACGTGCACAACGACAGCCAGGAGACCCGTCGCAAAGCCCTTCGCATGGGCGAAAACATCATCCAGTATGCCTTCACCCACTGATGGTGCTGCCTCTGTTGCTCCCTAATCTCATCTGAAGACTAACTGAAACGACTTTCATCTGAAGACCAACAGCAACGACTCTCGTCTGAAGACCAACAGCAACGACCCCATGACGGGGACGCGGTTTCGGCCTGCTCAGCAGGGTGCCAAACATCGGTCTCATGTCATGCCGTTAGAAGCATAGCAATATCGCGATGCGACACGGTCTCGCTGATTAGATAGATGAAGAATCGGGACGATGGGGCGTTTTGGGGAAATCGAGAATCTCGAGTTCTCTCGGTGTGGGGTCGAGGGTGAAGCGGACGAGTGTGGAGACCTTGTGGAATCCGTAGTGGCCTGCTGCGCCGGGGTTGATGTGCAGAAAATTGTATTGGTTGTCGTACATGACTTTCAGTATGTGGCTGTGGCCGCAAACGAAGATGTCGGGTCTTTCCTGCTGTAGTTGTTGCCGGAGCGGGGCAGGGTAGTGGCCGGGCCATCCGCCGATGTGGGTGAGCATCACCTTTTGCCCTTCGCAGACGAAGATGTCGACAAGGGGCAGCTCATGGTGCAGGCTGTTGTCGTCGATGTTGCCATAGACGGCGTGGAGGAGCTTGAACTGGCGCAGTCGGTCGAGGACACTCGGGCCGAGGTCGCCGGCATGCCACAACTCGTCGCAGTCTTTGAAAAAGGAGTAGACCTGTGGTGGCACGGCACCGTGGGTGTCGGAGAGTACGCCGATGCGTTTCATAAGATGGTGGATGTGGAATGGTGTGTAGGAGGTTGGGAAATCGACTGTTGTAGCGTCGTATCGTAGGGGCTACAGGTTGGAGAGCACCTCGTTGAGGGTGGCCTCGTCGCGGATAAGGAGGTCGCGGGGCTTGCTGCCGTTGGGAGGTCCCACGATGCCGGCGGCTTCAAGTTGGTCGATGATGCGGCCCGCCCGCGCGAATCCCAGCTGCATCTTGCGTTGCAGCAGCGAGGTGGAGGCCAGTCCGGTGGCAAAGACCAGGCGTGCGGCCTCTTCGAAGAACTCGTCGCGCTGTTTGAGGTCGATGTCTTTGTTAGGAGCGTCGTTCTCATCGATATATTCGGGCAGCATGAAGGCATCGGGATAGCCGTGTTGGTTGGCTATGTAGTCAACCAGGCGGTCGATCTCCTCGGTCTCGATAAGGGCGCATTGCAGTCGCACCAAGTCACTGCCAGAGAGCGAGATGAGCATGTCGCCGCGCCCGATGAGGCGTTGGGCTCCGCCGGTGTCGAGGATGGTGCGCGAGTCGATGGCACTGGTGACCTTGAAGGCTATGCGTGCGGGGAAGTTGGCTTTGATGGTGCCCGTGATGATATTGGTTGTGGGGCGCTGGGTAGCGATGATGAGATGGATGCCTACGGCACGGGCCAGCTGAGCCAGCCGGCAGATGGGCTGCTCCACCTCCTTGCCGGCGGTCATGATGAGGTCGGCAAACTCGTCGATGACCAGCACGATGTAGGGCAGATAGCGATGTCCGTTGAGTGGGGAGAGCTGACGATGGATGAACTTGTCGTTGTATTCGGTGATTTTGCGCACCTGCGCCAGTTTCAGCAAGTCGTAGCGCTGGTCCATCTCTACGCAGAGCGAGTTGAGCGTGCGTACCACTTTGCGCACGTCGGTGATGATGGCCTCGTCGCTGTCGGGCAGTTTGGCCAGGTAGTGGCGCTCTATCTTGCTGTAGAGGGACAGTTCTACTTTCTTGGGGTCTACCATGACGAATTTGAGTTCGGCAGGGTGTTTGCGGTAGAGCAGCGACGCGATGACGGCGTTGAGACCTACCGACTTGCCGGTGCCTGTTGCACCGGCCATCAGCAGGTGGGGCATCTTGGCCAAGTCGGTGACATAGGGCTCGTTGCTGATGGTCTTGCCCACGGCTATGGGCAGCTCCATCTTGCTGCTGTTGCGGAAGGCGGAACTCTCAAGCATGGTCTTCATCGAGACAATCTGGGGCTTGGCGTTGGGCACCTCGATGCCTATGGTCCCTTTGCCCGGGATAGGGGCTATGATGCGGATGCCGAGGGCCGAAAGGCTGAGGGCTATGTCGTCCTCGAGACTCTTGATGCGCGAGATGCGGGTGCCAGGGGCTGGCTTGATTTCGTAGAGCGTCACGGTAGGACCGGGCGAGGCGGAGATCTCAACTATCTCGATGTTGTAGTCGCGTAGGGTCTTGACGATGCGGTCTTTGTTGGCTATGAGCTCTTCGCGCTCTATCTTGACGTTCTTCTCTTCCCAGTTGCAGAGCAGCGAGGTGGTGGGCATCTCGTAGCCGAGGATATCCAGTTTCGGGTCGTAGAGGTTGTTCTCGTCGAGGTGGTCGGCAAAGTCGGGATCATCTTCGGGGGATGTCTCGTCGGTTATGTCGGGAGCGGGCTGCGGTTCGTCGATGTCTTTGCTATTGATGGTGAAGGTCGGGTCGGCGGGAATATCGGAATCGTTGTTCTCGTCGCCACGGGCACGCTGGTTGATGCGTTCAAACTCGTCATCGATGTCGAAGGGTATGTCGTCGGTCTTGGGGACGGTGTCTGTTGTGTCTGTCGTGTCTGTTGTGTCTGTCGTGTCGGCAGGTGCATCGCCTTCCTCGTTGCCCACGGGTGCCGAGGGGCTCTGCACGGCTTCTTCGTCTTCTTCCTCGTCGGTGTCGTTACGATGGCGTAGGGCGAGGATTCTCTCTTTCAGACGTGTCCACAGGGATGGTTGTTCTTCCCCTTCCTCTTCTTTGTCATCGGCTGGGGTGTCGTTGGTCTCTTTTTTGTCAAAGCTGGGCAGCGGGATATTGACATGGTGGACAAAGACAAGGAAGAGAACGGCCACGAAGAGGATGAAAAGCAGTGTGCCCCAGTTGAGCAGGTGGCGCAGCAGCTCGGCAATGGTGGCGCCACGGCCGGCAAGGTGCTGTGCCGTCTCGCTATCCGGCAGCCACGTAACGCAGATGTAGCCCAAAAGGGTGGAGGTCCAGATGGTCCAGAAGCCTACCACGCCAACGATGCGCCACCAGTTGCGCTGGCGCGAGTTGAGGAGGTAGAGCCCCCAGAGAAACATGAGAGCCACAAGCCCGAGAGAGGCAAGGCCGAAGAGCATGTTGGTCAGGACGAGGGCGGCGAGCCATCCTATGGCGCCAAAGAAATTCTGCTCGTCGCCTCCGTGTCGGAGAAACGAGAGGATGGCAATGGCCAGAAAAAGAGCAAAGAGCATGACGCTGATGCCTGCCCACCGGCGGATGTTCATCCGTACTGGCCGCCCTTTGGGCGTCTCGGTCTTATCGGTCTTGGTTGTTTTCGGCATACTTATTTCGTGTTGTGGATGTATAGGGGTCGGACGTCGTGCTGTGGCCGACAGTGCCTACGGGGTGGAGCGGTGCGGCGTGCGTGCTTATTCCTGGAGCAGTTCCAGCTCCTCCTGTATCTCGGTGCCGAGGGTGCGCATCTCGTCGTCGGAGAGGGTCTGATAGCCGTCGGGCAGCAGGAAGTCGGCATCTTTCACCTTGCCTTTGACCACCTCGATGGCGGTGAAGGTGATGGCTTTCCCCTCGCCGGCATCCTGTTTGCACATCAGAGGGATACCTTTGAGCCCCATGAAGAGCATGTTATACTGTGGCCCCATCTCGTCGGTATACCACATCTCGACAGGCTGGTCTTTGCCGTCAGAGTCGAAGGCATGGCGGATGACCTTCTTGGCCACGATGCCGGCAATCTCTTTGGTCTCGCCGTCGACATATTCGAAATAGAAGTGCCCCGGCTCGGTGTCGGGGACCACGAGTTGGTCGATATCCTCTTGGGTGAGGGTGGACTTGGAGAGCAGTTTGCCGTCGCCCTGATAGGTGAACTCGCTGCCGTTGTTGCGCAGGTAGGAGAGGAGCTGGCTGTAGTTGTCGCACGAGGTCATGGTGCGGTCGTTGACGAGGACGCTCTCCGAGAAAGGACTGGCCATGAAGATGGTACTCTTGGTGTAGATACGGCTGCCATTGACGAGGATTTCGGCGTTGGCAGCCTCGGCAGGAATCTGAAAGGCTACCTCGCCCGAGGATTCCACTTTGTATTTGATGATGCCCTTGAAGGTGTTTTGTGCCATGAGCGAGCCGATAAGGGCAAGGCAAGCTACGAGGGTGAACAGCTTTTTCATTGTGTTATTGTGATTTATGATTGTTAAGACGAGTAGACTGGCGATAGGCGCTTGTAGGTGGTCGTACGGCCGGTCAAACCATGGTCCGGCCTTGTGACACGGATGGTGTGGTGGCTCGTGGCCAGGCTGGGCTATTGGCGATTGTCAGTCTGTTGCGGCTTGCCGCCGATGTTGAAGGCCTGGCGTATACGACGGGCCGTACGCGGTCCGATACCACGAATCTGAGAGTGGTCCATCTGGGCCACGAAGAGTCCAACGATGACAATGGCCATTCCGACAATCTTCATCCATGCAAACTGCTCCTGCCCGATGATGAGGGCGGCGGCGAGGGTGAAGACGGGGCTGATGTTCATGAAGGCTGCCGCCTGGCTGGCACCGATTTGCTTGAAGCCGTAGTTGTAGGCCGTGTAGGCCAGCATGCTGCAGAGCAGTCCGAGGACGAGGATGAGCATCCATGTCTTGGTGCTGTAGAGCGGCAGGTTGCTGATGGCCGTGGAGTCGGTGAGCAGCGTGCAGGGGATGAAATAGACGAGGCCGAAGAGGTTCTGATAGGTGGTGATGGTTACGGGCTTGTAGTTGTCTGCTATCTTGACGAGGATGAGCATGTAGGCCGTGGAGGCCAGCACTGCCCCCAGCAGGATGAGGATGCCCTTGAGCTTGCTCTCGCCTGCCGAGTCGTCGCCCAGCGTCATGGCCACCACTCCCACAATGGAGATGAGCACGCCGAAGAGCAGCTGGCGGTTCACCTTCTGCTTGTAGACCGCCGCCACGCCAAAGGGCACGAAGAGTGGCACCGTGGCCACGATGACCGACACAAGGCTTGCATTGACCATGCTCACGGCCCCTGTCTCGCAGAGGTGGTAGAGGAATGGCTCAAACAGTGAGATGAGCAGGAACCATTTCCAGTCGCCCCGTCGCAGGTGCTCCCACTGCCGCATCAGCAGCAATACGGGAATGGTGATAATCGAGGCAAGGAGGAGTCGAAGGGTTACGAGGGCCGTCACACTCGGGGCGGGATCGCCGGCAAAGATTTCGCGGCTGAAGATGAAGCTCAATCCCCAGCATCCGGTAGCAAAGACGAGCAACAGGTAGGCAAGATTTTTTTTCATAGTAGGGGGTCAATGTTTTAATCTGCAAAGGTACATGTTTTTTTTCTTTTCTGTGGTAATTAAATTAGTTGTATCTTTGCAGTCAAAAACATACCAAGTTTTTCCCTGTTATGAAAAGATTTGTCTTGCTGGTGGCAGCCGTGGCCACTATAGCCGCAGTGGCGTGCAACAAGGAAAAGGGATGCCGCTGCTCGGTGCCTGGGTCCGACAAGGTGCACCATTTCACCATAAAGGGAGGCGACTGTGCGGGACTCAACACGATGGAATACACCGATGAGTACATGTCGGCACGCCGCGACTCGCTCTATTGCTTAGAAACCGATTAACCCCGCCTCTACTTAGCTATGAAAAATGTTATCTTTCTTTTGGCCGCCGTGGCTTTGATGGCCGCCGGCTGTAGCAAGGACACCAATTGTCGTTGCCAAGTAACGGATGTGGACGAGCACAAGACGGTGATGAGCAGCGAGGTGGTCATCAATGTCGATGGCAGCGTGAAATGTGAAAACATCACTATCGTGGGCGACGAATGGATGGCCCGCGAAGGCTTCAACTCGTCGCGAAATACAGTGAAGTGCGAGGCCGAGTGATGGCTCCCTCCTTTTTCTCTACCAAGATACGTGGCATCGCCACGGTGGTGCTGCAAGTGGCCGTAGGCCTTTGGTTTGTCGCCTCGGCGGTGGGTAAACTGGTCGGCATCGACGAGTTCGAAATCTATATCTATTCTTTTGGTTTTCTCGGCCTTAGTGTGGCCATGGTGCTGGCGCGTGTGCTGATTGCCGTAGAACTGACGCTGGGCGTGATGCTTGCTGCCGGTGTACAGCCACGCAGGGTCGCACTGCTCCTGCTGATGATTACGCTGGCATTCAGCGTCTTCCTCTGCTATGCCGAGTGGATTGGCCGCACGGATGACTGTCATTGTATGGGCGTCATTGCCTCCTTCTCGCCGGCGGCCTCGCTGGTCAAGAATGCCGTCCTCACGGTCTCGCTCCTCCTCCTGCTGCGTCTGCCGCTGTGGCGGTGGCGTCCGTGTTGGTGGCAGTGGATGGCTGCCTTGCTGCTGCTTTGGGCCACGCCTTTTGTTGTCTCGCTGCCCGACTGCTGGATGTTCGACGCTCGCGAGGAACCCTTCGACCATGAGCTCCTGCACACCCTCGCCCAGCCTGGCGGGCCTCTGGAAGAGGCTCGTCTCGACGAGGGCCGCAAGGCGGTGGCCCTCGTCAGTTTGGGGTGTCCCTATTGCCAGAAAGCCATGCAGAAACTCCGTGCCATAGAGCGGCGCAACGATTTGCCCGACAGCCTCTTCGTTGTCGTAATGCCCGACGATAATGCACCTGCGGCTGCCGAGGGCATCCCCCTGCTCGAAGGGCGTCGTTTTGTCATCGGCGGACGTGCCTTTGTGCGCCTCACCTATGGAGCACGCCCAATCATTCTGCTGCTCGACAACGGACAGCCTGTTGCCTCTTTCCATTACCGCAATATCGACGAACACGAGATATCCCGCTTCCTGAAACCATGAAAACTTTTCGCCTTTTTGTAATCCTGCTGTTTGCCCTCGTGGCTTTGTGTGCCACGGCCTGCCAGAAGACCTGCCGCTGCTATGGCTACGATGGCACCGCTACCGACTATTCGCGCGACGAGGTGGAGGAACTCGGTGGCTCCTGCTCCGGCCTCATCTATATGTACAATTCGCGCTACTATTCCCTCTGTGAATGGGACGACTGAGTCTCTCACCATGCTGATGTGGGGCGGTCGGGAGTCTGCCGACCGGTGTTCTTTCATCCAGCCTAAGCCAAAACACTTCATCTATGTCTGCTGCCTCGTTCAAGAAACTACTCTCCGACACCGTCATCTACGGTCTCAGCAGTATCGTAGGGCGTTTCCTCAACTATCTGCTGGTTCCGCTCTACACCTACAAGATTGCCGCCGCCTCGGGAGGCTACGGCCAAATCACCAACATCTATGCCTACACCGCACTGCTTCTCGTCCTGCTCACTTTCGGCATGGAGACCACCTTCTTCTACTTCGCCAACCGATATAAGGAGCGATGGCGCGAGGTTTTTGCCACTTCGTCGATGGCGGTGGGCTCCGTCTCGTTGCTCTTCCTTCTGCTGACGGGCGGATTTATCGGCCCCATCAGTCAGACACTGGGCTATGCCGACCATCCCGAATACCTGCTCATGATGGCCTGTGTGGTGGCGCTGGACGCATGGCAGGCCATCTTCTTTGCACGGCTGCGCTTCGAAGGGCGCGCTTGGAAGTTTGCCGCCCTCAAACTGGCCTTCATCTGCGGCAATATCGTGCTGAACCTCTTCGTCTTCCTCCTTGCTCCTTCTTTGGCCGTGGCTTATCCGCAGTGGATGGGCTGGTATCGTCCGGATTGGCAGGTGGGCTATGTCTTTGCCATTAATCTGGTGTGCACCGCCACGGTAACGCTGGGCTTCCTTCCCGAGATGCGCGACCTGCGGCACGGTATGCAGCGCGACCTGCTTCGTCCCATGCTGCGCTACACGTGGCCACTCTTGCTCCTCGGCCTGGCAGGCATCCTCAATCAGGTGGCCGACAAAATTTGCTTCCGTTTCCTCGTCCCGGGACCCGATGGCGATGTGCAGCTGGGCATCTATGGCGCCTGCGTCAAGATAGCCATGATTATGGCCATCATCACTCAGGCTTTCCGCTATGCCTACGAACCCTTTGTGTTTGGCAACAGCGGCAGCCGCGACAGCAAGGAGTCGCAGGCACTGGTGATGAAATACTATGTCATCTTCACCCTCGCGGCCTTCCTTGCCGTGGTGTGCTATATCGACATCTTTCGCTATCTTATCAGCCCTGGCTATTGGGACGGCCTCCGTGCCGTGCCCATTGTCATGATGGCGGAGATTTTCATGGGTGTCTACTTCAACCTCTCGTTCTGGTACAAGCTCAGCGGACAGACCTATTGGGGCGCCATCCTCTCTGCGGCAGGATGTGCGGTGCTGCTGGCTGTCAATGTCATCTTCGTGCCCCGTTTCGGCTATATGGCCTGCGCATGGGGCGGTCTGGCAGGCTACGGCGTGTGCATGGTGCTCTCCTACTGGATTGGCCAGCGTCGCAATGCTGTGCCCTATCCTTGGCGCACCCTTTTGGGCTATTTCCTTTGGGCTGTAGCACTCTATGCCCTGTCGCGTTGCCTCGCCCCTCTCCCGATGGGCTGGCGTCTGGCTGGCGGCACGGTGCTGCTGCTCCTCTATGCCGCCGTGGTTGCCTATGCCGAGCGCAGTCTGTTGCGTCAGGTGCTGCAAAAACTGCGCAAGAGCCACCGCCCCACTTCCGTATCGCAATAATCAGTCTGGCTTTTGCCTGAATGTCGTCCATGTGCTATAGTGGCTGCGGCTGTCGATAGCCGGGTTGCTACGGGGGGCTATTGTCGGGGCATGGGTTGCGAGAGTATGCCGACGCATCGAAACAGGAACACCACTCACGTCGCCCCCTGTAGGATAGGAGACGTATAAAGCCATTGTATTATAGTTTTTTACACTAAGGTGGGGTTTTATTCCAGAAAAAAACGTAAATTTGCAACTTTCAATATTTAAGATTATGAAAGGAAAACTATTCTCTCTCATGTCCCTGTGCTTTGTTGCACTTAGCGTCCTTTCGTGCGGCAAAGTGGCGGAAGTCAAAGAATTGAACATTATCCCAGAACCTGTCTTCTTGGAAACGAAAACGGGTAGCTTTACCATCGAGTCGCCCTTGATGATCTGTCTGGAAAACCTCAACCAGGACAGCCAGACAATTCGCTATATCGACCAGTCGTTGCGCAAGATGCACATGCGTCCCTCCTTTGAGAGCGACAGCAAGCAGAGCGCTTTGACGCTGGTGCTCTCAAAGGATGTTGACAGCGTGCTGGGCAACGAAGGCTACCGCCTCACGGTCTCCGACGAAGGCATCGTCATCACGGCCAACAGCGAGACGGGCCTCTTCTATGGCTACCAGACCTTTGTGCAGATGCTCCCTGACGATGTGAGCACCACCACCTACAGCAAGGTTTCTGTCCCCATGTGTGCCATCCTCGACTATCCGCGCTACGAGTGGCGCGGCAGCCACATGGATGTCTGTCGTCACTTCTTCCCCGTCTCGCAGATCAAGAAGCATCTTGATGTCATGGCGGCCTACAAGATGAACCGCTTCCACTGGCACCTCACCGAGGATCAGGGTTGGCGGCTCGAGATCGAGAAATATCCGCTTCTCACCGAGATTGGTGCATGGCGCGTGGATCGCAACGACGAGGATTGGAACTATCCCCGCAACCCCGAGCCAGGCGAGAAAGCCACCTATGGCGGCTACTATAGCAAGGCCGAGGTGCAGGAGATAGTGGAATATGCCGCCCAGCGCCACATCGAGGTGGTGCCCGAGATCGAGTTCCCGGGCCACTGCTGTGCTGTGCTCGCTGCCTATCCCGAGCTGGGATGCCGTCGCGACACTACCTACGGGGTGGCTGTGGCAGACTATTGGCCCCCTACGGCTATCATGTGTGCCGGCAACGACAGCGTGCAGACCTTCCTGAAGGAGGTCTTCGACGAGGTCGTCGAGATGTTCCCCTTCCAGTATGTACACGTGGGTGGCGATGAGGCTTTCAAGAAGGATTGGAAGAACTGCCCCAAATGTCAGGCCCGCATCAAAGCCCTCAACCTCAAGAACGAGGAGGAGCTGCAGGGATGGCTCACCGCCGAGATCGAGAAATACTTGATTGACAAGGGCCGCCGTATCATCGGATGGGACGAGATTCTGGAAGGTTTCGTAACGCCTTCGTGCACCGTCATGTCGTGGCGTGGCACCGAGGGTGGCAAGGTGGCCGCTCGCAAGGGCAACGATGTCATCATGACCCCTGTCCAATACTGCTACTTCGACTATCGTCAGGCCGATTCGCTCTACCAGCCTCAGGCCATCGGCAAGGCTTTCCGCTTCAACCCCCTCATCAAGGTCTATCAGTTTAACCCCACCCCCGAAGAACTCACCCCCGACGAGGCCTCCCACATCCTCGGTGGCCAGTGCAACCTCTGGGCCGAATATATCAAGGACGGCAACCACCAAGAGTATATGCTCCTTCCTCGCCTCTGCGCTATGTCGGAGTGTCTGTGGACTCCCCTTGCCTCGAAAAGCTGGGAACATTTCCAGTATAAGGTGGAACACCACAAGGACCGTCTTACCGCCATGGGATACAACGTCTGCTGGGGCTCCTTCAAGCCGATGGTCGCTGTCGACACCCTCGCCCAAGGCGGCTTCAACGTGACCCTCACTGCCGAAGAACTGGGCACCGAATTCCACTACACCACCGACGGTTCTGACCCCACCGTGTCGTCGCCCGTCTACACCGAAACGCTCGCCCTGCCCGCTGGCACCACCCTCAAAACCCTCGCCACCTATCGCGGCAAGGAGCGTGAAGGCGTCTACACCTTTGTGTTCTAATCGACTACCCGTTGTTTCGTATCCTTTACCAACTACCACTTTCAACCTATGAAAAGAATACTGATTCTCCTCTCAGCAGCCCCGCTCATGGCTGCCTGCGGCTCGTCCAACGAGTATAAGATAATATGCGACATGGGTGGCAGCCAGTTCGACGGACAGGAATTGGCGCTCTACGACTATTTCACCCAGCAGCCCATGCAGACCGCCAAAGTCGAGAAAGGCAAGGCGGTGCTCAGCGACACGCTGTCACATCCCTTTGTCGGCATGCTGATCATGGAACAGATGCCCGTTTGTCTTCTCATCGTGGAACCTGGGAAGATCAGCTACGATGCCAAGGCAGACACGATGTACGGCTCCCCCATGTGTGAGAAGATGATGGCCTACACGCGCGACCTCAATGCGATGAACGAACCTCTCAAGACCATCCAGCAGAAATATACGGGTGCCATGCAGAAGGGCGACACCACGACGGCGGCAGCCATTATGAATGATGCCATGAAATTCTATGCCGACGAGTTTTGCAAGACCAATTGGCGCCACTTCGACAGCAACAAGGACAACATGATAGGGGCTATGGCACTCACCACCCTTGCCCAGAGCGCCAGCGAGGCAGGCATCAGCATGGCTACAATCGACAGCGCCACGGCCACCGCTTCGGAGGTGGTGCGCGATTTCCAGCCGCTCGTCCGCATTATGGACAGCTGGCGCACAGAGCAGCAGACCTCGGCAGGCAGCAAGTTCATCGATTTCGAAGGCATCGACTTCGCAACAGGCCAGCCCACCACCCTCGGGGCTATGATTAAGGGCCAGTTGGCCGTTGTCGACTTCTGGGCCTCGTGGTGCGCCCCTTGTCGCGAAGAAATCAAGAACACGCTGATAGCGCTCAGCGAGAAATACCAGAACAAAGGAGTCGTGGTGGTAGGCGTTGACATCAACGACCAGCGCGACCGCCATCGCCAGGCTGTCGAATCGCTTGGCATCACCTATCCTCAGCTCATCGACACCACTGCCAATGGGCACGCCGCTTCGCTCTACGGCATCACCGGCATCCCCCACATCATGCTTATAGCCCCCGACGGCACCATCCTGCAGCGCGACCTGCGTGGCGCCGACATCGAGGAGGCTGTGAAGAAGAACCTCTAATGTGGCAGACGTCTCGCTCCTGAGCCGTTTGTCTTCGCACTCGACAATCAAAGATAACTAACAACACCCCCAATATCGCTATGAAGAAAATCCTTATCAGCGCTATGCTCCTCTGCCTTGGCGGTGCCTTGATGGCACAGCAGAACGGCGGCATCAGCAACGAGATGATGCAGCAGATGAAAAAGACCTATGCCGGCAATGCCAGCGACAAGGCCCTGCGCAACATCATGGTCAACAACAGCCCCGCCAAGATGGCTGTCAATTTCGACAACAACCGCGCCTTCAACTCGCACTTCTCCAACCGTGTGGAGAGCCGTGCCGTTACCGACCAGAAGTCCAGCGGCCGATGCTGGATGTTCACAGGCATGAATGTGTTGCGCAACAAGGCCATCCGCAAGTTCGACCTCCCTTCCGACTTCCAGTTCTCGCAGGCCTACACCTTCTTCTTCGACCAGCTTGAGAAGTCTAATCTCTTCCTGCAGGCTGTCATCGACACCTATAAGAAGGATTGGAACGACCAAGAGGTCATCTGGCTCTTCCAGAACCCCCTCAGCGACGGTGGCCAGTTCACCGGCGTGGCCAACCTGATTGACAAATACGGCCTCGTCCCCTCCGACGTCATGCCTGAGACCTTCAACACCAACAACACCTCGTCCATCACAGGCCTCATCAAGCTCAAACTTCGCGAGGATGGCCTCGAACTGCGCAAGATGGCCGCCGAGAAAAAGATGACTGCCGACAAACTCAACCGTCGCAAGACCGAGATGCTCAGCGAGATCTATCGGATGCTGGCCCTCACTTTTGGCGAACCTCCCACCGAGTTTACCTGGGAGCAGAAAAACGCCAAGGGCGAGACCGTCTCCACCGAGACCTATACCCCCATGTCATTCTACGAGAAGTATGCCAAGCAGGATTTCTCCACCTACTACATGGTCATGAACGACCCCACCCGCGAGTACTATAAGGTCTACGAAATCCAGTACGACCGCCATGTCTACGACGGCCAGAACTGGCGCTACCTCAACCTCCCCATGGAGGACATCGCCCCCATGTGCATCGCTTCCATCAAGGACAGCACTATGATGTATTTCAGCTGCGACGTGGGAAAATTCCTCGACCGCGACAAGGGATTCATGGACATGAACAACTATGACTATGAGTCGCTCTTCGGTGTCCAATTCGGCATGAACAAGGAACAGCGCGTGCGCACCTTCGCCAGCGGCAGCAGCCATGCCATGACCCTCTGTGCCGTAGACCTCGACAAGGATGGCAAACCCGTCAAATGGATGGTGGAGAACAGCTGGGGCCCCAACTATGGCTATCAGGGCAACCTCATCATGACCAACGACTGGTTCAACGAGTATATGTTCCGCGTCGTCCTCGAACAGAAATATATCCCTGCCAAGCTCCTCAACCTCCTCAAGACCGAGAAGCCCATCATGCTTCCCGCATGGGATCCCATGTTCGCTCCCGAGCAGTAACATGTTCCTCCCGCATTTGTGACGGCATGGATTTCCTCGTTGTCATTGCAACCTGATGTCATGCTCAGTTTCCGTAGTCATGTGCTACGCTTCTACATGCAACTAATCCAAACAATAACAATCAATAACAATTATCCAATGAAAAAACTTTTTGCAGTCCTCGCAGTAGCCCTCCTCGGCACTACTGCCTTTGCGCAGGACAAAGAGTCTGAGAAACAGGACTCCGGCTATCATTTCACCGTGATTAAGGAGAACCCCATCACCTCCATCAAGGACCAGAACCGTGCTGGCACTTGCTGGTCCTACAGCGGCATTGCATTCCTCGAGAGCGAGTTGCTCCGCCTCGGCAAGGGCGAGTTTGACCTCAGCGAGATGTTTGTGGCCTATAAGACCTATCTCGACCGTGCCATGAAGGCCTACCGCACAGGTGGCGAGACCAGCTTCTCCCAGGGCGGTGCTTTCAGCGATGTGCTTTGGTGCCTGAAATACTACGGCATGGTGCCCGAAGAGGTCATGCGCCCCGGCGTCATGTATGGCGACACCCTCTCCAACCACAGCGAGCTCTCCACCATCACCAACGCCATGGTCAAAGCCGCTTCCAAAGAGATTAAGAAAGCCCAAGTCGACAAGGACGGCACCATGCTCTGGATGAAGGCCGTCGACCAGGTCCACCAGATCTACCTGGGTCAGAACCCCGTCGATTTCACCTACAAGGGTGTCAAATACACCCCCATGTCGTTTGCTAAGGATGCCCTCGGCCTCAATGCCGACGACTATGTGAGCATCACCTCCTACACCCACCATCCTTTCTACTCGAAGTTCGTCCTCGAAATCTCCGACAACTGGCGCTGGGCCGAGTCCTACAATGTGACTATCGACGAGATGATGGAAATCATGGACTATGCCATCGACAATGGCTACACCATCGCCTGGGGTAGCGACGTCAGCGAAGATGGTTTCCGTCAGGGCGTCCGCAAGGGCTTCTGCGTCCTTCCCGACCTCGACAACAAGGGCAAGGACAACGGCGGCAGCGACATGGCCCACTGGACCGGCCTCAGCCGCGAAGAGCGTAGCAAGGAAGCCTACGAGCACCCCACTCCCCAGCGCTGGGTGAGCCAGGAGGAGCGTCAGGCTGGCTACGACCTCAAGGAAACCACCGACGACCACGGTATGCAGATCTACGGCCGCGCCAAAGACCAGATGGGCAACGAGTACTACATGGTCAAGAACAGCTGGGGCGAGGTCTACGAATACAAAGGCATGTTCTATGCCAGCAAGGCTTTCGTGCGCTACAAGACCATGAACTACGTCCTCCACAAGGATGCTATCCCCGCCCACATCGCTCAGAAACTCGGCATCGAGCAGAATACTTCCGACAGCAAAGCTACCGGCAAATCTAAGAAGAACAAGAAGAAATAATCTTGCTCTACACTATTTCTTACAAGGTCATAGGTCATCGACTTATGACCTTTCTTTTGTGTCATCGGAAATTCGTATTTTTGCACCTTGATTTATCTGTAACAATGTTCTTTGCTAATCCTCTTTTTCTGATAGGCATGGTGGCTGTGGCAGTGCCTGTCTTGGTCCACCTCTTCAGCTTCCGCCGCTATCGTAAGGTCTATTTCAGCAATGTGGAACGCATTGCTGAACTTCGCGACGAGACGCAGCGGCAGTCGCGTCTGCGCCAGCTGCTCCTCTTGGCGGCACGCATCCTGACGATTGTCTTCCTCGTCCTTGCCTTCGCCCAGCCTACGCTGCCGTTGCATAATGGAAAACACCATGTTGGCAATACGGCGGTGAGCATCTATGTGGACAATTCATTCAGCATGTTGCTCGAGTCCAGTGAGGGTTCGGTCCTTCACGATGCGCTGCAGAAAGCTCGCGAGACAGCCGCCGCCTATCGCCCGTCCGACCGTTTCCAGCTGCTCACCAACGATATGGGAGGCAGTCAGTTCCGCTGGCTCAGCCGCGACGAGTTCCTCCTTGCTCTTGATGAGGTGGAGGCCTCTCCCCGCAGCCGCCTACTGTCCGACGTGTTCCACCGTCAGACCGACTTCCTCGCCCAGTCGCACGCCGACAACCGCCATGCCTATATCATCTCCGACATGCAGGCATCTGTCTGCGACATCAATAGTTTTTCGGCTGACAGCTCGGTGCTGCTGACACTTGTCCCCGTCGAATCGCAGGATGTGAGCAATGTTTCCATCGACTCTGTGGTGCTCAACGCACCTGCCTATAACCGCGGGTCGGACATCACAATCCGTGTCTCGCTGACCCACGTTGGCGGTGGGGCCCTCGAAAAACAACCCCTGCGTCTCTATGTCAACGGTCAGCAGCGGGCCATGTCTACTGTCGATATCCCTGACGGACACGGCGTGGGAAACGCTTCGGCGGACATCCATTTTGTTGCCGACCAAGAGGGTGTCATGGACTGCTATGTCGAGACCGCTGACCACGCCATCACCTTCGACGACCGCTTCTATTTTAGTATCAATGTGGTCTCCAGCACCGAGGTCGTTTCTATTGGAGCCGACAATAAGTCTCTGCGACAGCTCTTTGGCACCGACTCTACGATCCGCTTCCGCCACATGAACGGCAATGCCATCGACTATGCCTCGCTGGCCGATTGTGATATGTTGGTGCTCAATGAGTTGGAGTCGGTTCCATCGGGTCTGACTCAGTCGCTTCATACCTTTGTCGAAAGGGGAGGGACATTGCTCGTGGTCCCTGCTGAGAAGGCGGATGCCAAGAGCTACGAACAGCTGCTTGCCCCCATGAGGGCTCCGCTGTTGGGACAATGGAGCGAGGGCGATAGTCGCGTGGTCAGCCTGGCTCACGAGGCTTCTCTCTATCGTGGTGTCTTCGACGGTCTCACCGCTGACAATGAGCTGCCCTCTGTCAAGGGTTTCTATCGCCTCACGTTGTTGCCCACCTCCGTCAGTGAGCCCCTTATGACCATGGTGGACGGTAGTCCTTTCCTTAGCCATACGACGGTGAATGGCGGCGGCCATCTCTATGTGATGGCTTCGCCCCTGCGCAGCGAATATGGCAATTTTGTGCAGCAGGCACTCTTTGTTCCTACGCTCTTCAATATGGCGCTCTATAGCCGTCCGCAGCCGACGCCCTTTTATATCATCGGCAACGAGGTGAGGCTGCCTCTCTCCAATGTCTACGCCACAGCGCCCTCGGAGGTGCGCCTCCGTTCTTCGGGCGGCGACTATGAGATGATTCCCGACATCCGTATGCTGGGCGGACATCCTGTGATGCTTCTCTACGACCAGCCCAGCCAGCCCGGCAACTATCGCCTGCTTTCGCCTGTGGCCCCCGAGCAGGGCCTCTCGCTCAATTTCTCCCGTCTCGAATCGGCTATGGCCTTCGTTCCCCGCAGCCAGTTGCAGTCTGCCGGGGAGACCATTCTCTTGCCTCATGGCGGCAGCTCTATGACGTCCTATGTGCGTCAACTCTCTGAGGGGCGTCCGTTGTGGCATTGGTGTGTGTGGCTGGCACTCCTGATGCTTGCGGCCGAGGTGGTCATCCTCCGATGGCCCGATATCCAACGCCGTTTTGCCAACCTCAAAGAACGACGCTGAAAGCTGCCGTTTCGCCTACTATCATCGGTGTATTAACCCTCCCTTTCTGACTTACCTTTGCCACAACCCATATCTCATCCCATGTTAGACATTCAGCATATCTCTAAGTCCTACGGCTCTTTTAAGGCCCTCGACGACATCTCGTTGCACGTCAACCGTGGCGCTATCTTCGGCCTTCTGGGACCCAACGGTGCTGGCAAGAGCACACTCATCCGTATCATCAACCGTATCAGCATGCCCGACAGTGGTTCGGTCTTCTTCGATGGACATCCGATGACCGACGATGATGTGCGCATGGTGGGCTATCTGCCCGAGGAACGTGGACTCTACAAGAAGATGCGGGTGGGCGAGCAGGCCATCTATCTGGCTCGGCTCAAAGGCCTTTCCTACCATGAGGCCGCAGAACGATTGCGAGAGTGGTTCTCCCGATTCGATATTACTGACTGGTGGAACCGCCCTGTTGAGCAGCTGTCAAAGGGTATGCAGCAGAAATTGCAGTTTATTGTCACGGTCCTCCATCGTCCTCCGTTGCTCATTTTCGACGAACCTTTCAGTGGTTTCGATCCCGTCAATGCCGCCTTGCTCAAAGACGAAATCCTGAGTCTGCGCGACGAAGGGGCCACCGTCATCTTCTCGACCCACAATATGGCTTCGGTCGAAGAACTGTGCGACGACATAGCGCTCATCAATGCCTCCCATGTTGTCCTGCAGGGCTCTCTTGATGAGGTGCGTCGGCTCCATCCCGGACGCTCGCTCAACGATATCTTCATCCGTACCGTCCGAGACGCGCATCCTTCGTCCGCCTCTGCCAATGAAGTTCAATGACATTTGCCTGCCGTGGGCGCTTTGTGCAAGTCCTATCCCAAGGTGACTTGAACTAACACCCCTATACTTTGCAACAATCAACAACCTGCTCTATCCGTGAATAAAATCCTCCTTGTTATACAGCGCGAGTACGCCACGCGCGTCCGCAAGCCCTCGTTCTGGGTTCTCACTATCGTGGTGCCGCTGCTCTTGGCTGCGGTCTATGCCATCCCCATCATTCTCTCCGCGCATTCTACCGAGCATGTCAACGTTCTCGTGGTAGATGAGTCGGGCCTTTTTCAGCAGCAGTTTCAGTCCAACAACGACATCACCTATATGGATGCCGGCAGCCTTGGCTATGCGCAGCGTCAGCTCAAGGAGGTCGACAGCATCGACGCCGTAGTCTATATCCCGGCTCGTGCCACCACTATCCCCACCGATGCCTTTCTCTACTATCGGAGCGATAAGCCCACCATGCAGGTACAACGCGATGTCGACAACCAGTTGCAGGTAATTCTTCGCAATGCTATCCTTCTGGATGTCAATAATATCTCGGAGGAGGATTACGCCCTCATCACAGGCACCAGCATCCGCCTGCACCAGCTGGACCTCGAAACGGGACGCGATGGCTTTCTCCAAGTCAAGATTGTGTTGGCTATGTTGCTGGCCATCATCATCTTCTTCTCCATCTTCTCGTTCGGTTCTCAGGTCATGCGTGGCGTGGCCGAAGAGAAATCGTCGCGCATTGTCGAGGTGATAATATGCAGCGTGCGCCCCTTCCAGCTCATGATGGGCAAGGTGGTGGGCATAGGGTTGGTGGGCCTCACCCAGTTCCTGCTCTGGCTCCTGCTCTCAGCGGTGGCCGTGCTGGGCATCCAGTTTTCCAACAAGGACCTCTTCGAGCAGGCACAGCAGCAAGTCTCCATCACTCAGGTGGCCACCAAGGGTACCGATGCCACTGCTCAGATGGACGCCCTCCAGCAGCAGGGCCTCGTCTCCGAACTGATGCAGGGCCTTGCCTCCATCGACTTTGCCGCCATCATCCTTACTTTCGTCTTTTTCTTCATTTTCGGCTATATGCTTTATGCCTCTCTCTTTGCAGCTATCGGATCGCTCGTCGATGCCGACACCAGCGAGCAGCAGTACACTATCCCCCTCACCCTCCCGCTCATGCTGCCCGTGCTGCTCATGCCGGCTATGATGGACGCTCCGTCGGGCACGCTCTCCACTTGGCTCAGCATTATCCCTTTCACCTCGCCTATTGCCATGATGTTTCGTATACCCTTCGGCGTGCCCTACTGGCAGCTGGCACTCTCCATGCTGCTGCTGGTGGCCACGTTTTTCGGCGGTGTATGGCTCTCTGGCCGTGTCTATAAGTCGGCCATACTCTATTATGGGCACAAGATTTCCTATCGCGATCTCTTTCGTTGGATGCGACGCCAATCTGGCTGATCGTGTCAGCGCTCTTTCTTCTTTTGAGGGGTAGGGCAGTCCCGCTTTCGGGAATGATGTCCTGACTCCTGTTTCGCAACAGTGGCAGATGGTGCGGCCGTCGCTTAGCGGCTTTTGGCAAAAATGGATTTGAGCAGGTCGCCGTCAAGGGGCTTCATGTCGTGAAGGATGAGACGTTTGACCATTTTAGCCGTCCCCTGTTTGTAGTGCTGGAAATGTTCGGTTTTCAGGTGCTGCTGATAGGCGGTGGCAGAGGCGTAGATTTCGACGATGCGTATCTGCGTCGGATTGTCGGCACTCTGCATGGGAAACAGACAGATGACGCCTGGCTCGCGCTCCATGGAGAGGCGGTCCACTTGGTTGGCGTAGGTGAGATAGTCTTCCAGCTGTTCGGGAAAGACCTCTATCTCGGCTATGCGCACCATGGGGGTGGCATCTGTCGGGGTGGCATGGCTTTTCTGGTCGGTCAGGCTCAGCAGCCATTCAGCGTTCTGCCGGAGTATCATCTTGCGGAAGGGCGACAAGTCGGGTTCGTCGGTCAGATACTGCCGCATACGGTTCAGGCTGGCTGTGAGCAGGTGGGGCGCCACGTAGGGGTAGTCGGAGCCATAGAGCAGGTGGTCGGGCGTAGTGATCTGTAGCAGGGTGCGTATCACTTCGGGGCTGTGGGCTCCGGCCAGGTCGTAATAGAGGGCGTCAAGATTGGCCTGCCAGTCAATGGGACCTACCATTCCGTTCTTCTGCATCACGGGGGCCAGCGACTTCATGCGTGGAATGGCCAGAGGCAGATAGGCACCGCAGTGTGGCACCACGACTTTCACTCCTTTGTAACGGGCCAGCACATTGCGCGTGATCATATTGGCCACGGCACGCGTGGTCTCCGATAGGTATTCCTGCATGGCGAGGGGTGTCTGCTGCATGACGGCAGGGTTGACGGGTGTGGGACGGTGGGGATGGAGGATGACCACGGCGCCACGCTGGCAGAGCAGCGAGAAGAGGGTGTCCAACTCCGGCGCCCCCAAATACTGGCCTTCGGCGTTGGTGGCCAGCTTGATGCCGTCGGCTTTCAGGGTGTCGAGGGCATAGCGTGCTTCCCGAAGGGCGGCTTCAACGTTGGGCAACGGCAGCGCGGCATAGAACAGGAATCTTCCGGGATGCTCCCGTTTCAGCTGGGCGGCGGCCTCGTTGGCCCGGCGGATGGCAAGGGGCGATGCAGGATGTGGCGCGGCCAGCGTCAGCACCGAGGTCTGTATGCCCGCCTCGTCCATCCAGCGCAGGTGTGATGCAGCATCGTAGCTCGGCAGCGGGAATCCCTCTTCCATCTGTCGGTGCTCGCTGTCGAGGACCGACAGGAAGTCAGGGGTGATGAGGTGTGTGTGGACGTCTATCACCTCTTGTGCCACGATGGCGCTTCGGACCATGATGGCCATCAGTAAAAGGTAGAATGCGCGCAAGTGCATGGCTGTTAGTATATCTGTAGTGGGTTAGTCGTAGGTCAGCTGGTCTTCTATCATTCGTTGCATATAGCTCTGCATGATGGCTTTCAGCTGCTGCTCCATGTGTTGTTGGACGCCGGCAAGGTCTTGATGGCCTATCAGATTGGTGGTCAGCAGTGAATCGTTGTGCAGGTTGTAGAGGGCGAGGGCCGAATGGCCGTCGTGTTGCAGTATGAGCGGGCCCTCGCAGTATTGGTAGATGCCATTGTTGTAGTTCACGGCCCATGTGCTATCGGCTGGCGTGTGGAGCAGGTCTTTGCCGAAAGCCAGATAGGGACGGCCGTAGCCCATGAAGCCCAGCAGCGTGGGCATGATGTCTATCTGTTGGGCTATGGCGTTGCTGTGTCCCCGTGGCATACGGCCCGAAGGGTCGAAGAAGATGATGGGCACGCGGTAGCGGCCTATGTCGGTCAGATAGGACGCTTGTTCGCTGATGTTGGTGTGGTCGGCGGTGATGACGAAAAGGGTGTTTTCGTACCAGGGTTGGCGTTTTGCTGTCTCGAAAAACCGTCGCAGCGATAGGTCGGCATAGCGTATGCAGGTGTAGATGGGGTGTCCCTCTTCGTGCAGACTGTCGCGGTAGCGGTCGGGCACGACGAAGGGATGGTGCGACGAGGCTGTGAAAACGGCTGTCATGAATGGCTCCGGCATCTGGCTCATGGTCAGCGCGTAGTATTGTAGGAAGGGCTCGTCCCAGATGGCCCATGTGCCGTCGAAGTCGCCGTCGCCGTTGAAGCGGGGGTCTTGGTCGTATTCGCTGCGTCCATAGTAGTGCTGAAAGCCCGTGGCACGGGCAAAAGCTTGAAACCCCATCGATCCATTCTCGGCACCGTGGAAGAAAGCCGTGGCATAGCCCTCTTTGGCCAGCTCGCCGGCAAGGCCGCTGAGGCGGTTGAGCGAGTAGTGTGTGACGAAGAAAGGCTCTACAAACATCGGTATACTCGACAGCACCGACGGCATGCCGTCTATGCTCTTGCGCCCGTTGGCATAGCTGCAGCGGAAGGTGAGGCTCTGCTCCATGAGCGAGTCGATGAAGGGGGTGTAGCCTCTGTAGCTGTTGTAGCCCCCTATGTATTCCATGGCGAAACTCTCTACTATCAGCACCACCACGTTGCGCTTGTCCATCGTCTGCGGGGCAGGGGAGTGCACAGGCGTGTAAATGCTGTCCAGTGTGGCTCTGTCGTAGTAGGATGGGTCGGTGAATGTGGTCTTGCCTGCGGTGCGTATCAGCGTGAACGGCGTGTTGAGCACTATGGCAGCCTCTTGCGGACTGTTGACATATTGGTTGGCGTTGCTCACCGCTATGGGCCGTATGGCTTTGGAAAAGCCGCCGCGCATGCCGCCCACGGCCAGCACTGCTACCAGTGCCAGCAGCGGTATGTCGCCCCAAAGGCTGTCCCATCGGGCACGAAAGTCTGTCTTCTTGTTGCGGCAAGGTTGCGCATAGCACACCCAAAGCAAGACTATCAGCGCTGCCCCCGCCAACACCAGATACCAATGCCTCAGCAGCTCGATGCCGAAGATCTGCGCCAGGTTGCCGTCGTTCTGAAACTCGCTGAAGAAACTGCTCGTGGTGCGCCGACCTGTGTATTGTGAGTAGACGGCGTCGCACAGGTTGACCACCACAGCCAGCGCATTGGTGACGACGAACACCCATTTGCACACCATGCGGTAGCGCTTTCCCTGTCGCCAGGCCAGTGGCACGGGCAGCAGCATGAGCAGCGTGTAGGGGATAAGGGTATAGGCGATGGCGGCGGTGTCAAAACGTAGGCTGCCCCTCAGCAAATCGCTCCACGACAGGGCTTCCCATCCTGGGGCAAAAAGGCTCCAGTTCTCCCACACGTAGGCTACTCTGCACAGCATATAGACCACGTAGGCCAACACGATATTGCACAGCCATGCGGCAAATTGGCGCAGGAAGCGGGTGTAGACGAAGTCGGTTCGGTCGGTTCGATTCATTGTCAGGTGGAGAGGCTCAGACCCGTGCGTGACGAATCCTGTCTTGATAGGGTGTTTTTTTGGGGTGGGACGGACTTTGCAGACCGGCGGACGAGTGGACTGTCGTGTCTATTTGGTGCTATATATGGTTTTCAGCAGCACGTTACCCACGATGCCGAGGGTCTCGCGGTTCACGTTGTCCATATTGTCGGTGGCGGTGTGCCAATGGGGGAAGAAGCTGATACCGTGGCTGTTCTGCACGATGTCGGTCATCGGTATGCCGCGCAGCCGGTTCACGTAGAGGTGGTCGTCAAGGATGGGGTCGGTCTTGGTGTTCTCGAACACGCTGCCATAGCCCAAGGCTGCTGCCACGGACCACACCTTGTCGGTGATGGTAGAGGCATATTGTACGCTGAACTGCTCTTTGGTGAAGCGCGGGTTGTCGGTGCCCACCATGTCAAGCAGTATGCCGTAGCGTGCCTGGTAGTAGGGCGTATGGGGATTGCGTGCCCAGTACTGCGCACCTTTGCACCAGCTGTCGTCTTCGTAGCGGTCGGCCCATTCGGGCACTCCTTGGTCTTCGAGGTCGAAGAAGATGATGTCCACCCCCACCGTGGGTGGCTGTTGCCGCATGATGCGGGCCAACTCCATCAGCACGCCCACGCCCGAGGCCCCGTCGTTGGCACCGGATATGGGTTGCTTCTGCCGCGATGGGTCGCTGTCGTGGTCGGCCCACAGACGGCTGTCCCAGTGGGCGGCCAGCAGCACGCGCGTGGCGGCGGCGGGGTTGATGACGGAGATGATGTTGCGCCCGCGGACGTCGCGTCCGTCCCACAGCCGGGTGCTGAAGTCCTGAATGATGACGGTATCGCTCCACCGACGCATGATGTGGGCCAGGTAGTGGCCGCATTCGTCATGCCCCTTATAGCCGGGAGCCCTGAATCCGAATGAGGTCTGCCCCAGGACAAAGGCATAGGCCGAGTCGTTGTTGAATGTAGGGGTGGACACCTGGGTGTAGTCTACCGTCTGGACCGGTGTCGGCGTCTTGCCGTTGTGGCCGCACGACGCCCACAGCAGTCCGCAGAGGATCATCGTGAGCAGGGAGTAGGTGTTTTTCTTTCTGAGGAGACTTTTCTTCATGGTTGGGAGTGCTAATGATGTTCTTTGTTGGCTATGGACTTATTATTTGCTGAGGACTTCAACAAAACTACGAGGCAGACAGATGTTGTCTATGGTGAGGGCTTTGCCGAACAGCGGCGCTATGTCGGCATCACGGAAGCCGGCTATGCCGCAGCCGATACGTGTCACGTAGAAGAACAGTTCTCGGTGTGATAGTGCAAAGTCGATGAACTCATTCACATAGGGCCGGATGGTCTCTACGCCGCCCTGCATGGTGGGAATGGCATAGCTCTGTCCTTGCAGGCCCACGCCCTGCCCCATGACGGCGCCAAAGTGCATGCGTGCCGCCCAAGCGGCGCCACCGCCATGTATCCCGGCCAGATTGCTGCCAAAGACGAACACCTCGTCGTCCTTCAGCACCGAGATTTTCTCGGGCGTAAAGGCGGGACGCGCTGTGCCGCGGTATTCCCTTTGGCCAGCGGCCGCATGGACGGGCGTGCCATAAGCCTTTTCGCCTTGTGGGTACTGTTGGGCCGAGGACGCAGCGCCGGAGGCCACATGGGCGTCCATCTCGTCGTTCAGCTTCAGCATCCATTGTGGCAGCTTGCTCTTGGCGTTGCGCACCAGCTCGTCGGGCATGCTCTTGTAGAAAGCATAGGCCATGGGGGCCGCTATGGCTGCCAGCGTGTCGGCGTCGCCGCCGAGGGCTATGGCCAGTTTCACGCAGTCCGCATAGTCGTGGCTCTCCAAGAAGCATATCAGGGCGGCAGGAATGGTCTGCTGGCAGGTCTCGTCGAAATGGTAGCGGGCTTTTACCTCGGCATAGCTCTTGTCAGCCCATTCGGGATAGTAGTGTCTCAGCACCTGCTGTCGGATATAGTCTTTCTCGTGCCCCTTCATGGCATAGTGGATGGCGAGGGCCGTGGCCACGGCACCTTTGATGCCTTCCGCATGGTTGTGTGTGGGCAGGGCGGTGAGGGTGGCAAGGACTATACACTCTTTCGCGCTCTGTGCCATAAAGCCTGCTGCCGAGCAGCGCATCCCGCTGCCATTGCCGTATGAGTTGTAGGCGGGTGGCACAGTGTTTTGCATGAGCCATGTGCGGAATCGTCCGCCGTAGCCACGGTCCCAGTCGGCTCGACAGCGCGCGTGCAGCGTCTGTGCCATGTCGGCGTGGTGCAGCAGTGCCTCGGCGCAGGCAAAGGTGCACACCGTGTCGTCGGTATAGTCGTTGGCAGGGTGCATGAGGTCCACCTTGTTGTAATCCTTGGTGGGATGAAATTCGTAGGGCATGCCGCTGATGTCGCCTATGGCGACGCTGAGCAAAAGGTTCTTCATGCGTTGGCGTGGCTTTATTGTGATTATGTCCAATCGTGTGCTCTGGTGTCATGACGTCGGAGTGCGAGCGTGCGGAGGTGGCGTTTGCCGGTGTTTGCCGCTATGTCGCATGGTGCCTGCTGTCATGGGGTGGACTTCTTTCGGTGGCATGCAGGTCTAAAAAAGAGCCTGCCTCACGCTATGGCAAAGCAGGCCTTTTTTCTATCTTCCGTGCGGGCGGTCATCAGCTCTTCACGCGTTCGGAATAGGCATTGGTGCGGGTGTCTACCTTGATGCGGTCGCCTTCCTTGATGAAGAGGGGCACACGCACCTGCACGCCGGGCTCCACGGTGGCGTCCTTCATGGCGTTGGTGGCGGTGTTGCCGGCAAATCCGGGCTCGGTATAGGTGACCACGGTCTCAATGAACGGGGGCAGCTCGCACATCAGCGGCGTCTCGGTGTCGGCAGCCACGGTGATTTCCACATACTGGTCGGGCTGGAGCCACTGCGGAGCGTTGATGATGCTCTCCTCGATGCCTATCTGCTCGTAGGTCTCGGTGTGCATGAACATGTGGAGGTCGCCCTCTTTGTATAGATAGGTGTAGGGACGACGCTCTACGCGCACGATGTCGATCTTGGCTCCCGAGGGAAAGGTGTTCTCCAACACACGTCCCGTGCGCACGCTGCGCATCTTAGTGCGCACAAAGGCGGCACCCTTGCCGGGCTTGACGTGCAGAAATTCGACGATGGAATAGATGTCGTTGTTGAAATTGATGCAAAGACCGTTTTTGATGTCTGTTGTGGTTGCCATAAAGTGTTTTGTTATATTATTATTGTTGTGTTGTCTTCGTGATGTTCCTCCCCCTTCGTGGTCCCGCCAAACGGGGTGTCCGCCTTGTCTTTTATGCCGGAGGGGTCCGCCTTGTTGTCAAAGACTTGCTTGGCTGCACACGGTGGATGCTGCTGCTATTCGCTTTTCTTGGCGTTTTTCTTTTTCTCCTCGGCATATAGCTGTGTGAGGCGACGCAGGTCGGCCCGCAGCTCGTCGTTCTCCTCTTCGCAGGCTTTGCGCCGCGTGCGCTCCATCATCAGCCGCATGAACACCGCCAGCACCAGCACCACGAGGGTCAGCGCTATGCCGCGCTCACGATAGATGAAATATATCGCTGTGGCTCCCGCTATGAGCAGATATGAGGCCCATTCGTAAAGGGTCAGGAGGGTCTTGTGGGACATGGATCTTTTAAGTTTTATTTGGTTTGCAAATTTACAAAAATTTGTCGGTACGGATAATTTTTTGTTTCTTTGCCAAATGTAAGGCAGTGTGCTGTTGCTGTGCATATTTCACAATATGCTGAAAAACATAATGATGCAAAATAAGGCTACAATATGAAAAAGTGTTTGAAAGTTTTTCTGTATATGCTTGTCGTCGCTGGCATGACGGCGGTATGCGGCGTTACGACTTCTTGTGCCTCATCGGAGGACGCTCCCATGTATCGCACCAACTATAGCGGCTCTAAGGTTATCAATTCCAAACTGAGAGTGAAGGGCTCTAACAAGAGCAATAGTGCCACCTATCGTTCTTATTAGTCATGCTCGATAGGAGGTCTTGCAACAGCCCGCGGCATGTGCTGCGGGGTTTTTTGTTTCTGTCTTTGTGGCTGATGGCGTCCGTGCCTCTCTTGTGGGCGCAGGGGTTTGTCATCAAGGGCACCACTTCCGAACGCAGTCGGATGCCCCTCATACTCACCATCTTCGACGACTCCCTCTCCTCGCGAGAGATGAAGACCGTGGCCTATGGCTCGTTTTCGTTCTTTGGCTCTGTGAAACATCCCGTGCTGGCCTCCATTAGCAGCACCCAGATGAACGGTGTCCTCTATTTCTATCTCGAAAACAGCCACATCTCGATCAATCTTAACCTCTCCAACCCCGCTGCCTCACCCGTCGTGGGGTCCCGCACCAACAGCCAGTTCCGCTATGCCCTCGAAGAGTGCTCCGGGGCTGGCGCCGACGACTGTCTGCGCCTCTTCGTCGAAAACAATCCCACCTCGCTCTTTTCCCCGTTCGTCCTCTACGAACGCCTGTCCACGCTGCCCGTCGAAACCATGTCGCTTCTCTTCGACAGGCTCGACGGCGAAGCCCGCACCACCTATCATTACCACCTCCTCTCGCAGCGCATCGCACGCTCACGCACTCTCACCGAAGGCGCCCTCCTGCCCGATTTCTCCTATGTGGACAGAAACGGGAACGAGACGACTTTCTACAGACTCCGCTCGGCCGACAGCTGCAATATCGTCATCGTGGGCGCCACATGGTGTGCCTCCTGCCGCAAGGCCGAACAGCAGGTCGCCGAACAATGGCCCGCCGTCAGACAGCAGGTGGTCTACATCGACCGTCAGCCGGCCAAATGGGATGCCCCCAGCCTTCAGTCGCTTGTGGTAGACCATGTGCCCTTCCTGTTGCTGACCGATGCAGAGGGCCGCATCATCGGCCGCGACCTCCGCATCTGGGAATTGAGCCGCTACATCCAAGGCACCTGTCCTACGCCCAAAAGCCGCGCCAAAAAGAAATAGCCATCCTCATGGCAGATTCCGTCCTCAGACGGAAGTGCTGTTCATCACGCCCACCTCTCGTTATTCATCATCCAATCCTTTTTGACTCATGTTATACCCGCTAAAATTCCTCCCCCTATACAAAAACAAGGTCTGGGGTGGCAACAAGATCAAAACGCTGGGCTTCGACTATGCCCCTCTGCCCAACTGTGGCGAACTATGGGCCCTCTCGGCTGTGCACGACAGCGAGTCGGTCATCGCCAACGGCTTTCTCGCCGAGAACACGCTCAACGAGGCCCTCGAGGTATACATGGGCGACCTCATCGGCGAACGCAACTATGAACGCTTCGGCAACGAGTTCCCCCTCCTGGTCAAGATTATCGATGCCGCCGACCGTCTCTCTATTCAGGTCCACCCCGACGATACGCTGGCCCGCCAGCGCGGCATGGAGAACGGCAAGAACGAGATGTGGTACGTCATGGAGGCCGACAGCGGCGCCACCATCGTCGACGGCTTTGAACACCCCCTCACGGTCGACGAATACCAGGCCCATCTCGCTCAGGGCACGCTGGAGGACGTGCTCCACATCGAGCATCCCTCGCCCGGCGACGTCTTCTTTATCCCTGGCGGACGCGTCCACGCCATCGGTCGCGGCCTCCTCCTGGCCGAGATACAGCAGTCGTCCGACTGCACCTATCGCATCTACGACTACAACCGGCCTGACACCGACGGACGGCTGCGCCCCCTCCACACCGCCGAAGCCCTTGATGCCATCTGCTTCGACGCCACCCGCGACGGACGCTCTCACTACACCTATCAGCCCAACGCCACGGCCCCCGTCGTCAAGACCCCCTTCTTCACTACCAGCCTCATAGCGTTTGGCAAGCCCATGCGCAAGGACTTCTCCCAGCTGGAGTCTTTCGTGGTTTACCTCTGTGTCGAAGGCATCATGGCAGTTCGCACCCTCGACACCATCGTTCCCATCCATGCCGGCGAATGCGTGCTCGTGCCTGCTGTGGCCGATATCGTCGAACTCTTCTGCGAGGGTCCAGCCAAGGCACTGGAGGTCTACATCGACCCCGACCTCGCCCCCGACGACGGCATCACCCACAAATACGACAACGACTGGCTGGCCCAGTTTACGGAAAGTGCTCCTGACGGCCCTGCGTCTTCTTTACTCTGATTCCTGTCTTTGCCATTGCGTGCCAGACAGCCTCGCCATGGAAACATGGCCCAATCCCGCGTTTTTATCGTGACGAAGATACATAGTATGTGTAGTCGTTTGCTATTCCGTTTTTTGCGGATAATTGCTCACGATTACTACAGGTGTATACATCCTGTTTGTTTTTAACGAAAAAAAAACGTATTTTTGCAAAAAATTAAGAATGTGTAAACTACTATCTCATGCAATATGGTGTGAAAGCAAATAAAGTCCTATGTTTCTTCATACTGATTGGCTTGACATTATCTTCCGTAGGGCAAACTATATCACAGCTTCCTGTGGAATTTGCCTATGATGCTGCTGGCAATCGAACTTTCCACCACGTCATAGTCTTGGATCGAAACGCTGATAGACATGGAAAGGTGGTCAAATCAGGTACAGAAACTATTGAAGACAATAATACTGTATTTAGCGACTGGATACAACGTTTCAAAGTTTACGTATATCCTAACCCGACACAAGGGTATGTGTTTGTTGAAATACCCTACGTTGATTCCGAATCGGTGCACACCATACGTATATTCGACAGCAACGGACGGAAAATTTACGAATATACTGCCTGTGGAAAGAATTTTGAGATAGACCTTAGTAATCAACCCTCGGGTTTCTATATTGTGAATATCTCGATTGACGGAAACAATGCAACATGGAAAATTGTGAAAAAATAAGTGGAAAATATCACTGCTACGGGTCTTGCCTTCAAGCTGTGGCATCTGTCTTTTTGGCATTGCTCTTTGCAATGATGCCCACTCTCTTATATTCCCAGATGGCACCGCTTCCGGCAACCATAGATGTTTCCTCCACAGGTGCAGCAACCTATAGCATCCCCATAGAGGTTGTGCCTGGAACAAACGGATTGCAGCCAACGCTCGCCATCACCTACAACAGCATGTCTGGTGCGGGAAATTTGGGTCAGAAATGGCAACTTACAGGCCTATCGTCCATCATGAGGGCTCCGCAGTCTATGCATTACGATGGACAAGCTGCTCCAGTATTGTTTGATACTTGCGATAGATTCACCCTTGATGGACAACGATTGGTATTGCTTGATGGCGATAGTTATCAGTCGTCAGGAGCCATATATGGCTTTGAAGTAGAAGACTATTCCAGAACTAAGAAGCTGAGCAATTCATTTATGCGCACTTTGTCGGACGGCACCATAGAATACTATGGTGAGACGTTGAGCAAGCGTCTTATTATTAACGAGAAAACTATAGCATGGATGAAGGGCAAAGTCGTGGATGGTAATTACAACGAGATGCTCTACAGTTACAATAGCAACGGTGCTTCAATCTGGCTGGATGACATAATCTACACAAATAATCCCTATCTTGGAGTGTACGGAAACGCTACCGTACATTTCCAATACACCAATGAACCCAATATTTGCGATAGTTATCTTAATGGTGTACGTTTGCGCTCGTCAAGACTGATTTCTGGCATTATTGTCAGCTATCAAGGTTCGCAAGTACGCAAATACTCATTTATTTACGATAAGACAGGTCTTTATTCGCGTCTGACGTGTATACAACTTTTTGATGCCGACAACAACCTTATGGCATCTACACGGATAGTATGGGATTCTTTGGCAGGGCAAACCGTAACTACAGAGGCCTCATTCACTACAGGTCGGACACGCTCCATTATGATTGGGCGGATAAGCAAAGACGACCTTCGGCCTAGCATCGTTTCACTCTATGAGATTAACCCGCCTCTCACAATGAAAAAGTGGGACAAACAACCTGATGGAAGCTACCATGCTACAAACATAGACCTTGGTATATATGCCGGTCTATATTGGAACAACATGATGCTGTATGACTTTGACGGCGATGGTGTAGATGAAATCATTCATCGAAACACGTTTGGTTCTTCTGCATATACAATGCTCAAAATCGGAAATCCCATAATACAGACATCGTTAACAGACTACAATGACACAGACGGAAAAATATTCATGGGTGATTTTGATGGTGATGGAAAGAATGAAGCCGTTTACCTTTATGAACATCAATATTTGAATGGCTATGAGTTGAACGGATGTTCTAATTATTCTTTACAACATTTAACCGATAGATATTCTGACGGTCATGTGGGTGATTTTGATGGCGACGGGAAAGCCGACCTCATGCTATTGGATACTACAAATACTTCAATTTATTCCTACAATGCAAACACAGGTTTATGGTACAAAAAAGAAACATCGGGGTTCCCTAACACGTGGCAGTACGTTACTGTTTGTGATTTTAACGCTGATGGATTAAGCGACATTTTGTTTTTACCCAACAACGAGTCGCAGTGGAAAGTTGCCATGCGCAAAGGCCCGTATAGTTGGACACTAACTACCATTCCCGAACTTGATGGAAGTCATGTATCATACAATGTGCCCACCCATGTTCCTATAGTATGCGATCTCAATGGGGACGGACGAAGCGACATACTACAGATTGGCGATAGTCATACCATCAAGTATATTATTACGAGAGGAACTCTTGACGGAGAATATCTCTACTACGATCCTGTATCGATAACGGCGGATGCCCCCTCCTCATATACTCACTACACTTTGGGAGACCTTGATGGCAACGGCACCCCCGAAATCATATTCTACAAAGCCGACGGAGCGACCAACGACGGATGTGCTATTGTCAATTTCATTCAACACAACCATTCCAATCGTTGCGTTACTGAATTCGTCGACAGTATCGGAGGCCTCACCAAGATAGAGTATGCCACGCTGCAACAAATGCCCGAACGGTATGATGGAGATAGAGCAAACGTTTCGCGAACACCAATGGTGAAAAACCTCATTAGACCTGATGGCATCGGAGGTGATGACACTACGTGTTTCCTCTATGGCAATATGCGTATAGACTCATCCAACAACATAATACTTGGATTTGAGCACTTTGCAAAACGGCATAATGAAACAACTACCGAGTATTTATATTCGCCTATTTCTTTCGAGGAATTGGACAACAACCGCATTACAGCTCTGCTCCCTTCTAATGTCCACATCTACACATCCATAGACTACCCATACTCTAATCCGAGACACAACCCCGACAACTCCATATTATGGCATGGCAATAGTGACGTACTGGTATCCAGCGAAGAGTATGTACAGCAATACATGGCACGTAGCACACAGTCGAAAATAATGCAAATACTACCCTATCCCGCATCTTCCATATACGTCGATTATCTTAAAAATAAAAAAAACATTACAGTCCTCTCCTTACATTCTGACAACTGGCTCCCCCTCAATAAGACAAGCGTAACGGTTGACAACGTTGGTGAACTCAACATAAAGTCATATGAAAACGAAATCACCCAATACATAAACACAACACTGACCAACGGAGCTACAATACCACAAGTTGTACAGAAAACAGAACAGAGAAATATAGGCTCCAGTAATCAGCGTTTTATAACACAGACACTGAATACCTATACCAACGGGAGGCTTACACAACAGGTGGTGAAACAAAGTAACGGTTACAGTGACACCATCTCCCATTTCTACAACAATGGGGGTGCTCTCATACGAAGTACTACGCACCCAGTAGGTGCTATGCCACGCACCACACAATATCAATATGATGCTTCCTATCGTGTCATTACCCGCATAACCGACCCTGCAGGTCAATACGAATCCTACACATATGACCCTAAGACACTTAATAAACTGAGCCATACAGATATCAATGGATTGAGAACTACCTACCAATATGACTTCTGGGGTCGTATCACCGCTGAAACAAATCCCAATGGGATAACCAAACGGACAATGTATGGCCCAGTCAATGTGAACTTACCCAATGTGACTTCATTAAAACTTACGATCATCCCTGGACATCCTCAAATTTACACCTATTACGACATCTTGGGACGCGAAGTATTCACTTATTCCCATCTTTCGGGGTATAATGAAAAGGAATATGACCATTGGGGACGTCTGGTTCGACAAACTATCCTGCCATACAAATTGGCCACTACGCCAGACAACAACAAGCAGTGGAAGACCTTCACTTATGATAGCCTCGGACGCCTATCCCGCGAATTATCTTTTTATGAAGACAACCGCTACTCGTATGCCCCTTTACCCTACTCGAACCCCGACAATAGTCTATACTACGAATGCGTAACCAACAAACGTGGTGCATCGAAGACTACCTATTATGATGCTGCCGGACGTATCCTCAGGGTTGTTGACAATAGCGGCGAGACCGTTTATGCCTATGGTTCCTGCTCCTATGAACCAACCAATGACTATGTCGAACAGATAACCATCAGCGCCGCAAATAACCAAACCATAATAAAGACTGACATACGGAACAGGCGTCTTTCAATCCTCGACCCAGATGCAGGTGAGTCTAAAAGTCTATACAACCCATGGGGAGAACTCGTCATGCAGATTAATGGCAAGAACGACACAACCCACTTCGTGTACGACATATTGGGACGAATGACATCCAAGACCTATAGCAACGGCAGCCAATCCGACACATATACCTTCATCTACAACCTCTCCCATTCCGATGTTGAAAAAGGACAAGGGAAAGTGGGTGTCATTTTGCACGACGGCATAGTCCATCAAACTTATACTTACGACAGCCTTGGACGACTGGATGAGAGCACACGCCATGTGGACAACCGTCAATTCACCAATGCTTACACCTACGATTCGCTCGGCAGAATCTCATCCCGCATGTATCCGTCTGGATTCGCGATACGTTATGTTTACAATAACTATGGTGAGTTAGAGTATATAAAAGATGCTGCTTCTGGATTCGAGATCTATCATATTGACAAGCGCAATAATTATCGACAACCATTACGTGCTTGGTATGGCAACAATACAGGAGTACAGTATGGCTACAACAGTTATGGCATGCCTACGTTCATACAATATGGTTACCGAGTTGTGACAATTTCGCCCAACGCGCATGACGAGGGCGAGAAGCCGAACTTTGTCATCCCTGGCGATGGTGAGACCGAACCTATCACATGGCCAGATCCCTATTCTGTCGGCAACCACTATTCGGTACTCCACTACACGTATAACGACACAGGCTATATCACTCGGCGCCACGATGCTAAGACTAATCAGTTTGAGGAATACCGTTACGACACGCTTGGGCGTTTGTCGCATTATACTGTCAATGGCACACATCAATATGAGTTTTCCTATAATTCCGCTGGCAACATGATTCACAACAGCCGGCTGTCCTCTTCTAACTACGAATACTCACATCCCCAACCACATGCAGTCAGCGGCGTTGAGATTTATGACAGCTTATTGTTGTCTGGCCATTGCAGCGTAACCTACAACCAACACAATCGCCCCTCCTCGATCTACGATAATGGGCATGTTATACGCTTTGAATACGACATAAATGACAAACGGCACAAGTCGGTTTTTTCTTACAATGGCAATGACATACTCACAGTGTATAAAATCGGTAGGGACTACGAGTATGAACTGACACCGTCCACCTCGCGGCATCTCGAATATATATATGCCGACGGACGGCCTGTTGCTATCCACGTGTCAGACGAAAACACTTTGGAAGACACCATCTATTATGTACAGACAGATCTGCTGGGCAGCTGGGAACGCATTACCGACGAATCGCGTGCCATAGTGCAAGCTTCGCACTTCGACCCGTGGGGGAACCGTATGCTTACGTCGGCATGGGACATCGACGACACCTCATCGTCATATCGTTTCCGCCGTGGTTTCACAGGTCACGAGCATTATGACCGTTTCCGCATCATCAATATGGGGGCTCGGCTATACGACCCGATAGTGGCCCGTTTCTTCTCGCCAGACCCATATATACAGAACCCCTTCTCCTCCGCTGGATTCGATCGCTACAGCTATTGTGGCAACAATCCTATCATGTACTCCGACCCAGAAGGAGAATTTTTTGGATCGCTGCTAATAGCCTCGTTGATAGCAGGTGCCATCAACTTGGGCATTCATATCCACGAAGGAGATGTCAAGAATGTATGGGACGGCATTACTCATTTTGGTATCGGAGCCTTATCGGTAGTCGCATCGGAATTGTTTTGGGCTGGTATTGGTACTATAGGTAGAACCGTGACACAGATTGCCAACGTGGTGGCTTCCATTGGGCGTACCGTTGATGTAATCACTACGACCTTCAGTTTTATACAAAACCCGTCTAACGCCTCCAAAGTATTCTTTGGCCTCTTTTATTTTGATAGCAAATATCCGCATGCCATCACGCAGGCACTGACGCGTTTCACAACAGAACGCCTGCAGACCTGGGTCGGATACAACTATTCTCATTCAAGGAATGCATTGGGCGATGTGGAAAGAGTTGATTACTATGGCGGTGCGACATTTCTTACCAATGACAGGACCAACAAAAGGCAAGGTATCACTTGGGGCAATTATATAAACATAGACTTGAATGCCTCCATTGGTATGGACTTCAAAAAGTACGTTTTATCAGACCAGATGTTTATGCATGAATACGGGCATAGCATTGATAGCCAGACTTGGGGCTTCCTGTATCTTTTGGCTATCGGCATCCCAAGCGGGTTAAGTGAATTGATTGATCATGATCATCATGGCACATTTTATACAGAAGAATTAGCAAATTTCTGGGGAGTAACCTACTTTAATAACATCGAATGGAATACGGAAGATAATCAACTACCTCCTTGGTTTAATTACAAAAGGCATTAAAAAATGTCAATTGACATAAAACCATATGTAATCTATCCAGTCATAGTTATTCTGTAGATTCAAACCACATAAAACAAAACTGTAACTTTTTTTTTCGAACCATTGCTATGAAAAAAAGCGTATTAATACTTTTTATTACACTTTTTTTACTGAGTTTTCTACTCTTTACTGCATGTGACGCAATGCATGATTTCTTTATGAGGAATAAATCGTCATATACTATATATGTTTTAGCACCAGACTTTCGTACTTACGGTGATAAGGTTCACGAAACATCTGAGGACTATAAAAAAAGGAGTCATTCTATCTATATTGACACTATACCACCTTTATTAAGTACCAATTATACAACAATAATATCAGATGATACTAAGTCTATTTATGAATGTTGGACCACTTATTTAAAAAGGGACTTTCATAATGTAGAAAAACTATATAGTAATAGCAATACGGGATACCTTTCCTGGTTTGTGTACAAAGAAACAAAGAAGATAGTCGATGGTGAGGAAGTGGCACAAAGAGTGTGCATACAACGATATGATCTAGCTTATGATGACGCGGTTCGCCATATGAATGTATCAAACATATATGGTCCCCACACATTCCAATTCCCTCCTGCTGAATTTATGAAGGACATAAAGATGTGGCCTCCTTACGGGACCTACGACAAGCATGGCAATGTGAGAGAAACGATAACGATTGATACAAGCCGCTTCTCCTCCGAAGACGCCATCCCCGACCACACGAGGCATTTATAGGCCACCGAAAAAAGATGCAGGCAGTATCAGACTATGCTACGCAAGAGCAGCCGTGTCCACGCTCACTATCTTCGATGTCTTGCTCTCAGCATCAGATATAAGGCATCTTCTGCTGTTCTTTTCTGTCCTTGGACGGCGTCAAGTGAGCCGTGTCGGCCTCAAGGAGCAGCACCTGTTATCCGGATTGAATAACCAGCCCCTGCGTCATCTCCTTATCCTGCAAGTCCAGCACCACCACTCCGCAGGTCTACACAATCTCCTCACATTGCGTTAGGCGATGCCACATAGGGGCAAATGACGGGGGTAACAGGACGAGCAGATTACTCGCTTAGAAATACCAGATAGTTGACGTTCTTGGCTTTATGACTCCATAACTGCCCTGTAATGTGATGAATTTGGTCGGCATCTTTAGCCATTTGGAAGGTACTGCCGCCTACAAGATAGATGGCTTCGGACGCTCCCAGTGCCACCAGTGCCTCTGAGAAATCGTCCATCAGTATTTTCTGCTGACTTTCTACCACCACGGCTTCTCCATAGAGGTTGCAGAGCGCTCGCCGGATGGCTTTGTTCTCCAGATTGCTGGGCACCACGTGGCCGTGGTCCACCAATGCATACTGGCGGAAAAAGTAGCCTTCGGTCTCTGTGGCTTGTTCAAAGAAAGGAGAGTTCTCGGCCACCCCCACACACATGCGCCCTTTGATGATGGCGCAATAGCCGCTCTTCGAGAGCCCCCAGGCCAGCGGCACTCCTTTCATCACAAAGGCTCCCACGATACCACCGTTGTCCTTCCGTATGTCGGCGGCTTGCACGGCCATCACAAGGCTGTGACGATGGGTGTCCAATTCCCCCACCACGAGCTCGGGACGGCAATTGCGGGGCGTGAATAGCCTCAGCCTCACCTCTCTCACCGTTGTGTCGCTGATCTCGGTATATGCCTCGCCGCTGTCGTCGCTGTTGTCCAGCCATAGGTTGTTGACCGACGCATCTTCCGTCGTCACGTCTTGCCTGTCGTCTACCTGTCCCGTATTGTTGGACGATGTCCCATGCCCTTTCGCTACGAACCATACGGACATCACCACGGCCGCCAATGTCAACGCCACCACCGCCGCCTTCCATGGGTTCCACCGCCTGCCTTCGGCATTGCCTTTGGTGGCCTCGCCAATGATGCGTATCTCGTCATCTTCTATGTCGTTCTTTCTCATAGTCGTTGTTTTTCTATGACCTCCTTCAGCTGTCGCAACGCCTCGCGCGAAGCTGTCAGCGTGGCGTATCGCTGGCGTCCGTCGGCCAGCTCCAGTTGCTGATGGCTCAGATTAATATAATAGATAAACTCATGGTTGATAATCAGGCTACGCCCCAGCCGGATGAAGTTCACACCACTATGTCTCAGTTGTTCTTTGATGAGCCGCTCTATCGTCCCCAACTGCTGCACCACCATGCGTTCGTCGCCGTTGGACACCGTAATCCTCGAATAATTGCCGTCAGCAGTAATATATACGATGCTCTCGCTCGCTATACGCAGCAGGTCGTTATTCGTGTTTATGAATAGGTATTCGCTCATCGTTGTTGCCAATCCTTGTGGCCAGGCTCCTTTTATCTGTGTCCTAAATCAATTCACTATGAATGGACACATCTGCTACGCTGGAGATGCAAAGATACCCATTTTTCAACAATCCAAGGAATGAATCCCCCTCTGTGTGAGCCTCAGCCCTTCCGAACCCAATGGTTGTGAAATCCATATAATCTGATTCTAAATAAACTTATTGTTACAATGAAAATTGTCTAAATATTTCTTTTTATTTTCCATCAGAGACAGCCAAAATAATCAAAACCGACACAATGAAAATTGTCTATTTTTTCATATACTATTATTGGTGTCCGGTACAAAGAATGGGAGACAAGGTGCCTGCCATTATGTGCGGCAGCTCACTGCCTTGATAAAAAACGTTGATATGAGCATCCCTGTCGGATTGAGAGCGGAATAAAGCGTAAAGAAATACGTGTGTCTGAGCAGTCCAAGGGACGAAAACTATAAGGAAAGACAAAGGTAATGGAAGATGGTCTTCTGTTGTGGGTACGTACAATGTGCGTGTTTTCGTATTTTAGTTTTCTGCAGTCTTTTTTTTCATCATAGTCTTGTGGGTTTCCGATTAGCCGAGCGCAATGGGAACTTGCTCACATTGACAAGGCGAGCCCCCCCTGCGCATAGCGCATTTTTTTTCTTGTGCTTCGTTATCTTTTGTTTCAATATGAAGATAGTCCTGTGGACTTTCTATGGCGAAGCGGAGAAGAAATTAAGAAAATGAAGAATATAAAACAATCGGGTTAGAATATACTCACTTTCAATGAACATAACCTCAAATTATTACTATAAAGTGTGTTATCGTTCATTGGTAAACCCAAATCGGTCATTAGGACGGTCTTTTCCGTGGTCGTCTTCATAACCGATTGATAACAGCCCTTTTGTAATTTGACTTTTCTAATGGCCGCCATTAGAAAATTAACTATTCAAAAGACGAAATTCAAACACGTTACAAACTCAACCACAGATTATTACGCTTCTAATGACCGATTTGGGTTAAACAAAAAAGTAACGTTTTTTTTTTCTAAACTTTCCAGCATTTGTACAATATATAGAGTGTAACAATTCTTAAACATTAAAAAAGGAGGAAATATTATGACCTGTAATCAAGTAAGCGATGAGATGATTCAAAGTATCATCAGTGCAAAAGCGTGGAGCGACATTTCCAGCAACTTCGGTCTGACCGAAGAAATGCTGGAGCGTTATGCCGACAAGCTGCACTGGAATGAGGTTTCCAAGAACAGCGAAATCCATTGGACTGTAAAACTCATCGAGAAATGGGCAGACCGCCTTAACTGGGAAGGACTATCGGAAAGTGGCAACGAATTCTTGCTCACGCCAGATGTTATTGCATATTTCGTGAACCGTTGGAATTGGCGTGCATTGTCAAGAAACTCCAATTTGAAACTGGACTTCACTTTCATCGACCGATTCATAGACAAATGGGATTGGGCGGAACTGATAGACTGTTGGCGTCGAGATGAGTTCTATTCCAAGGAGTTCTTCGACAAATATCGTAGCCACATTCCGTTGAACGCTCTCTTAGAGGGCTCTCGTCTTGCAAATGATTTGGTGGAAATGGAAGCCGAGATTATTATGAAAGAGTTGACGATCCACTGCTAATCAATAAACAAACAACGTCCACACAAGAGAATGTTCTTATTGTGTGGGCGTTATTGTTTTGCAATAAAAAAAGACAAAATGGATAATGATAATCAAGGGAACGAGTTTTCCCATCTCAATACAGAGAAGCAAAGCATTCCTTCTCAGCTGAATCCGGTGTATGGATTCGATAACTTTATCAAAGGAGAATGCAATCAGGTGGTTTTTAATGCTGGGCTTGAAGTTGCCACGGAGCCTGGACAAACGCATTATAACCCTTTTATTATAGTTGGCGACACTGGTCTGGGGAAAACACACCTGGCCAATGCCATCGGTTCAAAGATTTTGGAATCTGACTCTAACAAACGGGTTATTTACGTCTCTGCTTCAAATTTATGTAGGCAATATAATACAGGCAACAAATTAGATTTCCTTCATTTTTACAATATGTTTGATGTGTTGATTATTGATGACATTCAAATCATTGAAAATATTGCTCTAAAAACACAGGAAATCTTTCCTATCCTCATAGATTGTATATTGGGACATCACGGGCAAGTCATCCTTACATCTGCCAAAGACCCTGACAAGCTGAAGAGGGTTGAACCTCGATTATCAAGCAGACTAAAAGGAGGCTTAATTGCACGATTAGAAATTCCTGATGAGATAACAATCATCCAATACCTACTCCAGAAAGCACAAATGGACTTTGACATGCCGTTAAACAATGAGATTGCTAACTATATCGCAAAAAACACTTCCACTGATTTTCGGGGATTGAATGGAGTATTAGCATCGCTGAAGGCACAGTATTCGTTCATTAACAAGCCAATAACAATAGATTTGGTCAAACAGGTGATAGCACCAATAAAGCAATAGATTGAGGATTTGTGCGTTATTATTTTCTAAATGAAAAATATACGAAGATGAACCCTCTGAAAAAATACATCTGGCTTGTGGACACCTTGATGCGGGCTGGAGATACCGGCCTCACCATTAAACAGGTTTCCGATGCCTACGAGTACGATGACGAGATAAGCAATGGTGAAAAATACAATGGTCGTACATTTCATCGTCACCGTAAAGAGGTAAAGGATATCTTCGATATAGAAATTGAATGTTATCCCACCGGAAGCGAATTTCGCTACCGTATAGCTGACAAAGGAGACAATGACTATTTCCGACGTTGGTTGATGGATTCCATCGCTGTGAATAGGGTCATAAGCGACAGCAAGGATACAGCACAATATATAAGCATTGAAAATGCCAACACAGAACATCTTCCTGCCATCCTTCAGTCATTGAAAGAACATCGTAAGGTTGAGTTTGACTATAAACCCTATTGGGCTGATACGGAAACCCATTATTTTGATTTTCAACCACACGCCATTAAAATGTTTGAGCGGCGATGGTATCTTATAGGGCGTTACAAGAAAGATATGCCATATATTATTCTTGCGCTCGACCGAATCAGCCAATTTGAGATAAAAGAAGAAACATTTCATCGAGACCCCAATTTCAATTTAGAGGAAATGTTTGATGGGGTATTCGGTATTACTGTTGGTGATGGTGATGTGGAAAGTATTTGGTTAAAAGTTGAGGCTCGTCAGGCGAACTACCTTCGTTCTTTGCCTCTGCATCGTTCCCAGATGGAATTGACAAGTCGATACAAAGGATACGCACTCTTTGCCCTACGGGTAAGACCTTCTTACGACCTGCGACAACGTATTCTTTCATTAGGTAGTACCGTTGAAGTGCTAAAACCGGAGTCTTTGAGAAATGAGATAAGAGAAGAAGCGAAGGCAATGGTAGCGAAGTATATGGAAGATGATGAGTAAATGACAACGGGCACCCAAATCTGGATGCCCGGCATCGGTTATTCACAAATTAAATCAAATTCCAAGTTTAATTGCAATGGCAGCACAGGCCTCTGCATCAGCCAGTGCGTGATGGTGATGATCCAGGTCGTATCCACAAGCGGCAGACACCGTGTGCAACTGGTAATTCTCTAATCCTTGGAGCAACCTTCTTGATGCTTCCAGTGTACAGTGAAACTCGTAGTCCGGCCAGTCCATCTGATACAACTCCATTACCTCACGGAGACACCCCTCATCGAATTGTTTGTTATGGGCAACCAACGGAAGACCTTTTATCAATGACTCCACCCTCTCCCACACTTTCGGAAACACATCAGCACCATCTGTGTCTTCGTGCCCTAATCCGTGTATTTCCCGACAAAACCATCTGTAATAGTTGGGTTCTGGTTTGATGAGGCTGTAGAAGGAATCTGTCATAATTCCATTTCTGACAATAACCACACCCACGCTGCACACACTGGAACGATATTCGTTTGCCGTCTCAAAATCTATAGCTGCAAAGTCTTTCATTATTTCTTCTGTGTTTCTTTCGAGATGCAAAAATACTACACGGATTTATCATTTCGTGTCATAAAGCGTTTTTATTTGGATATTCTGTCTCCGCAGAAGTCCTTCCGTTTGCATTTGGCGCAATGGTTTCCCTGCCATACGCTGTCGAGGTGGTCGGCGGCGGTATCGACCAGTTGCGGCTCGTCGGTGAGGATGCCGGCCTCAAAATTACGGTTTCCTTCTCCTTTCATACCGATGCCAGCTCCTGTGAGGTTGGCGGAGCCTATGTAAGCCACGAAACAATCGAAAATCATTATCTTGAAGTGTACACGCGGACAGAGCTTGCGTTCCAGTTTCGACCACAACCCAGGGTACTTGTCAAAGTCGGCTCGAAAGTTCTCGCCTGGCTCTTTAGCGTGAAGAAGTCTTACCTCAACACCTCGTTTGAGAAGTTTGTCGAGGACCGATAGGAACGGAACGACATCCTTGCCGCTACCAACATACAAATCCTTTAGGTTAGCCGTGCCTATCCATAGGTCGTGATTGACCTTCTCACAGCGTGACAGTACTTCTGTGTAATGTTCCCTATCTCCAATGTACTTTATCATTCTATCTGCTTAACTTTGTCCACTGGTGAGAACCACCTTGTGAGCAGCCCAAAGTCGAAGGTGTACGCTCGTTATTGATAGTAATGCCACATTTCTTACACTGATATGTAGTATTACCCACGTGACCCAGATGATTCCACTGGTGTGAACCTTTGGCAGGACAACCAAGAGTGGATGGAGTACGTTTGCTCTCCAGCAAAGTTCCACACTTCTTGCAATTATAGTTCTCTTGTCCTACTTCTCCTAATTCATACCACTGATGTGAGCCACCCACTCGGCAGTTGAGGGTTGATGGTGTACGTTCGGATTTCACCAAGGTATCACATTTGCCACATTGGTAGTTCTTTATAGTTGCACCAGAGTTTGAAATAAAGGAACAAAACAACACACCCAACGTTATTATCAATGTTCTTTTCATCCTTTTTCGTTTAACTGATATTGTTCAAGTAGTGCATTTAATCGTTCTTCTATTGCCTCGGCATCATAGCTGTGTGCATTGAAACAATAATACCTTGCCTCCTCCGATTCCCCTGATTTATTCCTTGTGCAATAATTCCCTTCAACAATTAGATATATGTGGTTATTAGAATACCACCGGTAAGTGTACCCTTTATATATGAAATCAATATGCCAACCTCTATAAAAACACGTCTTACCAATCCTTTGTGATGTTTCAATAACCCCATCATCACATAGTTTTGTCAGTACTGCATTTCTATTAAAATCACTCCAATCAAAAGTTATGGCATCTTGTCCGTATGGTTTGTAAAATCCCAATCTGTCGTTATGCCATTTAAAACGTCCAGTAGGCGTAGATAGAATCATTTCATCAAAGGGCAAAAGATTTTTCTTTATAAATTGTTTGCAATTGTCATCTTTAAATTCCACAACTGGCACACTCTCAAGATTATCTGCAATAAGGATATTATGAATTGGTTTAGTATATATTTTCGCTCCTAAAATCCAATTCCAAGTTGCTGAATTAGGATTGAATATCTGTTTGTCATATATTTGATTCTCCCAGTCCTCACACTGCAACACCAATGCTTTTGTCAATGGAACTCTGTAAAACTCTTTGACCCCCAACTTTCCGAAATATTCTTGTGCATTAGAAAGTTTTGTATCAAAATAATTCCAATCAATTTCGCCTTTTTCATCACGAATCAAAAACCGAATTGAACCTCGGAAGAATGCTTTTTGTTCTGCATCAGTTATTATCTCTTCCCAAGTATGGAAACCTTCTATACTTCCATCATAATCAGATAAACTTCCATCCTCATTTAGAATTTGTTTTGCTTTAGCAATCTCTTCTTTACAACGCTCATCAAAAGATGAGTTCCCAGACACAATCTTTTCTACTAAAGACGCGTACACTTTGTGAGGATTGAGAGAGTCTATAAACTCCATTGCAGTCCTCATTGTGGGTGTTCTTCTGATTTCTGGTCGTCCGTTACTGTCTTCGCCTGAAACCAGATTCCACACGACCCTCATCCATTGTTTCAGAGTAGACTCACTATCTTTGACATCATCGCCGTGATTATAGTATTTGCAAACAGCGAAAAAAACAACTCTTTGAACTTGATTGAGTGTAGTGACTTTTAGTATTTTTTCTTTGGCATTATTTTCAATTTCTATGTTATTGCCATTTTCTTTTACATATTCGGGAATAAATCTGAAAGAGCTGTCCCAGGGGCATTCAGGTATTATTTTGACTTGTGAATATGTGAAATAATTATTTAAAATCTTTTGGAGTTTTTGAAAAAAAGGCAAAGGAATTGTTTTTTCGCAATACCTATAATTATCCAATCCTTCGAACGCTATTGTAGTATCATAGTCGTTGGAATGTTCAGAGTTATTTAGATATTTGTATGATGAGTTATTATTTTCCTGTGAAGAGCTTTCGTCTCCTCTACCAATATCAAGAATATATTTTTCTTCCGAGTCCTTGGCTGTAAACAATTCATTCCAAAAGAATCTATTGAAAAACGCAAAGTAAATCTCATCAATTTTGTAATCATCGGACTTATTATACCAAAAGATATCAGTCCAATCTGTATCCAGTTTTATTGGGATTCCATCCGTTGGGTCCAACAATTTCTTCCATCGATTTCTTGTATTTTCATCTAACAACTCGGATTCAGCCTGTTCTGTAATATAGCCTACTAAATCGGCCTTGAAGTTCTCAAAACTCGTCAGCTGTTTACCACGAGCGTTCATTTTGATATAGAGGTCATCGGAAAGTCCAAAGTCTTTTAATGGCAGATGATAAAACACAATGGGAGAAGAGTCGGACGTAAGTACTTCCCAATAATTGCCGAAATCACTGGTTTCTGCAAACAACTCCTCTATCCCGTCAACAATGTCCTCGTTTTTTTTGTCAACCACATCTGTTCCACCCAACATTCTCAACATTGATTGAATAGTGGGGTCTTGCTTCCAAGCAGAATAAAACCAAGTCTGTTTTGTGATAAAGCCGACAATATCATTGCCGTCGAACCTCGAAAAGTACGCTGGCCTACACAAATTTTGGCAAAACTCACGTGAAGATATGCGCGTTTCATAAGTGAAATTTTTAAGTACTTGGCAAACCTCATCGTTCAGTGTTTTGGCTCGCAACGCGATATACCAATGCAGTAGCCAAAGTGTTGTAAGGCGCTGCTGACCGTCCAAAGGATTCATTAAGCCGTGTTCCACAGAGCCATATACAAAATCCAATTTCAACGCTTTGTCATTGTAAGGTTTTTCGTTGTCTAAGGCCTTTTTTAGGTCGCCAAGAAAGTTTTTTCGCAGTTTTTCTTTACCCGTTCTACCTTGCGCGTAATCGCGTTGGATGATAGGGATTTCAACCGTATTTTCTTTAATGAAATTCCAAAACGATGTCTCTTTTGCTGTTGATATGCTATTGCTCATTGCTTTCTGCGTTTTGATTGTTTGACAAAGTATTATCCAATCCGGCTTGAGGGTAGTCTACCACCCCGAAATCTTTCAAGGTATTCAGAATGTTTTGTTTATATGCTGTTGCGTCATTTTCATTCCATTCTCTCAAATTATCTACGGAAGTGTTGTAGTATTTCAAAAAGACATTTTTTGTAACTGGAGGGATAAACGCTATGGCACCATCTTTAATAGAGATGTTCAGATTATCATCAATGGCGTAAGTTATTCCTTGTTCCTTGCCGATGATACAACGTCGTTTGGCTGGGAAGATGGAATTGCCGTATCCTCTGTTTGTACCGGCGTCGAGAAGCACATAATTCCAAATCTTGTTCTTGTCCTGTTCTGGGTGGGGCCAGGAAGATGCAACTTTTATTTCAATTTCCTCCACCAATTCTTCAAATGCAACTTCTGAATCATTGCCATTGATAAAAGAGCTTATTTTCTCCTTCAATTCGTCATTCAAGTCTGCGCCCAAAACAGAATACTTCAACCATTCTTTTTTGTCTTTCGGCTCGCCCAATTCATTAGTTGTATTAGAGTCGATGTGTTCCACGTCCCATTTTTCTTTTTTAAACAAGTGGAACGGGAATTTGTAAAAGACAGGGAGTTTGTATTCTTCTTTTGATTTGAGTTGCTTGTTCTGATTAACGACAGTTTGGATGTTATGAAGAAGCAACAGGGGTTTGCAGGTGGTCTTCGCCGGGCAACTTTCTATTTCATATTGTTTGTCCAAATTATTGCATTTTTTTATCTTTTCTTTGATTTTGACTTTAAGTTCAGAAATGAAAACTTCTTTTGAACTTTCACTATTCCACAACTTGTACAATTCATCCAATTTTTCTCCCTGGTGAATCAAATACCCTACATAATGATACAATTCCAAATCGTTGAACCATTCTTGGAAAGTTTGGAAATATTTCTTCACTTCCGACCAGCAGCTATCAATTTGCGCGTCATTTTGTCTAAAATATTCGTAGAAATAGCGGAATGTTTTATAATCATCGGTACCGATATTCTCAAATTCCCCCAATGTTTTCTGCTCGCAAATCAAATCGAATATAAAATCAATTTTTGTAGGACGTTTATATTCTTTTTCGTGTAAGAACAACCAGAACTCATCGTTTTGTAAAGTATATTCGATATTATCCCATTCGCTGGCGATTTCTTGTTGGCGCAATCTTAAATGTTTGTCGTTATGCTCATCGTAATTAGAACGATTGAGCAACAAAGCCTTGATAAGTTCAGAATTGGTCAGTGAGATTTTGCCGATATTCAGGCGTGTAAAGACTTTTACAGGGTCCTCGTCAACAGATTCGTACCAAATGACCTTTGTATTATATATAAACTTGGATTGAAAGTCGTTGTTATTAAAAGACGCCCCCATTTTTATTGCCCATTTATGAATCGTGCTATACGCCTGTTTCAAATAATGGTAGTCAATGTAGTCTTGAAACTCCCTACTTTGAACAATGGTGCCGTCAGTTTCATTTATTTCTAAAGATTCCAAGAAATCATAACTATCATTTCGAGTGGCGTATTTTATAGTGTACAACGGCGTTTTCTGTTCTTCTACCAACATTTCGTTAAAGTAATGAATGATAAGAAAGATTGTTGTCAATCTCTGCTGACCATCAATCACTTCATACCAATCGTTCTGGTCAGTTTCTTTTTCCAAGCGAGAATCGTTCTCCTCCATTTTTCTTACCACCAATGGTTGCAAGCAGTACCAAGTATCTTCGTTAGTGCCTTTTACCTTTTGTGGACAAAACTCATTTATATCATTAAGCAAGTCTGTTACCTGTTGTTCTGTCCATCGGTATCCACGCTGATACGACGGTATAAAGAACTTCATTCTAAAAAGTTCATTAATGGATTTCAATTCAATATTGTTTTCAGCCATAATCTATTATTAGTTGTTGAGAGCCATCTGTTGTTGAGAGCCATCTATTTGTTTATTATTCAAGTGCAAAAATACTATAAGCCTATGTCAAATCGTGACACAGCATTGTATGGTGCAACCTCTTTTAACTTTATATCCTACCCAATAATTCTTTTGCTGTCATCTCCATCTTATTGAATGAGAACCATCGTTTGCCGAGGCCTTTTAATGAGGCACCAATATGATGGACAGTGTTGTCGATGCATAGGTAGCGGTCGTGAACTTTGTCGTACTGCTTCACGTCGATGGGCTGGTATTGGGCATTAGACATTTTTTTTTTCTCGAAATCGGAAGGCAGTACAATTTGTAGCCAATGTATTGCTTGTATTGAACGGGGTCTTTTTGGTAAGTGAGATTTGAAAGGCTATCGAAAGCCTTTGGCTTGGAGACTATTCTTTCCTGCACATCCTCATCCAAAATGGTAATTTGCGCATTGGCACAGAAAAAGCAAGTGCATAATAAAAAGTAAACTGCAATTCTTTTCATATTAATTGATGATTAAAATGATAACAAAACCATCCCGTTCCGCCGCAGCATTACGGCAGGTGCAGGCAAATGAATTAAAAACAAAGAGGAAAGGCTCCCGACGATTATCTGTGCAATTCGTGGGGGGGGGTGATTATCAGTGAGTTATGAGAATCTTTGCGCAGCATAGGTGGTGTTGTTATCGGTTCTCAATTTCTTTTACCAGCTGCCGGAGATAGGTATCGGACACGTTGCCGATTTCGGACTTGTCGTAGATGGACATCAGCGTGATGTTGATGTCGCTCTCCGTCTGCTGCACATTATATGTAATGACCCTCGCACCGCCGCTCTTGCCTTGCCTTTTGAGGCGATGGCCATACGGTGCTTGTAGGTGTTGCCGCCCAGCGAAGTGCCGCTGAAGGGATTGCGCTCCAACTCGTCAAGGAACGTGTTGTAGTCGTCGACAAAAGAGCGGTACTTCTTGGCCAGTGCTTTGGCGCGGCGCTCGAATTCGGGCAGATAATCGAACGTGACCATTATGCGAAGAGTTTTCGTGCGTCCTTGCGGGCCTTGCCGGCGTGCAGTTCGTCGAAGGCCGTGGTGAGGCTTTCCTTCACCATCTGCTGCTCCGCGGTTGTGCCGCCCTGCTCAATCTTCGCGCCAAGCGAGAGCATCGCCTCGATGAGGTGCCGCATCGTGCTGCTCCGCCCGTCGTAGGATATTGTCACTGTTGCCATGATACGTTGTCTTTAAGTTTTTCTGCTATTGTTACGGCGAGATTTCGTTTTTATTGTGCCCTTCGAAAAAAAACCACCACTTTTGACGATTGGACGGATGGAGAAATAGCGGCATTTTTGCAGTCGGATTCTGACAACGGAAGAGTAACGTAAACAGTTGAATTGTATGAAACCAAACTACAAGAACTGGGTGCCGAAGGGTATGATTTGGAGTGCGGTGGCGGGATGTGCCGTATGTCTGGCGCTGGCGCTGCTGTTCGGGCTCACGACGCTGACATCCGGCACGTGGAAGACGGTGCTGACCATCCTCTTCGCCGTCGGAGCGGCGGTATGCGTTGTGGCAACGGTGTGGATGACGCTGATGTACCGCGCCTTCTCCTACGACGGCAAAAGACAGATGTCGCACCAGATAATCAACGGAGTAGCCGCAAAGGTCGTACTACCCGACGGAGGATGCGGCCTCGATGTGGGTTGTGGAAGCGGCGCGCTGACCATCGCCGTCGCCAAATGCAATCCGCAGGCGCGGATAACCGGCATAGACCGCTGGGGAGTTGAGTATTCCTCTTTCAGCAAGACCCTTTGCGAAGAGAACGCCCGCGCCGAAGGCGTGACAAACACTTCCTTTGCGAAAGGGGATGCCTTGAAACTCGACTTCGCCGATGAGACCTTCGATGCGGTGTGCAGCAACTATGTGTATCACAATATTCCCAGCTTTAACCGTCAGGAAGTCCTGATGGAAACGCTCCGCGTGTTGAAGAAAGGCGGCACCTTCGCCATCCATGACATCTTCTCCCGCCAGAAGTACGGCGATATGCAGATGTTCGTGCAGCGCTTGAAGAACATGGGCTACGAACGGGTGGAACTCATCGACACCACCAAGGGGCTGTTTATGTCACATTGGGAGGCCTCCTGGATGGCACTAAAAGGTTCTGCCATACTCGTGGGGAAGAAATAGCCATACGCCATGAAGAAGTATACACCCATCAAGATGATTCGCGCAGGCCGCTACAAGGTCTGTTTTGACGGGTTGGAGCCGGAGGTGCAGGCCGGCGTGCTGTACCGTAAGGAAACGCTGATAACGGATAATAGGGAGTGGTGCGACAAGGGGAACTATGGTCATCTGTGCAACATCCTGCCTACTATCGCCATCGACGAGGCATTACAGGCACACGGAAAGACGGCTGATGAAGCCTATGAAATCATCTCAACCCACATGTGGGCTGCTCTCACACCAGAGATGTACATAAAACTTTCTCGACTGCCGTTCTTTTTTTCAGTCATGCGGAAGATTATTCCGCTAGGGTTCAAATACGGCTCCGGCAAAGGCTGGAGGTATGTGTGGCATCCCGACGACCCCAAGGACCGTTACCATTTCGAGACGTTGGAGTGCCTCTACCGCCATATCTTTGAGAAATACGGCCTGCTTGAACGATTCGGACCGATGTTCTGCCATAGCGACATTATTAATTACGGCAATCTGTACAACCTCGATTTTATTCGCACGCAGACTCTCTGCCAAGGTGGCGACAAGTGCGATTTCTGCTTTGTCCGCCACCGCAAATGCGAAGTCTGGGAACGCACAAAGAGCATTTAGTAATTATTCTTTCGCACTCTTGAACTCGAAGCCTTCCTGTTCGACGGCGATACGAACGGTGGCCAAAAGGTGGCCAAAACTGGGAAACAAAAGAAAAAAGATTTTGCGTTTTCACCCAATTTGAGTTACTTGCAAAATCTCTTTGGTGCCCGGGACAGGACTTGAACCTGCACTCCTTGCGAAATACGCACCTGAAACGTACGCGTCTACCAATTCCGCCACCCGGGCTCGGTTGCTGCCTGTCCTCTCGCAGCTTGCAACTTCTGTTGTTGCTTTTGTTGTTCTTGGTGCCCAGGACAAGACTTGAACTTGCACGCCGTTATCGGCACTACCCCCTCAAAGTAGCGTGTATACCAATTTCACCACCTGGGCTTCTTCCTATCGAAAGCGGTTGCAAAGGTACTACTTTTCCCGAAACTACCAAAAAATATTTTCTTTCAACAATGCAAGATGTTATTTTTCAGTATGAATTTTTTTCTTCTTTTGTGTGATGCTATGGCAATTCTTTTTCTTTTCTCTCGGGTCCTGATACTTTTCTTTTCTCTTTTCGGTCGTGGTGTTTGTGTTGATGTGTGTCAGGTTGGCACGTTCAAGGTCTATCAGGAGCGCTTATGGACTTCCGAAAACAGAAATCAACAAATATATGGTTGTATATTAGATGCTTGTGAGACTGTTTACTTTTTTTGTTGATAAGTAAAACGGGGCTGCTTTCAACTAATTTTTATTTTTGTACTCCGTTTGGAATGACCCAATCTGTAGTAAGGTTTCTTTATTATTTGGAATTGAAAATATTATGGCAGAACAAGTATCGCTTTTATTTGATTTATCATCTGACAATCAGAGCGTTGATGATAGTCGGCCTTCTTCGGTATCGGGACTTCCCACATCAGATAATCATAACATATCGACCATGACACCTGCCCAAGAACCTCGTTCTTACACCACCGATGAGATTATGCAGTCTTCCATACAGTATTTTGGAGGCGACGAGTTGGCCGCCAATGTATGGATGAACAAGTATGCGTTGCGCGACGGCGAAAAGATTTACGAACTCAACCCCGACATGATGCACCATCGTCTGGCCCGCGAGTTCGCGCGTATCGAAGCCAAGTATCCCAACCCTCTCAGCGAGGATGAGATTTATCATCTGCTCAAGGATTTCCGTTATCTCGTGCCGCAAGGGAGCCCCATGTCGGGCATCGGCAATAACTATCAGGTGGTCTCGCTCAGCAATTGTTTCGTCATTGGCAATTCGGGTAGCAGCGACTCCTATGGCGGTATCATGAAGATTGACCAGGAGCAGGTGCAGCTCATGAAGCGCCGTGGCGGCGTGGGTCATGACTTATCGCATATCCGCCCTACCGGCAGCCCCGTCAAGAACAGTGCCCTCACCTCTACGGGCATCGTTCCCTTCATGGAGCGTTTCAGCAACACCACACGCGAGGTGGCACAAGGTGGCCGTCGTGGCGCCCTCATGCTAAGCATCAGCATCAAGCATCCCGATGCCGAGCGTTTTATCGATGCCAAGCTCACGCAGGGCAAGATTACGGGTGCCAATATCTCGGTCAAGATTACGGACGAGTTCATGGAGTGTGTGCGCTCGGGCAAGCCTTTCGTCCAGCAATATCCTATTGACAGTGAAAACCCCACCGTGCGTCAAGAGGTGAATGCCAAGGCGCTGTGGGATAAGATTATTGCTAACGCATGGTCATCGGCCGAGCCCGGTGTGCTCTTCTGGGACACCATCCTCCGCGAGAGTGTGCCCGACTGCTATGCCGACTATGGCTACCGCACCGTCTCTACCAATCCCTGCGGCGAGATTCCCCTATGTCCTTATGACAGCTGCCGACTCCAGGCCATCAATCTTTACAGCTATGTGAATCATCCCTTCACTGCGCGTGCGTCTTTTGATTTTGACCTCTTCCGCGACCATGTGGCCAAAGGCCAGCGTCTGATGGACGACCTCATCGACCTCGAACTTGAGAAGGTGGATCAGATTCTTGCTAAAATCGAAGCCGATCCGGAGAGTGATGAGATCAAGAGCGTGGAGAAGAATCTATGGCTTAACATCAAGATGAAGTGCCTCGAAGGGCGTCGCACAGGCTTCGGCATCACCGCCGAGGGCGATATGCTTGCCGCACTCGGTCTCCGCTATGGTTCCGATGAGGCCACCGAGTTCTCGGTCTCCGTCCATCGCACGCTTGCCTGTGCTGCCTATGGCTCCTCCGTGGTCATGGCACGCGAGCGTGGCTCCTTCCCGCTCTACGATACGGAGCGTGAGAAGAACAATCCCTTCATCCAGCGTCTCGCCGAAGCCGATCCCGAGATGTACGAGCAGATGAAGCAGTTCGGCCGCCGCAATATAGCGCTCCTCACCATTGCCCCTACCGGCACCGTGAGCATTTGCACCCGCACCACCAGCGGCATCGAGCCCGTCTTCCTTGTCTCCTACAAACGTCGCAAGAAAATCAATCCCAACGACAAGGATTCCTCCAAGCATAAAATCATCAAGGACGAGAGCGGCGACTTTTTTGAAGAATACAATGTGTTCCATCCCAAGTTTATCGATTGGCTTCGCATCAACGGCTATAATGTCGACGAGGTGATGTCCATGAAGGATGACGACCTTGACCAAGTGATTGCGCAGTCGCCTTACCACGGGGCCACCTCTGCCGATATCGACTGGGTCAACAAGGTGCGCATGCAGGGTGCTATCCAGAAATGGGTGGACCACAGCATCAGCGTCACCGTCAATATACCTAAAGAGACTACCAAAGAGATAGTAAGCACAATCTATCAGACGGCATGGGAGAGCGGCTGTAAGGGCTGCACCATCTACCGTGATGGGTCGCGCAATGGCGTCCTCGTCTCATCCAAAGACAACAAGGCCGATCAGCCTCACTTTGCCGAGACGAGGGCCCCTAAGCGTCCCAAAAAACTGGAGGCCGAGATTGTACGCTTCATGAACGAACGCGAAGACTGGATTGCTGTCGTAGGCATGTACGAAGGCCGTCCCTACGAGATTTTCTCCGGCCGTGCCGAGAATTTCCTCCTCCCCAAGGATGTCGAGAAGGGATGGGTGATCCGTACCAAGGAGCCTGGCGACGAACATGCACGCTACGATTTCCAGTTCCTCGACCACGACGGCTACCATGTGACCATCGAAGGCCTCTCGCGTATGTTCCGCAAGGAGTATTGGAACTACGCCAAACTCATCTCCGGTATTCTACGTCATGGCATGCCGCTCCCCAATGTGGTGGACCTCATCGGAAAACTCTCTTTCGATGTCGATAGCATCACCACGTGGTCCAATGGTGTGGCACGGGCCTTGAAACGCTTCATCAAGGACGGCACCGAGACTTCCGAGGTCTGTCCTGATTGTGGCTCCAAACTCGTTTACGACAGCGGGTGCAAGACCTGTCCTTCCTGCGGATGGTCCAAATGTAGCTGATATGGCCTGTCACATTTTGCATGTTGAATGCAATCAGACAACCTACGGATGGTCCAAATGTAGCTGATATGCCCTGTCTGACATAAGATAATAGCCCTAATTTCACATCTTTATATATCTTCTTTCTTCACCAAAACCCGCCAGTTAAGGCGGGTTTTGTGTTTTTGTTCATGTTCACAAAAAGACTATGTCATGATGATGAACCGGCAGTTACAAGCGGAAGCCCTACGGCCTATAGAAATAATATACAAATTGTTGTAATAAAGTACCTTAATAGATATTGGGGACGGTTGCTCCGAATGGCGAGTGTATTACCTGCTGTCTGGTACAGATTATTTGGGCATTCTTGGACATGGTCTACGCAGTCGCTCGTCCTTTATGTCCTCATGGTGTAGCCTTTTGCACTGCTTGTCGGGGTTGGATTCTGAGACGTCGGCATCGAAAGAATTGTCCCTTTATTTCTGCAAAAAAAAGCGTAACTTAGTAGTCTGTTTTATAAAGGATAATGACATTGCAAGTATCTGATAAATTTATGGTTATCTTATTTGCAATGTTCGGTTATAATAAAACAGCGATACCAAACAAAGAGAAACAACGACGGCCTTGACAGAATCCTTCTTGCAATATGCGTGGCGCTACCAGCTGGTGGAGGGTGCTATGACTACCACCGACGGACGCGAGGTGAAGGTGCTTCGTGCCGGAATACTGAACACCGATGCGGGGCCTGATTTCTTCAATGCGCGTCTGTTGATAGGTGGCGTGGAATGGGTGGGCAACGTGGAGGTCCATGTCAGGGCTTCCGACTGGCGTCAGCATCACCACTCCGATGACGCATCCTACAACAATGTGGTGCTTCACGTGGTCTATGAGGCCAACGAGGAGGTGATTACCGGCGATGGCAGAACGCTGCCCATGCTGTCGCTCAAAGGATATATCCCAGAAGTCTTGTGGAACAACTACGATGCGCTTGTCCATGCTCCGCAGTCTATCGACATTGGGTGTGCCGATCATTTGCCATCGGTGTCGGCAATGCAGCTGCGCTCCTATATGGACCGCCTCGTGGTGGAGCGCCTTGAGCGGAAGACGCAGGACGTGCAGCGGCTGCTCGACGAGGCTCACGGAGGGTGGGAGCATTGTTGCTACTGGCTGGTGGCACGCTATTTCGGGGGCAAAGCCAATGCGTTGCCGTTTGAGTTGCTGGCCAAAGCCACCGACCTGCACCTGCTTGCCCGATGGAAGGACAACCCGCAACGCGTGGAGGCCCTGCTCATGGGACAAGCGGGACTGCTGGAGGCCTATTTTGAGGATGACTATCCCCGTCAGCTGCAGGTCGACTATCAGGCCATCAGGGCGGGCTCACAGCTGCACCCCATATCCGCACACCTTTGGAAGTTTTTCCGCCTGCGTCCGTCCAGTTTCCCCACGCTGCGCATCAGCCAGCTGGCCCAGCTGGTGTCGCAGTCGAGCAGCCTCTTTTCAAAATTGCTCGACACGACCGATGCGTCGCGTTTGGAGCAGTATTTCGATGTGGAAGCATCTCCCTATTGGACGACGCACTATCAGTTTGACAAGCCTTCTAAGGGGCGTCGCAAGTCGCTGGGCGTCAGCATGGCGCGCAGCCTCGTGATCAATGCGTGGGTGCCGTTGCTTTTCCAATATGGTGCCGCCCACGGCGACGAGGCACTGCGCGAGCGTGCCGTCGACATACTGCGCCAGCTTCCTGCCGAGGACAATAGCATCGTGGCCCGCTGGCGTCAGGCTGGCATTGTGGCCGCTAATGCGGCCGACTCGCAGGCATTAATCCAGTTGTACAACGAATACTGCAGAGACCGAAGGTGTTTGCAGTGTCATATAGGATACCAAGTTTTGAAACCATGAAAGCATCACAGCTCAGTACCATTTTCAGTCAATGCACTTCTGTCATTGCCAATGGCAACCGTGAATTTGACTTGTTGCTCACCGACAGTCGCAACCTATCGGTGGCCGAACGTAGCCTCTTTTTTGCCATCCGTTCGCGTCGCAACAGCGGTTTCCGCTATGTCGGCGACCTCTACGAACGCGGAGTTCGCAATTTTGTGGTGAGCAAGGAGGAGGACCGTCGGCAGCTTGTCTCGATGGAGAAAGCCAATGTGTGGTTCGTGCCCGACGTGGTCAAGGCTCTCCAAGAGCTGGCGGCTGCTCATAGGGCGCAGTTTGACATCCCGGTGATAGGCATCACGGGCAGCAACGGCAAGACGGTGGTGAAAGACTGGCTGTCGCAGATGTTGCGCGAAGACCGTCAGGTGGCCAGTAGCCCCAAGAGCTACAACTCACAGATTGGCGTCCCGCTGTCGGTGTGGCGTATGTCTGCTGACGACGAACTGGCTGTCTTCGAGACAGGTATCTCCGAGCCCGGCGAGATGGATAACCTCCGTGTCGTGGTCAATCCCACCATTGGTATTTTTACCAACATCGGACAGGTGCATGACGAGAATTTCCTCTCGCGCAAGCACAAAATCTCTGAGAAGATGAAGCTCTTCCGTCATGCTGAATCGTTGATCTATTGCAGCGACCATCGTGAGATTCACACGGCGGCGCTTGAGATGCCGGGGCTCAGCCAGCTGAAGCGTTTTACGTGGGGCAGTAGTGATTTCGACAATGTCCGACTGACGGAACGCAAGGTGTCCGATGGCCATACCACGCTCACTGTGACCTATGAGGGACAGCAGAGCGACGTGACGATTCCTTTCGTGGACCGTGCGTCGGCAGAAAACGCCATGCATTGCGTGGCGGCCATGCTGCTGCTGGGTTACAGCCTTGACGTGGTGGCCGACCGTTGTTCGCGCCTGCAGCCTGTCGAGATGCGCCTTGAGATGAATGAGGGTATCAACAACAGCATTCTCATCAACGACGGTTACAGCCTCGACCTCAACTCTTTGGCCATTGCTCTTGACATGATACAGCAGAATGCCGGAGACCGCCGCAAGGTGGTTGTGATGAGCGATTTTGCCCAGTCGGGCATCTCGGAGTATGACCTCTATCGTGAGGCTGCCGAACAGGTTCGGATGCACGAGGTGGGCTATTTTATTGGCATCGGTCCCGAACTGAAACGCAACAGCAGGAGTTTCGACGGCATCAAGTCGGCTTTCTACGACGATGTGAATGAGTTTCTGCACTGTCATGCTCTCAGTGAGTTTCGCGACGATGAGATTCTGCTGAAGGGTGCACGCATGTTCCATTTTGAGAATATCGCCAAGGTGCTGCAGCGCAAGACCCACGAGACCATCATGGAGGTGAACCTCAGCGCCTTGGTCTCTAACCTTAATTATTTCCGCAGTCAAATACGCCCTACGACCAAGCTTATGGCTATGGTCAAAGCCTCGTCCTACGGCATGGGAAAGGTTGAGATTGCCAATGCGTTACAGTATAACCATGTCGATTATCTCACGGTGGCCTACAGCGATGAGGGCGTAGACCTGCGCCGCGGCGGCATCACGCTGCCCATCATGTTGATGAATCCCGAGGAGGAAAGTTTCGAGGACATCATACAGTACCGTCTGGAGCCCGACATCTACAGTTTCCGCATCCTGGAACTCTTCTCGTCCGTGGCCTCCATCTTCTGCGTCAAGGGGCAGAAAATCCCCATCCATGTCGAGTTTGACACGGGTATGCACCGGCTTGGCTTTGGTGCTGCCGACATCCATGAGCTGGCTTCGCGTCTCTCCGACCCCTCCTGTCCGCTCGAGGTCCGTTCCGTCTTCTCTCATCTGGCGTGTAGCGAAGATCCGGCTATGGACGATTTCACCCGCCTGCAGATCGACCGGTTCAAGGAGTGGAGCTCGCAGTTCAAGATGGAGATGGGCCGCGACGACATCTGGTGCCACATCCTCAATTCGTCGGGCATCACCCGTTTCAATGAGGCCCAGATGGACATGGTGCGTTTGGGTATCGGCCTCTATGGCATAGACCCCAATCCCGATGTGCAGTGCCACCTGACGCTGGTGGGAAGGCTTAAAGGCCGTGTGTCGCAGATTAAGGAGATTCCGCAGGGTGATTCGGTGGGCTACAACCGTCGCTGGGTTGCTCAGCGCGACTCGCGTATTGCCATTGTGCCCATAGGCTACGCCGATGGGTTGACGCGCAAATTGGGATACGGCAACGGCCAACTTGTCGTCAACGGGCAGAAGGCCCCCATCATAGGCAGTATCTGTATGGACATGTGTTTCGTGGATGTCACCGATGTGTCGTGCAAGGAGGGCGACGAGGTGGTGCTCTTTGGCAACAGCCAGATGATATCTGACTTGGCCAGTGCTGCCGGCACCATCCCCTATGAGATACTCACTTCGGTGTCGCCCCGCGTCAAACGGGTCTATTTCCAAGAATAAGTCACGCAGCAGAGGCACATGTACATTGATACGCTATGAGACAGGCTTGTGCCGTTTCACATCACAAAAAACAGAACAGCCCCATAGCCCCCTATGCATTTAATCCCTGTCAGTTGAAAATCACTTACTATAGCCACCAATAAATAACCGTTTCTTATGAGTCGATGGTTTACACAACGCACCACGCTTTCCGACATCCTTCAAGTCAATTATAGTGCTATCTTGTTGCTACCGCGTCTGGGCATCAAACTGGGCTTTGGCGACCGTAGCGTCGCCGAAGTCTGCCAGCAGTATGGACTTTCGTCGGTGTTTGTCATCACGATGCTCAACTGTTACACGTTCGACAACTATGAGCCCGACCTTGACAGTCTTGACAACGAGGCCATGCGTCTGCTGGTCCCCTATCTGGTGCGGTCGCATACCTATTATGCCGAAGAGCGCATCCTCACATAGAACGTCATCTACAGCATATAGCCAGTGAGGCAGGTTCCCGTTATGCCGATGTGCTGATACGTTTTTTTCAGGATTACAGGGCTGATATGACGACCCATTTTGCCAATGAGGAAGAACACATATTCCCGATGATAGAGAAGAAGCTGGACGGATGCACGATAGACCGTTCTAAGGTTTCCGCCTTTGCCAAGTCACATGACAGCATGGTGGACAAGTTGTCGGATCTGATGCAGATTGTTTTCAAATATCTGCCCTCGGAGGGTATGCTGGAGGAACTGAACGAGTTGCTGTTCTCCATCCTGCAATTCTCTTTCGACCTGAAGAAGCATGCTTTGATTGAAGATAAAATCATGATTCCTTTTCTCACCCGCAAGGAGGCAGGAAAGAAATGAAACCGTTGCTGAGTATCCTTATCGTCGAACCGTCGGACATCATCATCGAGGGGTTGCAGTCTCTCCTTGACGAGACGGGCGATTTTAATGTTCTGGCTCCGCTGCATGATGCCGCTATCCTGCATGAACGCCTGGTAACGCAATCTCCGGACCTCTTGCTCATCAATCCATCGATGGTGCTGCCCCAGTCGCAGCAACAGCAAGCCATATTACGGTTCCGTCAGTCGAAGCCTGTGGTGGCGTTGCTCTACCAGTACGTGCCTCCGCAGGTATTGCAGGGCTACACGGCGGTACTCGATATCTGCGAAAACCGTGGACGTGTGGCCAGCCTGCTGCGCGAATGTTGTGACACAAGGGACGATGGCGGAAACGAGGAGAGCTATGAACTCTCCGACCGCGAGACCGAGGTGCTGGTGTTGCTGGCTCAAGGTTGCAGCAGCAAAGAGATTGCCGAAAAGCTGCACATCTCTATCCATACGGTCAATACGCATCGCAAGAACATTACCCACAAAACGGGTATCAAGTCGGTGGCCGGCCTGGCAGTCTATGCTGCCCTGCATAATCTGATAGATGGATAGCAAGATGGACAATGCCGCACGTGGGCAGGAGGTGCTCTGGAACGCCGAGTATATCAAGGTGTTGCTGGTCAATTTCATGATATTCTTCTCATTCATGCTATTGACGCCGCTGCTCCCTGTCTACCTTTATGAGGAGTTCCATGCCGACAAAGATACCATCGGGATGGTGCTCTTCGGCTATAGTATTCTGGCCTTATTGGCCCGCCCGTTTAGTGGTTTCTTGGCAGACAGTTTCCCGCGCAAGCAGGTGGTGCTGGTGAGCCTTGTGGTATTCACGTTCTTCTTCGTTGGCTATCTGGCGGCAGGGACCTTGCTGCTGTTTGCCGTGGTGCGTACGCTGCACGGCGCTCCGTTCGGGGCCGTCACGGTGTCCAACACCACGCTGGCCATCGATGTGCTTCCCTCCTCGCGACGCACCGAGGGTATCGGATTCTACGGTCTGAGCAACAACATCGCCTCGGCCATCAGCCCTTCGGTGGCTATATGGATCTACCATGCCACCCACAATTTCCAACTCCTCTTCTGGATAGCCATGCTCACCTCGGTGGCAGGATTGCTCATCGCCGCCACTATCAAGGTACCACGGCGCGAACTGGTCAAGGGGAAACAGACCATATCGCTCGACCGATTCTTCCTCACCCGTGGATGGAGTGCGGCCATCACTATGGTGTGTTTCTCGTTCTCCTATGGCGTTGTAACCACCTATCTGGCCATCTATGGTAAGGACCGCCTGGGCATCGACGGAGGTGCAGGACTCTTTTTCCTACTGCTCTCGCTGGGACTCATCCTCTCTCGTCTGGTAGGCAACCGCTCGTTGCGGCAAGGCCACATCAGCCAGAGTGCCGCCGTGGGGGTGTGTATCTCGGCGGTGGGTTACCTGCTCTTTGCCGCAGTGCCCCACGAAGTGGGCTACTACGGAGCCGCACTGATTGTCGGACTCGGCAACGGACGTATGTATCCGGCCTATCAAAACATGTTTGTCAACATGGCTGAGCATTCGCAGCGAGGCACGGCCAACAGCTCTATCCTCGTGGCATGGGATGTGGGTGTGGGCCTCGGCATACTGTTGGGCGGCGTGGTGGCCGAACACTTCGGCTATACGCCGGCGTTCTTTGTGGCGTGGGGCGTCAATGTGGCGGGAGCCTTAGGCTTCTTTATCCACACACGTCGCGACTTTGAGCGCAAGCGGCTGCGGTGAGAGGAACTATCGTCACCGAGATGTTTTCATGGAAAACAATGTACTAAATACATTTATGAAAGAGAATAGATGACAGTAACAATATACATTTATGAAAGAGAATAGATAACAGTAACAATATACATTTATGAAAGAGAATAGATAACGGTAACAATCAAAAAAACAATGAAAAGAATATTTACTATCGTGCTGTTCGCCGTACTTAGTATCGGTAGCGCTTTTGCACAAGTATATTTTCATGCCACCGCTCCGACAGGGCAGCGGATCAGATATGTAATTATTGATGGGGATCATGCTGAGGTCGAGAGGCAATACTCTGTGTGTTTCGTTACAGGCAATTTGGAAATCCCCAGTCATGTTTCATATGCTGGCACATCCTATCCCGTCACTTCTATCAGGAGGATGGCTTTTAACGGTTGCAGTGGCCTGACTTCGGTCGCCATCCCCAATACCGTCACTTCTATCGGGGATTTTGCTTTCAGTGGTTGTAGTGCCCTGACTTCGGTCACCATCCCCAACTCCGTCACTTCTATCGGGGATTTTGTTTTCACTGGTAGCAGTAGCCTGACAATACCAAATACATATCGGTAAACCCCATACGCATTATAGTATCTCGTTTTTAAACAGAGCTTTAAAGAAAAGGAATGTCTTTGAACTCATTTAAAAAATTATGGGTTCCATTTTTATACAGATAAATGTTATTCATCAATTGACCATAACCCAAATTATTGATTTTCCATATGTCATTGGATTGATATTGTGTAATATCGGGAATATTGGGGAAGAAAACACTTGGTTTAAATACAGCAAAAACACGGCTTACTAAACCACTACCATTAACGATTTCATCAGCAAGATTAATATCATTCTCAATAAAATCAACAATAAAGATATTGCCAGAAGGATTTGAATATAAATATGAATGTAATAATCGGTTGATGTGTTCGTCGCCAAATGAGTATCCGATTAGATATACCCAATCCGATTCCAAAATATCTTTAGACAATCGCTGGTAATATGCATCGTATGGCGGAAGATTAAGTGAGGTGTCTTTTGTTTGACCAGTGGTAATAAATGAATTGAAGTCATAAGCAAAAGCAGAGCTTGTCAATGTCAGGGAACTATCTATTCGTGAATCACCCACTCCTTCCCATCTTTTTTCTTCGGCCACTTTGGGGTCTTCGTAATACTGAATGGTACCAAAACTACTACGCTTAAAACGACTATGTCCGTGTGGGAAATATACTACTTTATCACTTTTATGAAATTGATAATAGTCAAAATAATCCATATTGCCAGCTTCTGGAACATTATTAAAACAATGTTCGAAGCCTAATCCTTCTATGCTATCAAATAATACGTTATCATAGTTAAGCGAAACCAAAGATGTTTTATCCGAATAGTTTGCTGTATGTTCAATGAAATTGCGCTGTTTACTACACAATTCCTTATAGTCAGCTGACCTGCTGTTTGTTTCCAATTCCAGGATAGATTGAACAATTATTTCACGATACAAAAAAGGAACATCCCTCCATTCCGGGCCAAAGTTTTTTTTGTAACGATCAACCAATACGGCGAATATAGTGTTCATCATATTATTGCCAGGCATTTTATCAAAGCCCCAGGATGCTACTTTGTCAATAATCTCTGCGTACGTCTCAAATGTATGATTGAAATCCATATAGTTAAAACCACGAATTAGGCTGACAATATCTTCTGCATTTGCCATTACATTTGATGTATGACCGCGATACTTTGTTACAAGATTATCCCATCGCTCCATTTTGTATACCTGTTCTGTAAGATAAGAAGTTGTCAAAGGTGTTTTAAAAAATGGTATAGTTGCTCCTGATCCAAATAATATTGTTGTCATAAAACAATGGGTGATTATAATTTATAATTGAATTAAATCTAAATAGTTAACGCAATGGGGACATTTTTATTGTGCCGAATCCTTCCCTTTTTCATTAGTTATCAGTCAACAAAACAAAACTAATTATAAATGAATCAAATGTGATTAATTTAGCATTTTTGGACGTAATGGACAAAATTAATGGTCGGACAGGCTTGAATGCTTGATTTTATCGTTACTTTGACAAAGTCAAAGGTTATGAACAAAAAAAAGCTTTTACTGTGGTAGCGATAAAGTCCAGAAATATGGACGTGTGAAAGGGGTCCAAAGGTACCGTTGTTGGGCCTGCGGAAAACAATTTTTAGGGGGTAATCGTATAGATGCAGCAGAATTGTGGCGCGAGTATTCCGAGCTGAAACAGACCTATGCCCAGCTGGCCGAGAGGTACGGGTGTTCATCGCGCACCATAAAACGCAAACT
>JAFUVR010000026.1 GCA_017477485.1 Bacteroidales bacterium | reverse complement strand
CCTCGCACCTCGCCTCGCTCGGTGCCCGTCCGATGCCGCGGTCGGAGTATTTGCGCCTATTGGATGATATGCCTATCGATAGTCATCTCGGCATGCTGAAAAAATGGGCAAGCCATACCGCCATCCTGTTGCTGGGGAGCAACGAGGGAGAGCGTCAATGCCTGATTGCCGAGGCCGAGCGTCTGATAGGGCAGGAGGTGGGCAGTATAAGCCTTTTGTCAGATATTTATGAGAGTTCGCCGTGGGGCTTCCATGCTGAGCAATGGTTCCTGAACCAGGCTGTTGCAGTGGAGACGGCGATGCCGCCCGACGAGGTGCTGCGTCGCGTACTATCCATTGAGGAACGTCTTGGTCGCCGCCGTCAGCAGAAAACGGAGGGTGAAGCCCATCGCTGCTATTCCTCGCGCCCCATAGACATAGATATCATCTTCTACGACAGTCAGGTGATAGACACCGCCGCACTGAAATTGCCACACCCACTGTTGCACAAAAGACGTTTTGTGTTGATTCCGTTGTGCAATATCTGTAGTCAGATGGTGCATCCTACGCTCCATAAAACCGTGAGACAATTGCTGGACGAGTGTCCGGACGATGGCGACGTACGTCCATGGTTTGATGAAGACACCGATTATGGCCTTGAGTGCAAGGAACGCTACGAACGTCTGATGGCGGAAGAAGAGGCTGACGAGGACCAACAGGACCGGAGGCCATAATGTCCAGAATTATCAAAAAAGAATACCACTTATTTACCTCCCAATGCTTTACATTAAAAGACTGTTGTTTGTTGTTTTTTTGAGTATTGCTTATTATGCCAATGCACAACATTCCTATACCATCAGCGGACAGATCACTGATGCCACGACGGGCGAGACACTCATCGGAGCCACAGTCTATGACCAGCACAGCGGGAAAGGCACTACAACCAATCAAAACGGCCGTTTCTCGCTGACATTGAAGTCCGACTCCGTATGGCTGCGCATCACCTTTGTTGGCTACCAGCCTCAATATGAACGGCTGCTGCTGAACGCCAATTTGAAGCGGAATTATCTTTTAGCACCTTCGATGGAGCTGCAAGAGGTGGTCATCACCGCCGAACGCCCTACCGACTACAAGTCGTCGCAAATGAGCGCTATAGAAATACCGGTAGAACAGCTCAAGTCGGTGCCAGTGCTCTTTGGCGAGGCCGACGTGGTGAAGGCTGTGCAACTGATGCCCGGTGTGCAGAGTGGCAACGAGGGTGGCAACGGCATGTATGTGCGTGGCGGTGGTCCCGACGAAAACCTCTTCCTGCTCGACGGCGTGCCGCTCTATAATGTCAATCATCTTGGCGGCTTCTTCTCGGCCTTTAACGCCGACGCCGTCAAGAATGTCACGCTCTACAAGGGGAGTTTTCCCGCCCGTTTCGGAGGCCGATTGTCCAGCGTGCTCGACGTTACGACCAACAACGGCAACGATAAGCAGATACACGGCAACGCCTCCATAGGCTTTGTGTCGGCCAAGCTCAATGTCGAAGGCCCTATCATCAAAGAGCGGACGACGTTCAACCTCTCGGCACGACGCACCTATGCCGACATTCTCCTCCAGCCCCTCGTCAAAAGGCTCGCCGAGGCCGATGGCAACGACCTGCGTGCAGGCTATTATTTCTACGACCTCAATGCCAAACTGACGCATGCCTTCAACGACCGCAGCCGTCTCTATGGCTCCTTCTATCTGGGCGACGACGATGTCTATCTGCGGGTCCGCACCGAGAGCACGTTGGCCGAAGACGAGTACCTCTCGCTCGACAACAATTGGGGCAACATGGTGGGGGCCCTCCGATGGAACTACGAGCTCACACCCCGGCTTTTCGTCAATGTCACAGGGTCCTACACCCGCTATGGCAATAAGATTGCCGTGGGGGTAGAGAAAGATGCCGTCCTGAAAAATGGCGAAGCGAACCACTCTACCATAAAGATGGACTACAACTCCAGCGTCTACGACGTTACGATGCGTGCCGACTTCTCCTTCTTGCCAACCCCCGACCACAGCATCCAGTTCGGTCTCAATGCCACACTCCACTGGTTCCGTCCCACGGTGATAAGCGCCGACGTAGACTACTACGACCAGATACAGATGAACCAGGCCTTGCAGATGGACACCACGATGGCCGAGCAGATGGTTACGGCCAACGAGTATGTCCTCTATGCCGAGGATGATTGGGCCATCAATGATGCTTTGAAACTCAACTTCGGACTTCATGCCAGCGGTTTTCAGGTGCAGCATTCGTTTTACCCCTCGCTGCAGCCCCGTCTGTCAGGACGCTGGCTCATCTCCGACCACTTCTCGTTCAAGGCTGGCTATGCCCACATGACGCAGTATCTCCATCTGCTCTCCACCACCAGCATCAGTCTCCCCACCGACCTGTGGGTGCCTGTGACCGACAGGGTCGAACCCATGAGGGCACATCAATGGGCAGCAGGCCTGTTCTACAAATGGGAGAATATCGCTGACTTTTCGATAGAGGGCTACTACAAGCAGATGAACAATCTCATCGAGTACAAGGACGGTGCCACCAGCTTCGGCACCACCATGGGATGGGAGGACCAAGTGGTAGCGGGACGCGGATGGGCCTACGGCATCGAATTGCTCGCACAGCGCAATGTGGGAAACCTTACGGGATGGATAGGCTACACGTGGAGCCGCACCACCCATCTCTTCGACCGATCGGGACAAGAGCTCAACCATGGCAAGGCCTTTCCTGCCAAGTTCGACCGCCGGCACGACTTGTCTATAGTGCTCTCCTATAAGTTCAGCGACCGTTTTGATGTCAGCGCCACATGGGTGCTCTCCACTGGCAATGCCGCCACCGTAGCCACACAACGCTATGCCGTAGCCTCCGACAATGTGGAAGACTACGACGTGCGTGCCATGCGCGTCAACTCCATCTCGCACGTTACCGAGCGTAACAATTTCCGAATGCCTACCTATCATAGGGCCGACGTTAGCATCAATTTCCATCGTCAGTTCCGTCGTCCCAATATGCATCGAACCATTAATGTGAGCGTCTATAACCTATACAACCACAAAAATCCGTATATCATCTATACCAGCAGCCAATACCACTATCGCTCCTACTCGCGAGCCTTGGTGCAGCTGTCCATCTTCCCCATCCTGCCCTCGGTGGCCTATACGCTTTATTTTTAACCATTCTCTTTGTGATGCAACGCAATCAAAACTACTCGTTCCCGATGAAAAAGTTTCTCCTCCTCCCGCTCCTGGCATCCTTGGTGTTATCTTCGTGTGAAAAGGTCCTGGAAGTGGATGAATACGAGGCTCAGCGCCTTGTGGTTGTCAATGCGGTGCCCTCTAATGGCCAGCAACTCTTCGTCAATCTATCCTATAGCCATTTCTTCCTCGACACGCTGGCGGCCCATCCTATTGACGGCGCCACGATGAGTGTCAGCGTCAATGGGATGCGCTATATGCCATCGGCGGTCAAAGGATGCAATTACTTCTTTCCTTGTATCATGTCCGATGGCGATGTGCTAAGTCTGGAGGCCAGTGTCAAAGGGACAACCATCACCGCCCAAACCGTGGTGCCCCCTATGCCTGCACTGAACAACCTGACCGCACAGGTCGACACCTCTACGGCATTTACTTTCTGCCGCATCGCCGTTGACCTTGCCGACCATGGAGGAATGCCCTAATACTATCATTTCATGGTTTCATGCCACGACAGTGGGCAACGATACAATCCTTATGAGGACCGCATTGAAGACATTGACACCTTGGTTACTAAGCTATTTCTCTGCGCCGACAGGAAATTGACGGCCTCCGGAGTGTCGGCCTTAGAACCTATGGCGGGCTATTTCTACAACCGACTGCTATGCAGCGACAGCCTGATAGACGGCAGTAATCACCATGCCGAACTGCTCCTCATTATGCTCAAGGATACCAACGAGATTCAGCCGTTCAAACATGAATATGTGCTTAATGTGGAATCGGTGTCGCCCGAACGTTACCAATACTTGCACGATGTGTCAGCCATAACGGGAATGTCTCAGATGTTTTCAGAGCCCGCCGAAGTCTATAGCAATGTCGAAGGGGCCTATGGCATCTTCGGCGCCAATGCGAGGCTGTTTCTTCCCCTTACGCTGGATACGCTTCACTCCCCATCGACTGCGGTGCCTCCCATCATTCGCTCTGTCGGCATTCCACCCGTCAGTCTTTCTTCACCCTATGTGAGATAACATCAGTGGAGACGCCTCGGCGGGCCTATCGGTAAGTCTGCAACCGATGCCCATGGCGAAAGGGGAACCAATCAATCTGACAGTATTGACAGCAGCTGCTTCACCTCGTCGGGGATGACGGCCGATACCTTGGCTTTGCGACTATAGCCCGACATTACGGTGCGGCATACCGCCATCGGAGCCTCCTCTTCCTTGATAGAGCCATCGGGGTTGAGAAGGACAATCTGCTGCTCGAAGTCGAGGCTTTTGCGTCCATAGCGCACCACGCGCGACGTGACGCCGATGGTATCGGTAAAATGTACCTGACGATGGAAGTCGACATCCACATGGACAATCATCAATGTGAAGTCGCTATTATATAAATCCATCTTCGAGTCGGCAAAATAGCGTTCCTTTCCGAGATCAAAAAATTCAAGGTAGATGGCATTGTTGACATGCCCCATCATGTCAATATCGTTGAATCGAAGTTGTAAGGGTAGCAGATGCATAGGTTGTAGAGATACGTTAAAAAACGGTGTGATTTGGCGTTATTTTTTCAGAGAGAAGAAAAACTCAAGTCCGCCCTCTTCTCTGTTTTTGGCATAGATGTCGCCTCCGTGAAACAGCACGGCATGTTTGACAATAGAGAGACCGAGCCCCGTGCCGCCATTCTTGCGGCTTCGTCCTTGGTCGATGCGCAGAAAACGGTCAAAAATGCGCGGCAGGTACTCGTTAGACACCCCGCATCCCGTATCGTAGAAATGCAAGTAGTAGCGTTCACCATCCTGCTGGTAAGACTCGATGCCTATCTGGATGTTATCGCCAGCATAGGTCACAGCGTTTTCTATCAGGTTGCGAAAGATGGCATACAGCAGGCTATGGTTGCCATGGATGGACAGACTTTCGTCCAAGGTGTTGTGGATGGAGATGCCGCGTTGTACGGCTTTGTCGGACAGCTCGTTGATGGCCTCATTAGCCATGTCGGTCAGCGACAGCTGTTCCATCGGGAAAAGGTCGGCAGATTCTTCCAGCTTATTGATGAGTGACACATCGTTGATGAGGTCCGAAAGGCGTAGGGTCTGCTGATAGCAGCGGTCAAGAAAAAAATGGCGTCTGTCGTCGTCAAGAGGTTTGTCGCCAAGCAATATCTCCAGATAGCCGCGGATGCTGCTGACGGGTGTCTTCAGCTCGTGCGAGATGTTGTTGGTCATTTCTTGTTTCAGTTGCTGGTTGCGCTGTTGCTCGACGATGATCTGCTGCTTAGTCTGCTCGGCTTCTTCGGCCAGATGCTGGAACGACTTGGCTGTCTTCCTGCGCCGAAAGACTATCAGCAGTATCACCACGGCCGACAGCAGGACAATCATTATGAGTTCAAGGACCTGTGTGTTCATGATGGGTCGGATATGTTGCTATTCATAGTAGGCATAGCCGAAGCCTGTTCTATTGACAATATGCGCACCTGCGGGTCCCAGCTTTTTGCGCAGCCGTGCTATGTGGACGTCCACACTGCGGTCGCCCACGCAGATGTCATCGTCCCACACTTCGGACAGAATCTGTTCTCTCGTGTAATGCTGCCCCTTGTGTTGCAACAGCAGTAGGAGTATTTGGTATTCCTTCTTGGTCGGCGAGAGCCGGCTGTCGCCAATCCATGCCGTCCCGTCGTCAATAAGTATGCGTAGCGAGCCCTCTTGCAATGTGGTTTTCTGCGGGCGCGATGTGCGTTTCAAAACTGCTTTTATGCGTGCCAGCACCGTCTCGAACGAGAATGGCTTATTGATATAGTCGTCGGCGCCGGAGGCAAACCCGTGCAGCATGTCAGGCTCGGTGCTGCGAGCGGTGAGAAAGATGATAGGCACCTCGTTGCCTTCGTGGCGTAGCTGGTCGGCGAGTTCGTATCCCGTCATGCGGTCCATCATCACGTCGAGCAGCAGTAGGTCGGCCTGCGGCCCTGCTCCGTGTAGGAGTTCCAGCGCCTCTTCGGCGCTGTTTGCCGTCTCTACCTCGAACCCCTCGGCTTCAAGGTTGAAACGGAGAATCTCGCAGAGGTCCTGTTCGTCGTCGATAACCAATATGCGTGCCATTAGGAAAGCATTCGTTTCACGATCTCGCTCACCTGTTTGTTGTCGGCTTGCCCTGCCAATAGTTTTGTGGCCTGGCCCATCACGCGCCCCATATCCTTCATGTTGGTGGCCCCTACAGCTGCTATCACCTCACGCACCTTGGATTCTACCTCTTCCACGCTGAGTTGTTTGGGTAGGTAGCGTTCTATGACATCGGCTTGAAACAACTCTACGTCAGCCAAGTCCTGACGGTTTTGCTGCACATAGAGCTCGGCAGTCTCGCGACGTTGTTTGACCAACTTCTGCAGGGTGGCGGTCTCCACACTCTCCGGCACCACGCCGTCTACGGCATCCTTGCTGGTCTTGAGCAGCAGTATGGCCGATTTGATGGCTCGAAGGGCTTCCAGCGTCTCCTTCTCTTTGTTAAGCATGGCCTGCTTGATGTCGTTGTTGATGGTTTGTTCGAGTGACATGGTGTTTGTTGTTTTAACGTTTTGTTGTTCTTTTTTGTGAAATATGATATGGGCTTCTCTGTATTGCATGCGGTTGGAAAAAACTGCCAGCATCGCAGGGGCATTGGCCCATCCATGACATATTGCTGTAAACGAAAAAAGGAAGCCTTTCTCTGTGCTTCCTTTCTTGTGGCATCGACTGGAATTGAACCAGTGACACAAGGATTTTCAGTCCTCTG
>JAFUVR010000025.1 GCA_017477485.1 Bacteroidales bacterium | reverse complement strand
GGGATATGGTCAATGACGGTGCCGTTCTCAATGCGTGGAACGACTAATTCTTTCTTGCTATCCATGGATTATACTTGTGTGTGAAAGGTGAAACAATCGTGAAAGACGATGGAGGAGAACATCCCCCTCTTTCCGGAGCGTATCCTGCAGGTCATGCATCGGGCTCCCGTGGGGCGGACCCTCCGCCGGCAGACTAACGGGCGCCGAGGATGGCGGCCATCAGGGCCTGGCGTACATAAACCCCGTTCTGGGCCTGCTGGAAATAATAGGCATAGGGGGTCTTGTCTACATCCACCGTGATTTCGTTCACGCGCGGCAGCGGGTGCAGCACACGCATATTAGGCTTGCAGCCTTGCAGCATGTCGGCGGTGAGAATACAGCTGTCCTTCACGCGCTCATACTCCAGCGGGTCGGCAAAACGCTCGCGTTGCACACGCGTCATATAGATGATGTCGGCCGTGGGGATGATATCCTTAATCTCCGTATACTGATAATACTTCAGACCGGCATTCTTCACGCTCATCTTCACCGAGCTGGGGAGCTTCAGCTCCTCGGGCGAGACGAGGTGGAACGTGGCGTTGAAATTGCACATGGCCTGCACCAGCGAGTGTACCGTGCGGCCATACTTCAGGTCGCCTACGCAGGCAATATTCAGATTGTCGAGTGTGCCCTGCGTCTTGCGGATTGAATATAGGTCGAGCATACACTGCGTGGGGTGCTGGTTGGCACCGTCGCCGGCATTGATGACGGGCACTGTGGCCACCTCGCTGGCATAGCGCGACGAGCCCTCCTTGGGGTTGCGCATCACGATGAGGTCGCTGTAGCTGCTCACCATAGTAATCGTGTCGTGCAGGCTCTCGCCCTTCTGCACACTGGTGGCTCCCGGGTCGCTGAACCCGATGACGCGGGCCCCCAGCTGGTTGGCGGCACTCTCGAAACTGAGGCGCGTACGCGTAGAGGGTTCAAAAAAAAGAGTGGCAACGACCTTGTCACTCAGAATGGGCTGCTTAGGATTTCTCTCAAAATCCTCGGCGATATCCAGCACCTGGATGTATTCATCCTTTGTGAAATCGGTGATGGAGATGAGGTTTCGACCTTTTAAAGTACTCATATATTGTATGTTTTGTTATTGTCGAGCCAACGCCATGCGTATGTCTAAATTGTTGCAAAATTACAGAAAAGCCATGAATATAAAAAACCGCCCCGCCCCGAAATATCAAAACTTATCAACACCGCCCGCCGCCCCCAAGACCATTCAACATACATCAAGAGAACTCGCTTTTGATGGATCAGTACTTGTGATAGAGTAAGGGGCTTCCTCGCACCATTACGGTCGAAAGTCTTAATCTTTTTCTGTTGGAAGATGGGGGGGGATAGTGTCTAAAAAAGGTACTTTTATTTTTTAGTTCCATGTTGTTTTGCCTATGTGACAATGTACTGAATTTTTTTGATTTGTGAGTTTTGTTTTTTGCGTGACACTGTATGGGAAATGTTGATATTTTGTTGAGAAAAAGAATTATGTGGAACTGGTAGCTATGAGCGTGAGAAAGAGCTAATGCTTACCTACTATATTTACTTACCTACTATAATAATTCGATGTTTTATAACTGGTGTTTTCAGGTGTGTCATTGGGTTGCTGATTGTTTTATCGTTTGCAATTGGGAAACGATGTTTTAGGTAAGTGTCATTGGACTGTCGTTTGCCGAAGATAATGGGGTGGTTAAGACGGATTGGTCTCCGTTGCGGAACGCGTTGGAGAAAGTCCTCAGGTGAGTGCATAGTCGGCCATGAGGGTGGGCGTCCATATTGGGAACACAGCCAAATCATCCCTCCAGTGCCTGTAATTATATGGCATCCCTGCTATACAAGCGGTCGTCTGGCGGGCTTGCGGATGTCGGAATTTGTAAGTCCACGGGCGAGTGGTTGATAGTGTGGTTGAAAAGTATGTGGGTGGGGCGGGGTTTGTATTGCTTTTTTTCCTATTTTTGCATTTTCACACCCGCAAAGCGATTTTCTATTAACTAAATATTTAATCCAATGATTAGTAACAATTTTGTGGAGCGCCACAATGGCGTTTCGTCGGCAGCCGACGAGGCTAAGATGCTCGAGGCTATCGGCGTGAAGTCGATGGACGAGCTTATTGAGAAGGCCGTGCCTTCGCACATCCGTCTCACGGAGCCTATGCCTATTGCCAACGGCATCAACGAGTATCAGTTTCTGAACCGCTGCAAGGAGCTGGCCGCCAAGAATAAGGTCTACAAAACCTACATCGGCATGGGCTACTACAACACCATCACCCCTGCCGTCATCATGCGCAATGTTTTTGAGAACGCTGGATGGTATACTGCCTATACGCCTTACCAGACCGAGATCTCGCAGGGCCGTCTTGAAGCCCTGATGACCTACCAGACCATGGTGGCCGACATGACCAAGATGCCTCTCTCTAACGCTTCTCTCCTCGACGAGGCTACCGCTGGCGGCGAGGCTGTCATCATGTTCTACAACGCCCGCTCGCGTCAGCAGGTGAAGGACAACGTGGTCAAGGTCTTCGTCGACGAGGGTGTCTTCCCGCAGACGCTCGACGTCATCCGCACCAATGCCGCGCCCCGTGGCATCGAGGTGGTTACGGGAAAGGCCTCCGAGATGGAACTCGACAACACGTTCTTCGGTGCCGTGGTGCAGTATCCCAACCAGTACGGCGAGGTGCGCGACTATACCGATTTTATTGCCCGTGCTCATGAGAAGGGCATCTTCGTGGCCGTGGCCACCGACCTCATGGCACTGGCTGTGCTGAAGGCTCCTGGCGAGATGGGTGCCGACTGTGCGTTCGGTTCCAACCAGCGTTTTGGTCTTCCTATGGGCTTTGGCGGTCCTCATGCTGGCTTCTTTGCCGTTACGGAGGCTTTCAAGCGTCTCTTCCCCGGACGTATTATCGGATGGAGCGTTGACGCCAAGGGCAACCCCGCCCTGCGTATGGCCCTCGGCATGCGCGAGCAGCACATCAAACGCGACAAGGCTACCTCTAATATCTGCACTGCCTCGGCTCTCGTGGCCATCATGAGCGGTTTCTATGCCGCCTACCACGGTCCCGAAGGCATCCGCCATATTGCTTCCCACATCCACAAACTGGCCAGCCGTCTCAACGGCGAGCTCGAGAAATATGGCTACAAGCAGCACAACGCTGTCTTCTTCGACACGCTGGCTATCCAGTGCCCCGTCAAGGCCGAGAAAGTGATGGAGGTGGCGCTCAAGCATCGTATCAACTTCCGCCAGATCTGTGACGAGTGCATCGGTATCTCGCTCGACGAGACCACCTCGCGTGCCGACCTCAACGAGATCCTCGCTGTCCTGGCCGAGGCCGTCGGCAAGAAAGCCGAACCGCTGGAATGCTGCGGTTGCTGTGGCGAGACCACGCCCGACAACATCCCCGAGGCACTGCGCCGCACCAGCCCCTACCTCACCGCCAAGGTCTTCAACTCCTACCACAGCGAGACCGAGATGATGCGCTATATGAAAAAACTCGAGGTCAAAGACCTCTCGCTCAACCGCGCCATGATTCCGCTGGGCAGCTGCACTATGAAGCTCAACGCCGCCGCCGAGATGATGCCCCTCTCGTGGAGCGAGTTCGGCGCCATCCATCCCTTCGTGCCCGCCGACCAGGCCGAGGGTTATCTGGAGATGATTCACGAGGTGGAGCATCTGCTGGCCATCGTTACGGGGTTTGCCGGTGTTTCGCTGCAGCCTAACGCAGGCTCTGCCGGCGAATACTCTGGTCTCACCGTTATTCGCAACTATCACATTGCCAACGGACAGGCCCAGCGCAATGTCTGCCTCATCCCTGCCTCTGCCCATGGCACCAATCCCGCTTCGGCTGCCAAGGCCGGCATGACGGTGGTCGTGGTGAAATGCAACGACCGTGGTGATGTCGATATCGACGACCTCAAAGCCAAGGCCGAGCAATATCGTGACACCCTCTCCTGCCTCATGATTACCTATCCTTCCACCCATGGTGCATTCGAGGAGGGCATCATCGACATCATCAAGATCATCCATGACAATGGCGGTCTCGTCTATATGGACGGAGCCAACATGAACGCCCAGGTGGGCCTCACCAGCCCCGGCCACATGGGTGCCGATGTCTGCCACCTCAACCTCCACAAGACCTTTGCCATGCCTCACGGCGGCGGCGGCCCCGGCGTGGGTCCCATCGCTGTCAGTGCCAAGCTGGTGGACTTCCTGCCCAAGCACCCCGTCGTCAAGGTTGGCGGCTCCAAGGGCAACACCATGGCGGCAGCCCCCTACGGCAGCGCCATGCTCCTCCCCATCACCTATGGCTATCTTCTCATGCTTGGCGGCAATGGCCTCACCGAAGCCACTAAACACGCCATCCTCAACGCCAACTACCTGCGTGCCCGTCTGCAGAAATACTATAAGATTCTCTATACCAACAAGAACGGCATGTGCGGTCATGAGATGATTGTCGACTTTGCCGAGTTCAGCCTCAAGATTGGTGTTGGCGACATCGCCCGTCGTCTTGACGACTACGGCTTCCACGCCCCCACGGTGGCCTTCCCGGTCCACAACACCCTCATGGTGGAGCCTACCGAGAGCGAGCCTCTGAGCGAGCTGGATCGTCTGGTCGACGCCTTCATCGCCATCCGTCAGGAAATCGACGATGTGATGACTGGCAAGTACGACGAGAAGAACAACCCCATCGCCAACGCGCCTCATACCATGCAGGTGGTCTGCGCCGACGAGTGGAACTATCCCTACAGCCGTCAGAAAGCTGCTTTCCCGCAGCCCCACGACGACAAGTACTGGCCCACAATCAGCAAGATAGACGACGCTTACGGCGACCGTAACCTCCAGCCTGTATGGCCCGAGGGCAAATAAGCCGCACCAAGCTATCGTAACCCAAGAGTGGGTGTCTCCCCGAAAAAAGGGGGGACACCCACTTATTCATATTGTATATACCTTATTGTTGCAAGTGGGTGTCTCCCCGAAAAAAAAAGGGGACACCCACTCTCTTTTTATTCACCTACGTTTTTTATCTGCCTACGTTTTGTGAGCGTCTCTGATTCAGGATGGTTCTCCCTCAGAGAAACGCTCTCTTTTTTATTCATCCACTTTTTGTGGGTATTATTGATACGGGATGAGTTTTCTCGGGAAGCCCCCCACTCTCACTATTATAAATTCCCCACGTTTTGTGGGGATTGTTTACATAGGGAGTGTATCAAGATGAAAAAAGGTATGGAAGATAATGGTTCTTCATCCCCACGTTTCGTGGGTTTCTTTTACATGGGGAGTCTTTCTATTTAAGGTAGCCCCACACTCTCTATCGTTATATTATTCCCCTCGTTTTTGTAGAGGGGGCTGAAACGGGGCGGGCTGTGCCTTACTGATGCTTGTTGGTGTTATTCGCTGCGAACGACGATTTCTTGTTCGCGGTTCATGTGGAACGACAATGTGGCTCCTGTCGGACGCACGTCCATGGTTACCTGAGCACCCATCACAAGCGGCATATTCACATCGTCATGTCCTTCGGGAAAACCGCACATCAGAGGAATCCCATATTGTTCAAAATAGGGGCGAAGCATGGCTTCGATACTCTCATAGTCGAGGTTTTTCTCGCAGTCGGTAAACTCGCCCAATATCACACCTTTGCAGCGACTCAGTACGCCCGACAGCATGAGAATGTTCACCTGTCGGTCGATGTTCTCCCATAGCTCGCCGATTTCTTCGAGAAACAGGATGATGTCGTCGTTGCCTGTGATGTCGAGGCTGCTTCCATCCAGCTGCGTGAAGGTAATCAGATTGCCACCCACCAGTGTTCCCGAGGCCGTTCCAACGATGTTCTGCGGATGTGCAGGGATTTCGTACATCGGGATGGTGCCGCTCAGGATGTTGTGCACCAGTGTGTTGGACAGAGAGGGATTGTGAGAGCCAAGGAAGTTGCCCGACGGGCCGAGCAGGCTCATCACGCCGGCGTGGCTGAGCATGGTGTGGAATGTGGTGATGTCGCTGAATCCTACAAACCATTTTGGGTTTTGGGCAAACAGGCTCAGGGGGACCTTGTCCACAAACTGGATGGAGCCGTAGCCTCCGCGGTTGCAGATGATGGCTTTGACGGATGGGTCTTCGAACGCCCATATTAGGTCTTCCATACGCTCTTCCATGGTGCCGGCATAGTTGCCTGCATGAATCTTGCCCACGTTTTTCCCGATGACGGGTACATAGCCCCATTCTCGGATGATGGTTGCCGCCTTTTCTACATTCTCCATGGGTGTATAGTAGGAGGGTGATATGAGCGCCACGGTGTCTCCCTCTTTCAGAAAAGCCGGCGACTGGCAGACGAGGATGTTCTTGGGCGTGTCTGTCGATTCTTCTTTCTGGCACGATGTCATGCCCATCAGCAATGCCCATGCCACAAGGGCAAACTTGAATAATTGTTTCATCCGTTTCAGTTATAACAGACCACAGGTGGTCTCGTAGGTCTTTCGCTGTGGTTGGCTATTGTTGGCACCATACTGTTAGTCATTGATAATATCGAGATGAACCATGTGTTAGTAATGGTTAAAAACCAACAAGTCCCGTTCTTCTTTTTCTTTTTTGCGGATGCAAAGATACAAATTTAGCGTTAATTAGAGTTTTTTTTGCCTCGGCTGCGTCCTGTCGTTCGTGGGCTGTCGGAGAACCATTTCCAGCGGCAATCGGAGTGGGACGGGAGACTGATGCAGAAAACGTTTCATGCTGACGTATAGTTTTCGCAAATGCGAAATGTAACGGCTGTATTTTTATTTATCAGCGATTGGCAATTATTTTGTACTTTTGCAAAATGTTTTGTCGCGAGAGGTTGCACCCTTCTCCCAAACTCAATTCGACAGATGGGTCGTATTATTGCCATAGACTACGGAAAGAAACGCTGCGGTGTGGCCGTGACCGATGAGAACCGCATCATTGCCACGGGACTCGCCACCGTCGACAGCCCGCGGCTCATGGACTACCTGAAGGACTATTGCTCTCGTGAGGCTGTGGACACCTTCGTGGTGGGTGAAGCCAAGCATATGGACAACACTCCCTCCGAATCGGCCCAGTATATCGAGCCGTTTGTCAAAGTTCTTGCAGAGCAGTTTCCCGACAAGCTTGTGGCACGTATCGACGAGCGGTTCACGTCAAAAATGGCTTTCCAGGCCATGATTGACGGAGGACTCCGCAAGAAGCAGCGGCAGAACAAGGCCTTGATAGACACAGTGAGTGCTGTACTAATGTTGCAGAACTACATGTCGTTGCTGCAAAACGGACGTGGATAGCATATAGCGAGGCCGTGACACAGTCCTCCTTGTCGGGGCTGCACGAGACAACGAAGCGGCAGTTGCTGGCGACACGTGCGGACGGAGAAAGATAGAATGTGCAACCACAAGGCAGACAACAAATAAACGATAACCGATAAATAAAACACCGCTATTACGAAATGATACTTCCCATTGTAGGTCTTGGCAACCCCGTGTTGCGCCGCAAGGCCGATCCCATAGACCGCGACTATCCTAACCTCAAGGAGTTGATAGCCGATATGTTTGAAACCATGTATGCTGCCGACGGCGTAGGGCTGGCGGCTCCACAGATTGACAAGTCCATTCGCGTGGTGGTCATTGGCTTCCGTCCCTATGACGAGAAGACCGACACCTATGGCGACGTGTCCGAGGAGCATACGCTCATCAATCCCGAGATTCTCGAACGCAAGGGCGAGATGCGCTATTTCAACGAAGGATGCCTCAGCGTGCCCGACATTCATGAGGACGTCTTGCGTCCCGACACCATCGTCATACGCTATTTCGACGCCGACTTTAATGAGCATACCGAGCAGATTGACGGCATGTTTGCCCGCGTGGCACAGCACGAGATCGACCACCTCGATGGTATCGTCTTCACCGACCGCCTCAGCCCGCTGCGCAAGACCATGATCAAGCGCAAGCTCAACAACGTCATATCGGGCAAGGTTCATACTGCCTACCGCATGAAGGCGAGCAAGCGTTAGCGCCGGCATGGCCGACAGCCGCATGAAAACACCTGTCACCTATACACGTTTATTTTATTATCATCCATAAAACAATTATTAGTAACACCAATTTCGATATGAAACTGCGTTATTTCCTGATGGTAGCAGCCCTTGTGGCTCTTGCAGCCTGTGGCAACAAAAAAGAACAGCAGCAGCTGCGGCAACAAATAGAGGAGAAGCAGGCCCTACTATCCATGGTCGATATCGCCTCTGAAGACCAAGAGGCTACGGATCTCGTACAGTTGTATGTCAAATATGCCGACGAGTTTCCCTCCGACTCCATCGTTCCCATCTATCTGATGCGTGCCGCCGACATGTCGGGCAACATGGGCGATACCGACGAGGCCATCGAATACTTGGACCGTATCATAGAGGACTACTCTGATTTTGAAGACATAGCCATGTGCTATTTCCTCAAAGGCCATTTCTATGAGCTGGCAGGCAGCTATGATGATGCCCGAGCAGCCTACAACGCCTATCTCGAACTCTTTCCCGATCACTATCTGGCTGCCGACACACGCAAAATGCTGCCCAATGTGGGACTTTCGAGCGAAGAACTGTTCAACCTCCTGATGCAGCAGGCCAACGACTCTAATATTGCCGCTGCCTCCGAGACCGCGGTTGCCTCTGGCAAGAAGCAATGATGTAGACAACTAGTGACGGGTCGTTTTTAACCTATTGGTTAGCGACTCCCTCATTGAAGAACATAAGAGCCATTCCTCCTGAATAGGGCGGGGGAGTGGCTTTTCTATTACCCCACCTATGAGATAGAGAAGAATGACACATCGACAATCGAAGACTGCGTTTGTCCCAAACCAGTCATTAGGATATCCATGCTCATGCCCCACTTCGAAACCGATAGAAAAAACTCTCGTATGTATATGCTTCTAATGACCGCCATAAGATAAGCAGCTATGTGATTGTCTGATTGTCAGGATACAGCAGATTCAACCACGGATTATGGCATTTCTAACGACCCATTCGGGTTAAATGGAAGTACTCCCTATATAGAGGGAAAAAACAATTTGTAGCTTATAATAAAAGAAAAGCGGAGAAGACATGACATTACAAGCTATGGCTATGAGAAAAAAACCTCCTATGGCATATAAAAAACGAAAGGCGGAGAAGACATTACAAGCCTTGGCCAGGGGAAAAAACTTATCCTGTTGCTTAAAAAAAGAAAAGCGATGTAGTCATGACCTTACAAGCCATGTCCAGGGGGAAAACTCATCCTGTTGCTTAAAAAAAGAAAAGCGATGAAGGCATGACCTTACAAGCCATGGCCAGAGGGAAAACTCATCTTTTATCTTAAAAAAAGAAAAGGACAACACTTTTGGGTGTTGTCCTTTTTTCTTTGGATCAAAAAACTTAGGCACCAATCTTGGCTTTGTAGGCGGCAGCATCCAGCAGACCGTCGATGTCGGCCATGTTGGCAGGCTTGATCTTGATAATCCAGCCAGCACCATAGGGGTCGTTGTTGATGGAGGAAGCATCTTCGAGAGCGGTGTTGAACTCAACCACTTCGCCGTTGACGGGCATCAGCAGGTCGGCAACGGTTTTCACGGCCTCGATGCTGCCGAAGTTTTCGCCAGCCTCAAGGGTCTCGCCCTCGGTGGTGACGTCAACAAAAACGATGTCGCCCAGTTCGTGCTGTGCATAGTCGGTGATGCCTACATAAGCATATTCGCCTTCGATTCTCACCCATTCGTCGTCCTGGGTGTACTTCAAATTCTGAGGAATGTTCATTGTTTGGAGTTATTATGTGATTATTTCGGTTTGTTGTCTTGCGCAGACTATTTCTTATCAGTTTGCAAAGGTACGCTTTTTTCGTCTGCCTGACAAAAAATTTTGCAAGTGCATGATTTTTTTTATCTTTGCATCGTTATAAACCGTTCTGGTTTTAGCCTCATCCCCTCTCTAATAATTAAAAAACAATTACTTGAAACTCATTGTTACTTCGATGTGGCAATAATCATTTCTCTTTGCTGTCATCCCGATAATGGTACACCTCCTATGGGACTGACGACAGCATCTCCCACCTCTTTTTTTTATGTACAAAATTGACGATTTGAAAGACAAGGCACACGTCGAGTTGATAGGCCTTGCCGAAAAACTAAAAATCTCTCATGCTAAGTCGCTCGACAAGCATTCGCTGGTCTACAAGATTCTTGAGGTGCAGTCGGTCAATCCAGAGGCCGTTGCCGCCCTTCGCGACAAGGAACGGCCTGCCCCGTCGGAGGCTGAGGCACTGTCCGATGCTGCCGATCAGCCGCGTCACCGTCGCACCCGTCTGAAACCTCAGCTCCTGGCCGAGTCTACCATCACTCCCGACAGCCGTGTCCGCAAACGCGGCAAAGGACGCCCAGCGGCCAAAAGCAGTGCTCCGGCGCCCTATAACCCCAACTCGCTCAATATAGACGTCGAGATTCCCGAGGTGCCCATTATTCCCGAGGTGATACGTCCCTCGCGCAACATGATGTCGAAGGCAATAGTCTCGACCGATACGGCAGAGCCAAAGCCGGAGGTGGAACAGGCTCCCGTCAGCACCCCGGTTCGTGATGCCGTCACTATCATGGCCGATAATGCTGCTGACGAGACCGTACGTCCGGTCGTCGAGGCCAATACCGTGGTGCCAGAAGCTGACAAGCCGGCCCCCAAGAAACGTGGCCGTAAACCCAAGAACCAGCAGCCCGTCGTTGCTGTACCGATGCCGACGATTCCCGTCGAGGTCGATGAACCCCCGACACCCGCTGTCGAGAACGCCTCCGCTCCTGCACCACAGCAACGGCGCAAACGTGGACGTCCCGCCGCGTCGGCCACTGCAGTGCCCGCCACCATCGCCCCACAGCCCGAAATGGCGCATGAACCGCGGGAAGAAGAACAGGCAGCCCAGCCTGATGCCCCCGTGGCCATTCCACAGCCAGCCGAAATGGCTATGCCCATGCCGGATGCCGTCGTCTCCAATGCTCCTGCCGTTTCCGCCAACGGTGGCAATCCCAACAACAAGAAGAAAAACAAGCCGTGGCAGGACCGCCAGCAGGCCCCACGACGTGAATATCCATTTGACATGGAGGGTGTTATCGATGCCGAAGGAGTCTTCGAGATGGCTCCGGAGGGTCATGGTTTCCTTCGCTCGTCGGACTACAACTACCTCAGTTCGCCCGACGACATCTTTGTCACCCAGCAACAAGTGCGCCATTATGGCCTCAAAACGGGCGACACGGTGCTCTGTACCATTCGTCCCGCACGCGAAGGAGAGAAATACTACCCCCTTGTCAAGGTCAAGGAAATCAACGGTCTCACCCCTGAGCAGGTGCGCAACCGCATCCCCTTCGAGTCGCTCACCCCGCTCTTCCCCAACGAGAAGTTCAAGCTTACGGGCCATCCCACCGAGAGCAACTCTACCCGCATCATTGACCTTTTCACCCCAATTGGAAAAGGCCAGCGTGGCCTCATCGTAGCCCAGCCCAAGACCGGCACGACCACCCTACTCAAAGAGGTGGCCAACGCCATAGCCTACAACCATCCGGAAGTATTCCTGATGGTCCTGCTCATCGACGAACGCCCCGAAGAGGTTACTGACATGCAGCGCAGCGTCAACGCCGAGGTCATCGCCTCCACCTTTGACGAGCCTGCCGACCGCCACGTACGTATTGCCAATATCGTACTCGAAAAAGCAAAACGACTCACCGAGTGTGGCCACGACGTGGTGATAGTCCTCGACTCGCTGACCCGTCTGGCACGTGCATACAACACCGTGCAACCCGCTTCGGGCAAGGTGCTCTCTGGAGGTGTAGAAGCCAACGCCCTACAGAAACCTAAACGGTTCTTCGGCGCCGCCCGCAACATCGAGGACGGCGGCTCGCTCACCATCATCGCCACGGCTCTCACCGAGACAGGCAGCAAGATGGACGACGTCATCTTCGAGGAGTTTAAGGGCACCGGCAATATGGAGCTACAACTTGACCGTAAACTGTCCAACAAGCGTATCTTCCCGGCTATCGACCTCACGGCCTCCAGCACCCGTCGCGACGACCTGCTCGTGGCTCCCAATACCCTCAGCCGTATGCTCGTGATGCGTAACTTCCTCACTGACCTCAACTCGGTGGAGGCTATGGAATTCTTGATGAAGCGTATGGCACTCACACGTACCAACGAGGAACTACTCAACTCTATGGATAAGTAGCATTCCTTTTTACAGCTCGCAATGTCGCCGCTGCACCTCCTCATCTGATGAGGACAAATGCTGCCGATGAGACTTTGCGTGTCTATCCTTTCTCAGCTATCTCGCAGAACATACTCTCAACAGCTACACGTATCTATGAAAAGAGGTTTCGGAAGTGATAACCATTCGGGCATCTCGCCCGAGATTATAGAAGCCATCCAGCAGTCCAATCATGAACACGCCCTGGCCTATGGCGATGACGAATATTGCCAAGAGGCCGAACGGATTTTCCGCCAGCATTTTGGAGAGCAAGCCAAGGTCTATTTTGTCTTCAACGGCACGGGTGCCAACGTGCTCAACATCGATGCCATGTGCCGCTCTCACGAGGCTGTGGTTTGTGCCGAAACAGCGCACATCAATGTCGACGAGTGCGGTGCTCCGCAGCGCGTGGTGGGTTGTCGTCTGCTCACTGTCGATACGCCTGATGGCAAGCTGACGCCCGAATTGGTCAAGACCCGCCTCCATGGTTTTGGTTTTGAACACCATTCGCAACCCAAGGCCATCAGCATCACCCAGTCCACAGAATTGGGCACCCTCTACAGTATAGATGAAATCAAGGCACTGGCCGAATTGGCCCATGCCCACAACATGTACTTGCATATCGACGGTGCTCGGCTGGCCAATGCCGCAGTATCTCTCGGATGCACTTTCCGTCAGATGACCACCGACTGCGGGGTGGATTGCCTCTCTTTTGGCGGCACCAAGAACGGCATGCTGATGGGCGAGAGCGTGGTGTTGCTCAACCCCGTGCTTGATGTTGATATCAAGTATCGGCGCAAACAGATGACGCAGCTTTGCTCCAAGATGCGTTTCGTGGCCGCCCAATACAAAGCCTATCTCTCCACAGGCGTATGGCGTCGCAATGCCGAGCACAGCAACCGGATGGCGCAATTGCTGCTCGATGCCTTGCGGCAGGTGCCGCAGGCTCATGTGCTCTATCCCGTGCAAGCCAACAGCGTCTTCGTGCGTTTGCCTCGCGAGGTATGGCAATCCTTGCAGCAGGACTATTTCTTCTACGACTGGGACGAGGCCAAGGACGAGGTGCGCTGGATGTGCAGCTTCGACACCACCGAGCAGGATATTGCCGACTTCGTTGCCGCCCTCCGCCACCACCTCTCCGTGCACGGCTACTAATTCCTTAAGTACTCCCCCTATCATCGAATGTCTGGTGTGGGCGAAGGGCTGGTAAAGTTTTATCGCTCACCTAAAAGAAAAATGCTATCTTTGCAAATCTACACACCCAATAGAAATATATATGATATAAAATTTCAAAACATAATAATTTAGCGTTTTAGCTTTATATTTAGCAAGTCCGAAACCTAGGAAATTTCTGGCAATTGCAACACAAAGAAAGCCAAGACGCTCGTGGTACAACTGCGAGCTTTCTTGTTTGTGTTGCAGGTGATTCCTAGGACCTCGGACTTGAACAAAGAAGTTCGCGGTTTTTTTTTATGCTCTTTCCTACCATCGTCAGTCCTATAACAGATTTGTACATGCAATAGCAGCTATACTTTTTAGTGTAAAAACTGTGAGAGTTGCCCTTATGCTACGAAAGGCTCTTTATGATTTGCTGTGCAACGTGTTCTGCCTCGTTGGTGGTTAGGTAGGGATGGATGGGAATGGAGAGCACGGTGTCGCACAAGGTATGGGCCACAGGCGTGGGGATATAGTGTTTGGTGTTGGCAAATGCGGATTGGTCGCTGAGCGTCTTGGGATAGTATACCATAGAGGGTATGTCTGCGGCGGCGAGTAGGGATCGGAGATGGTCTCTTGTCTCTTTGTTGTTGAGGCGAAGCGTGTATTGCGCCCAGCTGCTGCCGAAACCGTCGGGCACGATGGGACAGGCGAGCGTATCGGTGGATTGCAGCAGCTGTGTGTAGCGTGAGGCTATCTCTCGGATGTCCTGCAACTCATGGCGGATAAAGGCATCGAGCTTGACGCTCAGTACTGCGGCCTGCATGGCGTCCAGCCGAGAGTTCATGCCGATGTGCTGGTTGTCATATTTGTCCTTCGGGCTGCGTCCGTGAAGGCGTAGCGAACGGGCCGTCTCTGCCCACTGGTCGTTGTTGGTGAACAATGCCCCGCCGTCGCCGTAACAACCTAAGGGTTTGGGCGGGAAGAAGGAGGTGGTGGCGATGTCGCCGAAGGAGCAGGCCCGTTGGTTGCCGATGGTGCCACCAAACCCTTGTGCTCCATCTTCAATCAGTAGCAGGCCGTTCTGCTTGGCGATGCTTGATAGAGCAGGGTAGTCGGCAGGCAGTCCGAAGAGGTCGACGGCGATAATGGCGCGCGGTGTCAGCCGTCCCTCGTCGCGTACGGCATGGAGGGCCTCTGCGAGACTTGCTGGAGAAAGGTTGAATGTGGTAGGCTCAACATCAACGAAGACAGGCGTGGCGCCTTCGCGTGCCACCACTTCGGCACTGGCGAAAAATGTGAAGTCGGGGACGAAGACGGCGTCGCCCTTGCCGATACTGCTGACTTTTAGCGCAAGGGTCAGTGCATCGGTCCCGTTGGCACATGTGACGCAGTGTCCGACTCCGACATATTCGGCCAGTTTCTGCTCTATGTGTTCGACGGTGTCGCCCATGATATACCGCCCGGATGCGGCACAGGCGATTAGTGCTTGGTCAATATCTTTTTGCAGGGCGTGATACTGGCGTTGTAGGTCGCGGAATTGCATGGGCCGAGGTGTTTATCGGTGAAAGGGATGAGGCGAGAGAGGCAGCCGGCAAAGGGGGTGGTAGTCGCCTTTTAGTCCTATAGGTTCGGCATGGCGTATCTGGCTGACAATCTCTATGCACTGCCGTGCATCGTCGAGCCCGAAGCCGTGGCCGGACAGTATTTGTCGGTAGCTCTCGGTGTGGAGGTCGGTAAACCCGTCGCTGAACTCAATCTCTTGCCCTTCGCACGAGATTTTTCGGTAGGTGCGCTTGCCCTGGGCTATGGCTTCGGTGGGAAGGGTGTCGGCGTTGATGCTGAGAAAGTAGCGAACGCGAGCCTGCTCAAAACGCAGGAACCCTGCAACGCGGTCGTGCTGAGCAAGGTGCACCGTGTTTTCCTGCACCGTGCCGAATATCCATCCCAGCATGTCGTAGAAATGCACTCCGATGTTGGTGGCTACGCCGCCGCTCTTCTCTGTGTCGCCTTTCCATGAGGCGTAGTACCATGGCCCCCGCGAGGTGATATAGGTGAGGTCGATGTCGTAAACCTTGTCTTTAGGACCGTTGGCAACCTGCTGTCGCCATGCCTGAATGGCGGGATGCAGGCGGAGCTGGAGGATGTTGTTGATGCGGTGTCCGGTCTCTTGCTCCATCCGTTGCAGGGCATCGATGTTCCAGGGGTTCAGTACGACTGGCTTTTCGCATATCACGTCGGCGCCGGCCCTTAGTCCGAACCGTATGTGAGAGTCGTGCAGATAGTTGGGCGTGCAGACCGAAAGGTAGTCGAGCCGTTGGTCGGTATGTCTGATTTTTTCCACATAACGGTCGAAACGTTCATATTCGGTATAGAAAGCACAGGTGGGAAAGTAGCTGTCGAGGATGCCCACGGAGTCGCTTTTGTCGAGGGCGACGATGAGGCGATTGCCGGTTTCCTTGATGGCTTTGAGATGGCGCGGGGCTATGTAGCCGCCGACGCCTATGAGGGCGAAGTTTTTCATGACTTGATCGGTGCGGTGGTTGCGGAGGTCTGGGTGGAGAGCAACGCTATGAGTGTCCACCAGATGAAGAAGAGCGACCCCATCTGCCGTCCGAAGGTGGCTTCGAAGAAGATGCAGCCGACAAAAACGAGGGTGATGAGTGCTACGAGGAGGCGGTTGCGACGTTGGCGTATGGCTTCGACGAGGGGGGCCGCCATCATGGCTATCTGTATCAAAATGCCTATGAGTCCCGTGGCCATGAGGGTTTCGAGATACTGGTTGTGGCTGTCGAAATTGCGTTCGAGACCTTCGCTAAACCCTTGCGTTACGAAAACTTGTTGCAGCTCCTGCCACACATCGCCGCAGCCTATGCCAATCCATGGACTCGACAGGAACAGCTGCCATCCGCAGCGGTCCATCAGCAGTCGGACGTCGCCAGCCTGATTGCCTGAAAGCAGGTTGCCGATAGTGGCAAGGATGCGATAGTAGAGCATGGGCTGTATGAGATAGGTGATGACGACAAGCACTACCATGGATGCCAGGACGAGGAGTCCGAGTTTGTGCTGTCGGCGGCAGATAATGGTGTGGAGCAGCCCTACGGCGAAAAGGACAGCCAATACCACCAGTCCGGAACGGGACCCTATAATCACTATCTCGGCACCAAAGGCCAGCGCAACGGCGCCTAAAACCCATGTGGGAAGCTGCCATACACGCTGTGTGCGCGGGCGAATCAGCTCGGTATAGAGATAGGCAAGGACAACCAGCAGGTATAGGGCGAGGTAGTTGTGGTGCATGTCGTCGAAATGCCAGTCGAAGACTTCTCCAAAAGGCAGTCCGTTGGACAGTCGGAGGACGGCACGCACGGAAAAGAATACCAGCCTGAGCAAGAGCATGAAGCCCATGACGGCGAACAGCGTGCGCCAACGGCGGTGGGTGAGAAACGAGGAGTCGGCAACTCCCACTATCAATGGCAAAAGCAGAAAAGGCAGTTTGAGCTCTACGACGTGCCATGCCGTCGCCTTGTTATTGCTCCACAATACGCTGAGGCAGAATATGGCCCAGTAGGCCGCCATGAGCGACATCGCCACCCATGCCCCCCGCGAGAGCGAGCGGTTGCCGAAAGCGTGTGTCGCTATGGCCTTGACAATGGCGGCCACTGCCATCAGTATCATGGCTATCAACGCCATGCGCCACGAGAGCGGGAGCATTATCGACATCAGCAGCATGGTGCTGTATTGCAGTGTGTCGTACCACTTCATGCCTTGTAGCATACTGGTGAGATTGGTCATATTGCGGGTGGTTGTCTCTGAATGGTTCATCGGTGACGTAGAAGGGGCCGACAGCCCGATGCGACTGCAAAGATACGCATTTTCCACCATATCCTTGTGGCAATCATACACTACAATTGTTTTTTCTTCGTTTTCTTATTTGTAGTTTGCTCTGCTCGAGCGGAGGGGGGTATAGTCATGCCGCATGGGTGTTGGCATGGTGTGGAGGCGGCGGATGGTGTTGGCGATGATGCAGTAACG